>DBMG01000128.1:0-13874 GCA_002304785.1 Candidatus Accumulibacter sp. UBA704 | reverse complement strand
CCGGCGAATTCGACGCAGTACCCAGTCCCGCCCGCAGTACCGATGCGCCCGATGATGGCCAGCGCCACGTCCTTGGCCGTCACTCCGGCGCCGAGTTGACCGTTGACCTTGATCAGCATGGATTTCGATTTCTTCTGTACCAGCGTCTGCGTAGCCAGCACATGCTCGACCTCGGAGGTGCCGATGCCGTGCGCCAGTGCGCCGAAAGCGCCGTGCGTCGCCGTGTGGCTGTCGCCGCAGACGACGGTCATGCCCGGCAGCGTCGCGCCGTTCTCGGGCGCGATGACGTGAATGATGCCCTGGTTGGCGTGCTTGAACGGGAAGTAGATCTGTGCGCCGAACTCCTTGATGTTGGCGTCCAGCGTATCGACCTGCAGCTTCGACACCGGGTCTTCGATGCCCTTGTCCCAGTGGTTGGTCGGCGTGTTGTGATCGGGCACCGCGACCACCGTTTCCTTGCGCCACGGTTTGCGCCCGGCCAGACGCAGTCCTTCGAACGCCTGCGGGCTGGTCACCTCATGCACGAGGTGGCGATCGATATAAAGCAGGCAGGTGCCGTCCGCTTCCTGGCGGACGACGTGGCTGTCCCACAGCTTGTCATAAAGGGTCTTGCCGGCCATCGTATTTTCTCCTTGAAAAGCGCCACGTTCGGCGCATCGACGGGAACCCGGAACCGGGTGCGAGGGTGATCTTAACGACGCCTCTATACCCTGACAAGACGAGTAGTTATACTGGTATAAGTACTACTAGCCTGAGAACAAACCGTGAAGAGTGAAACCGCCCGTGCGCGCCGCAAGGAACTCGCCGCTTTCCTGCAAGCCATCCGCAGTCGCAGCCAGCCAGCCGATTACGGCTTCCCCGCCGGCAGTCGCCGACGCACGGAAGGGCTGCGCCGCGAGGAGATGGCACAGATCGTCGGCATCAGCACAACCTGGTACACGTGGATCGAACAGGGACGCGAGGTCAATATTTCGGCCGAGGCGCTGGACCGCCTGGCCGGGAATCTGCGACTGACCCGCGGCGAGCGCGCCTACCTCTTCGAAATCGCCGACCGGCGGGATCCGCAAGGAAGCCGGTCAGAAAACGACGACGTTCCTCCCCTGTTCGTCGAACTGCTCTCCGAGGTACGCGTGCCGGCCTACCTGATGGGGCGTTACTGGGATCTGTTGGGCTGGAACGATGCCGCCGCGAAACTATTCACCGGCTGGCTGGATCAGTCGCGAGCGGCAGACGAACCCGCCCCCAATCTGTTGCGCTTCGTGTTTCTCGAGCCGCAAACCCGGTCGTTCCTGGTGGACTGGGAGGCCCGCGCGCGCCGCATTACTGCCGAGTTTCGCGCGGATTGCCGAAACACCCTGGAGGAGCCGGAGTTGATCCGCCTGGTGGACGAACTGTCAGTCGCAAGCAGCGACTTCACTCGTTTCTGGAAACAGCACGACGTGTTAGAACGGCAAGGGGGGGAGCGCCGCTTCATGCACCCGAAGCGGGGCGAGATTCGTTACCAGCAGGTCACCCTTCGACCGGATGAGCACGAATACCTCAAACTGGTGATTCTGAAACCGCTCCGGTAGTCAGCCAGATCATCGATGCCATGCGGCCTGTCTGCCCGTCACGCCGGTAGGAGAAAAAACGGTCCTGTTCCGTGACCGTACAGAAGTTGCCGCCAAACACGCGTTCAACCCCCTGCCCCTTTAGGCGCAGCCGCGCCAGGAGGTAGATATCGGCGAGCCATTTGCCGCCGGCCACGCCATGGAATGCCTGCGTCGCCTCTGGGGCGGCGGCGACGAACGCCGCGCGCACTTCTTCGCCCACCTCGAAGGCTTGCGGCCCGATGGCTGGGCCGAGCCAGGCCATGAGACTTGTTCCGGGCACCCCCATCACCGCAACCGTGGTCTCCAGCACCCCGGCAAGAAGCCCACGCCAGCCGGCGTGTGCGGCCGCCACGACGGTTCCGGCATCGTCGCACAAAAGCACCGGCAGGCAATCAGCCGTCATTACCGTACAGGCGACCCCCGTACGCCGCGTACAGGCGGCATCGCCTTCGGGCGGCAGATCGTGCCACCATTGTTCCGCTGCATCGACAACCCGCGTGCCGTGCACCTGCTTGAGCCAGACCGGTTGGGCGCCGACGCTTCGGCCGACGATACTCCGGTTGGCCGCCACGGCTTTCGGATCGTCGCCGACGTGATCGCCGAGATTGAGGCTGGAATAAACGCCTTGGCTTACCCCTCCTTGGCGGGTAGTGGCCAAGCAGCCGACCCTGGGCGGCGCAGGCCAGTCGGGAACGATGAACTCCGGGCTATTCAAGATCGACATCGTCATCCTCGGTGTCATCGCCGTAGGCGTAGATGATCTCCGGTCCGTCCTCGAACTCTTCGTCCCAATCCTCGTCCTCTTCCTCGGCGGCACGCGCCTCGAACGCGAGCATGCGTACCGTCTCGATCAGTTCCGCCATATCTTCGGGAACGCTCGATTTCCAGAGCATCGGCTTTCCGGTGGCAGGATGCACGAGGCCCAGGCGACGCGCATGCAAAGCCTGGCGGCCGAATTCAGGGCCGATCGGAACACGGCTGGTGCCGCCTCCGTAGACCGGATCGCCGACCAGCGGATGTCCTATGGACGCCATGTGAACACGAATCTGGTGCGTCCGCCCGGTCTCCAGTGAGCATTCGACGAGAGTGCAATCAATGAAACGCTCGACCACCCGGTAGTGGGTACGAGCCGGCTTCCCGCTCTTGACCACCGCCATTTTCGTGCGTTGCGTCGGGTGGCGCCCGATCGGCGCATCGACTGTGCCACCGCGTTCGACGGAGCCGCGCACCAGTGCCTGGTAGTAGCGTTTGACGGTACGCGCCTGCAACTGGCGCACCAGATCGGTTTGCGCTTCGAGCGTCCGGGCGACCACCATCAACCCGCTGGTTTCCTTGTCCAGGCGGTGCACGATGCCGGCGCGCGGCACATGTTCCAGGGCCGGTTCGTGATGCAGCAGGGCGTTGAGCAAGGTTCCACTCCAATTGCCACTCCCCGGATGCACCACCAGGCCGGCCGGCTTGTTGATGATAATGATCGCCTCGTCTTCATGGACGATGTTCAGCGGGATGGCTTCCGGAAGTGAGGACAGCGCACGCTCATCGAGCGCCTCCTCCAGTTCTACGAGTTCGCCGCCCCAGAGCTTGTGTTTCGGCTCCCTCACCACGACGCCCTCGACACGGACCAACCCCTCCCGGATCCAGTTCTGAAGTCGCCTGCGGGAATGCTTCGGCCACAAACGGGCCACTCCCTGGTCGAGGCGCAGGCCACCATCGCCCTGTGGAACCCGCAAAGCCTGCCGGGCTATTGCGCTATAATCGGCGCGCTCTTCATGTCGATCTTCGTGCTCCGGGTTCCCGGAGCGGGTCACGTCGGTCTTTTTAGGTGGAATTTTCATCATGCGTAGTTTAGCGGTAATCGCAGTGCTTTTTCTCGCCACGCTTCTATCAGGTTGCGGACTGCTGCCCGAGGTCAAGGACGAAACCATCGGCTGGTCGGCCAACAAACTGTACACCACGGCCAAGGAAGCAATGAACGAAGGAAACTACGACACAGCCATCAAACACTACGAGAAACTCGAATCGCGCTATCCCTACGGGCGCTTTGCGCAGCAGGCGCAGATCGATATCGCCTACTCCTACTGGAAATCCGGAGAGCCCGCATCCGCCCTCGCCGCCTGCGACCGCTTCATCAAGTTGCACCCGAACCATCCGAACGTCGACTACGTGTATTACCTGCGCGGACTGATCAGCTTCAACGAAGACATCGGATTGATGGGGTACGTCAGCCAACAGGACATGACCGAGCGTGATCCCAAGGGCGCACGGGAATCCTTTGAAGCATTCCGTGAACTGGTTACCCGATTTCCGGACAGCAAATACACGCCGGACGCGACCTTGCGCATGAAATATCTGGTCAATGCGCTGGCGCAACTCGAAGTCCACGTCGCTCGTTACTACATGAAACGTGGCGCCTACGTGGCGGCCGTCAACCGCGCCCAGTACACCGTGAAAGCCTATCCGGACGTCCCGGCCACCGAGGAGGCGTTGTTCATCATGGTCAAGGCCTACGACCTGCTCGGCATGAACGATCTGCGTGACGATGCAGAGCGCGTGATGCGCAAGAACTTCCCCGACAGCGTCTATTACACGCGCGGCCTGGAGCGCAAGGAACCCTGGTGGAAACTCTGGTGACGGACGGCTGCCGGGAATAGCCACGGCAGCCCCACCGGTACATTCATCGATCGGCCGTCAGCGCCACCCGCGTTGCGGCCCGCGGTCCTCGGTCCAGTGACCGCCGCTCTGCCGCCAGTACCTCCCATCCTGTTCCCAGCGGTGCGGCACCCATGCCTGGCCATGGCGGGGTGCTTCCCATCGTCCGGGAACCCACACATGGCGACCGCCGTACCAGTTCCAGTACCCCCCGATCCAGACATAGCCCACGGCAGGCGGTGGGCCGACGTATTCGACACGCGGAGGGGGCGGTGCGACCAGCACGGGTTCGCCATAGTAGCCGCCCGCAGGAGGCAGGGGCGCCACGACGCATGCGGAGACGGACAGCGTGGCAGCGACAACGACGGAGACAAGGTGTAAGGGCTTCATTGATTCGTTCCTCTGTTCAGTGAGTAGACAAGACCGATAACGCTCGCTGCCGCCCACCGACCGACACACCCGCGCGGATGTTACGACTTCTTACACTTGCCTGGTCGGGCCGCCTTCTGCTCGACGACAGTGGCATGGCCCGCTACGGTACGCACAACCGTTTTGACCAGCTCAACGCCTTGACGGCGTGCACGGAGAGTCTGAGTCCATCGGCAAGAATCAGAATATTCTTGTACGCGGTCATTCCGTTCGCTTATTCATTCCTGCAAGTGGAATATAATCGCCATAAGCCTCGTATTTCTCGATACATTATTCATCACGGCGCTTCATCAGAGATGGCAGACCTGAACTTCAAGCATCTTCGCTATTTTTGGATGGTAGCCAAGACGGGTAGCATTGCCCGTGCCTCTGAGCAGTTGCACCTCACTCCGCAATCGATCAGCGGACAACTCAGCGAATTTGAGTCAAGGCTGGGTGTCGATCTGCTGCGCCGGTCGGGACGCAACCTTGAACTGACCGACGCTGGACGGCGGATTCTCGGGATTGCAGAAGAAATTTTCACCCTCGGCGATGAACTACTGGAGGCACTGCACAGCGACAAGGCCCGCAAGCCGATCTCTTTCCATCTGGGCATCGCTGATTCGGTATCCAAATCGATGGCCTATCGCCTGGTCGAACCGGCGTTGAGGCTCGGGGACACCGTCCATCTGGTCTGCCGCGAGGGGCGCTTGGCTTCGCTTCTCGCCGACCTGGCGATCCAACGGCTGGACATGATCATTGCCGACCGTCCGATGCCGGCCAACCTGAATGTCCGGGGGTTCAGCCACCTGCTCGGGGAAAGCGGCCTGGCCGTGTTCGCTGCGCCTCGGTACGCCGAAAGACTCTCCGGCGAATTCCCCGAGATGCTCGATAACGCCCGTTTTCTGATGCCCGGCGAGGATGTCGCCATCCGCCCGAAGCTCATCCGCTGGTTCGATTCGCTCAGCCTTCGCCCGCACATCGTTGGCGAGTTTGACGACAGCGCATTGATCAAGGCTTTCGGACAAGCCGGCGCGGGACTGTTTGTGTCACCCAGCGCAATCGCCGATCACATATGCGAACAGTACAAGGTCATACAGGTCGGCCGCATCGACTCGGTGATCGAACAGCACTTCGCCATCACCACGGAACGACGCCTGACTCATCCCGCCGTCGTGGAGATCAGCAAATCGGCGCGAGAAGTCGTGTTTACCAACCAGAAATAGACTCACGCCGACTGCTTGATCGCCAGGACGGCCTGGTTGCGCAACGTGCGCAGCAAGGCCAGTTCCTTTTCGGGAATGACGATCTCGCTGGCGTTATCGCTATCGGCGTAGATCATCGCCACCGGATTGCTCTTGATGCACAGCGGAAAAATCACAAATGTTCCGGCATTGACGCCCTTGCGATACCACTCGGGAATGCGCGTGACGATTTTCGGATCGTTGGTGTCGGTAATCAGGATATCCACCCCCTTCGACAACGCGGCATGGAAGATATCCGGCGTATAGGCCAAGGAGAAATTGAAGCGCTTCGCTATTTCAGGCGCGTCCGGTCCAAAACCGAAGCGCCCGAGCATCGTATTGCTGCGCGCATCGCGTACGCACAGCACAACGCGTTTGAATCCCTTGGCGCGGTACATCGTCTCCAGGATGATGCGCAGCATATCGTTCAGCTTGAAATCCTCGACCAGGGTATTGCTTATATCCTGAATTCCCGCCATAAGGATGGCCTCTGGGCTACCGACACGGGACGCCGTATCCTCTTCCCCCCCCGCCGGAAGGCTTCCCGGGGCCCCGACCGGAACAGCCTCGGCCAGAACGGTGTCCGAACCGGCTCCATCTTCCGACTCGGGCATGGCCGGTTCGGAGTTTGTGCCGGACAATATTTCCGGCTTGGCACTCCAGGACTGCATCTGGCGACCGAACGCGGATTGTTTCAGGCTGATGCCGATGATGCCGGCGAAGTGGGCCACGTCCTGGAACGATTTTTCCATCGTCTCGCGCAAAACTTGCTCGCTGAGTGCGACGTTGTCGCCGAACCGCGCGGTAACCTTGCGCAGTTCCTTGTCCCGGGCGGCCGGATCGGCTTCCGAAATCAAGGAACAAAGCTCATTCGAAAAGGCCGACAGGACACGCATGCGCTCTTCCGCCGTGCCAGCCTTGCGCACGTTCCCGGCCGGCAGCTTGCGCATGCTATTGACGATGAGATTCGGAAACCCCCAGCTCTGCGCAATACCGATGCCCAGTTCCTCGAAGGTAATACCGAGCACCTGAATCGAAGCAGCCTCTTCGCCGCACGAGCGTTGCTCCATCACCCGCTTCAATTCATCGCTTTCGTCGGGAAAGTAATACTGGCTCAACAAGCGGCCCAGGTTGTGGAACATCGAACAGATGAACACCTGTTCAACCTCCCGTGGCGCCGTCTTCTCGCCGATATCCTTGGCCAGGATTCCGGCCAGATTGGCGCGCAGGAATTCCTCCTTCAGATGGCTGGCATTGCCCTTGTTCTTCAGGTGCTCGAACAGCATCACGGTCACCGCGATATTGCGTACCGCATCGAAACCCAGGACCAGCACGGCGCGTGAAATGGTGCTTATGTTGCCTCCGCCAGCCTGGCGGAAGTAGGCCGAGTTGACCAGCCGAAGAATCTTGTTGGTCAGCGAGAAATCCTTGAGGATCGAATTCGAGAGGTTGGCGATGCTCTCCCGGTCCGATGCGGTGATCTTGTTGATCGTGCTGACCGACTCCGACAGCGCGGGAAAATCGCTCTTGTGCCGCATTCGCCGCAGCAGGAACTCGACGGTACTCTGCCTGGAATCGGTTGACTGGGAATCCGGCTCATCCGGCTGTAAATAGGCATCCAGTGCCTCGCGCATCTGCATTGCGGTGGCAAATCGCTGCTGCGGATCGCGCGCCAGCGATTTGTAAAGAATACCCAGCAGACGTTCGTCGAGTTCGGCCCCGGCCTTCTCAGGCACACGGATGTCGTTATCAACGATATAGCCGATCATCTCCAGGGCATTCTTTCCCTGCGCTCCCTTCTTGCCGGTCAACAACTCGAAGAACACCAGACCCACCGAGAATATGTCGGACCTTTCGCTGCTTTCGCGCGCCTGGATGTACTCGGGCGCCATGTAGGCCGGGGTTCCCATGAACGAATCCCCGTCTTTCGAAAGCGTTTCCGCACGCGCGGCAATGCCGAAATCCATGACCCGGGGCGTTCCGTTCTCATCGACCAGGATATTGCTCGGCTTGACATCCCGGTGAACGATCCCTGCTGCGTGGGCGTGGGCCAAGGCATCGAGCACCGGCTGGATCAGTCCGATCGCCTTGACCGGGCTCTGCCGCCCCTGTTTCTTGATGATATCGCTGAGATTCGTGCCGGGCACATACTCGAAAACGAGATAGAGATCGCCGCTCTGTTCGCCGGCCTCGAAGATCGGCACGATGTTCGGATGGCGCAACTGGCTGACCATGCGGGCTTCGGACAGCAGCTGTTGATTTTTCTGCGGATCGGACTGCGAAAAATGCAGGGTCTTGATCGCCACCTCGCGCTGCAGATGCGGATCGCGCGCCAGATAGACGACGCTCTGCGAGCCTCGCCCCAGTTCTCGGATTATCTCGAAACGTCCGATCCGACTGCCCATCCCGCCCCCGTTTGAAACGTGCTTTAGTCACATTCTAACAGGCGGTGATTCGCGCTACAGGGGAAACACGGTGCTCAATCTCAATGGCCATCCAGCCAGACAATTTCTCCTCGGTCGTCATCGGCGTTTCCACACACAATGGCTGTCTGGCCAAACTCTATGGCCAGCATGCGCAAGATTTTCTCGTCCGCATCAAAAACGCAAAAACCCGGCTCATCGGGCCACGTGCCGTCATCCGCGCTGTTGCACGCGGCGGCATGGCGCCAGGCGCGCTGGGCGATCGCTTCCTGCAAGCGCAGCGTGCGGGCAACGTTCTGACCTTGAGAGAGCTTGCCACCAGGATTACAGGCCGTAACGATGCACCAGTTGGAAATTCCCTGCCGCTTCAGCCAGGACGAAAAAGCCGGATGGCCTTTTTCGATCCGCAGATCGAACACTTCGTCTCCGGCGTCCACCCGGTAAGTGGTAGCCAGGAAAGCAGCCTCGAGTTCCGGCGTTCTCATCCAAGGCTCCGCTCAAAATGGATTGGCCTGAATATAGTCCGTCCCGCCGGCGAGATACTCGACAAGATTGGTGACCGCGCGCAAGGCCTGCCGTTCAACGCTTTCAAAGGTGCGGCTGCCGATATGCGGCGTCACTAGAATGGAATCGATGCTCAGGAAAGGATGATGCGCGCGCGGAGGTTCCTCGTCGAGCACATCCGTACCGTAACCGGCAAGATGGCCATTACGGCACGCCTCGGCAACATCATTTTCCACAACCAGGCCACCGCGTGCGGTATTGATGAGGTAGGCCCCCTTCTTCATCATGGCCAGCGTCCGCGCATTGATGAAACCGCGATTGGAATCATTCAGATTCATGTGCAACGAAACCACGTCGGCTTGAGTCAGAAGTTCCTCCGCGCTCGCCGCCCGGACGACTCCGTATTCCTCGGCAAACTCTTCAGGCCAGTGGCGGCTGCAGGCGACACAATGCATACCGAACGCCGCCGCTCGCTTGACGACTTCCTGCCCGATACGTCCCAGGCCGAGCACCCCAAGCGTCTTGCCCATCAATTCATGGCCGGTGCGCCTGACCCAGCGCCCTCTCTTGACGGCGCTCGCGTGCCCCCAGAAATCCTTGGCCAGAGCGATCATCAGCCCGAACGTGTGCTCGGCGACCGTGGTGTGGTTGACGCCGGGGGTAAACAGCACCGGGATTCTATTCTCCGTAGCATGAGCCACATCGATCGAATCGAGACCGATGCCGTATTTCGCGATTACCCTGAGCCGGGGTCCGGCCGCGTCGATCACCCGCGCGCTGATCCGGTCATCGCCGTTGAGGAACGCATCGAAGCCGCCGTTCCTTTGCACCAGATCGAGCATCTGCGCTTCATTCAGCGGGCCCCGCGCGCGAATCACCTCAAACCCGCTCTGGGCAAGAAGATCATGATGCGCACCGGGCGTATCCTGAAAGCTTGTCGTCGTCAGCAGGACGCTCAGGGGGCCACTCATCTGCGCCTCATCGCGTCATGAACGAAAGTGGAACCAGAACCAGGTCAGGGAACAGTACCAGCAGGAACACGACCCCGATTTCTGCAAGGAGGAAAGGCCACATTCCGACCACGACCCGTCCGACCGGCAGTTTTCCGACACCACAGACGGCCGTCAGTGACGTCCCGACCGGCGGGGTGATCAGGCCGATGGCGTTGGCCATGACGAAAACCACCCCGAAATACACCGGATTGATTCCTGCCTGCTTGACGACAGGCATCAGCACCGGCGCCAGAATCAGAATCGTCGGCGTCATATCCATCGAGGTGCCGATGATCAACGTAATTACTACGACAGCGAACATGAACAGTTTGGGGGTTTCAAGCAAGCCCCCCAGCAATCCCACAAGTTGCCCAGGAAGATCAGCCACCGTGATCAGCCAGGCACTGACCATCGCCCCGCCGACCAGGAACATGACCACCGCAGTCATCTTTCCGGCACTGAGGAAAAGGTGGTAAAGATCCTTGAACTTGAGTTCGCGGTAGATGAACATCCCAACGAATAGCGCGTAAGCAGCGGCAACGACAGCCGCCTCGGTGGGCGTAAACACGCCAAATTTCAAACCGACGATGATGATGACCGGCAGGACCAGCGCCCATATGCCATCGACAAAGGTCTTGCGGATCTGTTCGATCGGAGGACGCGGACGAGTTTCCAGCTTGTCGTGACGCGAAACCAGCCACCAGGCGGCGAGAATCGAAAGCCCCATCAGGACCCCCGGAACGATGCCGGCGAGGAACAGCTTGGTGATGGAAACCTGGGCCGCCACGCCGAAAATGACAAACGGGATACTCGGCGGAATGATCGGCGCTATGATGCCTCCGCAGGCGATCAATCCGGCGCAACGCGGCACGTCGTACTTCGCCTCGCGCATCATGGGCAACAGCAGCGCGGCAAGGGCGGTCGTGTCGGCCAACGCGGACCCCGAAAGGCTGGCCATGATGATCGCGGCGATCACGGCCACATACCCGAGGCCGCCCTGGATATGCCCCACCAGGCACAGGGCCATGTTGACGATACGGCGCGACAGGCCGCCGGCATTCATGAACTCGCCGGCCAGCATGAAAAACGGTGCGGCCAGAAGAACGAAATTGTCGGCGCCGTTGATCAGGTTCTGGGCGATCAACTGGGAATCGAAAATGCCGAGTTGCCACATCATGGCCGTCCCGGCCAAGAGCAGCGTGAAGGCGATGGGCACGCCCAGGAGCATGAAGCCCATCAGGCAGCCAAGGAAAATCAGTACGGTCATTTGGCGTCTCCCTTTTTGCCGACCTCGTCGCTTTCGCCGTCGTTCTCGACGGAGACGCTTTCCACTTCATCGAGCGAACTGTGCACGGTCACCAGATCCTGTTCGCTGGCCTGACCCGAGATCACCACGAAAATATTGCGGATCAGATACAAGCCGATGCCGACACTGGCAACGAGTCCGACCGCATACTGGATGGCCACCGGCAATCCGGTGGCGGGAAACGCGGTTCCCATGTTGATCATCGTCTGTTTCAGGCTGCCCTTGAAAATCAGAACACAGATGCCGAGCAGAAGGATGCTGGTGAAGACCACGCAAAGCTTCTTGCCTGCCGGCGGCAGACGTTTGGTAAAAGAATCGATACCGAGGTGGGCGTGCTCCTTCATGGCCACGACGGCGCCCAGGAAAGTCAGCCACACGAACATGATGCGGGACACTTCCTCGGAAATCGTGATGCCCGAGTTGAAGCCATACCGCAGAACGACGTTGCCGAACACCAATACCAGCATGACGGCCAGAAACAGCACGATGAGGCCGTTGAACAGGCTCAACACGTACTTCTCCAAAGTTTTCATTGATCCCCTCATTCCCTTGTCACTTCGGCAAAAACGGGATGATCGGCCCGACCATCCCGGTTTCTGTCGCAACAGCCTTACTTCAGGTTCTTGACACGCTCGAGTTCAGCGTTGAACGCCTTGATCAGCGCGGGATCGAGCTGGGCAGCGTACTTGTCGACCACCGGCTTGGCCGCGTCCTTCATGCGGGCGAGTTCGGCCGGAGCGATTTCGTTGAGCTGCATGCCGTGATCGGTCATCACCTTGCGCGACTTCTCGGTCATCGCGCGGGCGGCCTTGCGCTGCACGTCACGCGCCTCGACGGCGGCTTCCTCGAAGATCCTCTTTTCATCCGCGGAGAGTTGATCCCAGAAGGCCTTGCTGACCATCAGCATCTGCGGGTTGTAGATGTGGCGCGTGCCGCTGAAGTACTTCTGCACTTCGTAGAATTTGCTCGCATCGACGGTGGTTTCCGGGTTCTCCTGCCCGTCGACCGTCTTCATCTCCATGGCGGTGTAGAGTTCCGGGAAGGGCATCGGCACGGCGTTGGCACCAAGCGTATTGAACATATCGACGTACAGCGGGTTGAGGATCGTACGGATCTTCAGACCCTTGATGTCTTCGAGCTTGTTGATCGGACGCTTGCTGTTGCTGATGCTGCGGTAGCCCTGCTCCATGAAGCCCAGACCGACCCAGCCCTTGGCCGGCATGTAATCCATCAGTTTTTTGCCGAAGGGACCGTCGAGGACCGCATCGGCCTGCACCGTGTTGGCGAACGAGAACGGGAAATCGAGAACGACGAATTCCTTGATGGTGCCGACCAGCTGGGCCGGGGACATCATGGAGATTTCGATCGTGCCACCCTGCATCGCCGCGGCAACCTGCTGCTCGCCGCCCAGGGTGCCGTTCGGAAATACCTTGATCTTGATCTTGCCGCCGCTCTTCTTGTCGACGACGTCGACGAACTTCTGCGCGCCCAGCCCTTGCGGGTGGTCGATCGCGTTGACGATCGGGAACTTGGCGCTGCGTTCCTTGATATCGGCGGCCTGGCCAATGCCGGCCGTGAACATCAGGGCCGTGGACAGGGCGATGGTGGTCAGGACTCTCTTCATTTTTACTCCTCCTCTTGGATAATGGATTCGATGCACGACGAGAAAACGCGCGAAGAATTACACATCGCGTTTCAGGGAGCAAAACGCAGGGGGAGTAAAACTACTCAGTGCCGAACCGGCCAGCACCAGCCGGAATACCGGGACGAGCAGGTCAGTCGGAACCTCGGGTCAGCGCGCCCAGACGTTGCAGCAAGGTTGCCAGGTCAGCCGCAAAGGAGGCGATATCATCGTCCACGGCAGCGCCGTCGCTCAAGCGTTGCTGCAGATCGATGCAACGCTGCTGCATGGCATCAGCCCCGAGCATACCCAGGATCGACTTGGCACCATGGATCACTTCCAGCAGCGACTTGCGATCCCCGAGTCGTCGCGCCGTATCCAGTTTTTCGACCATATCGGAACGCTCGGCCGCGACCCGGCACGCCAGCTGCGCATAAAGATGCTGCCGCCCCATCATGCGCGAAACTGCTTGAGCGACGTCGATTCCTGGGATTTCGGCTAGTCTGGCCAACAGAGCCGTGTGCTCTCCCGAACCGGCGGCAGGCGTGGCCGTATTTCCTGTTCGCCGGCCATCGAGCGCTTTGGACGCCTGAGACACGGATGCCGACCCCGGCCCGGCATCCAGGTGGCGCGCCAGCGTGGAAAACAACTCGTTCGGGTGGATGGGCTTGGCGATGTAGTCGTTCATCCCCGCAGCCAGGCAGCGTTCGAAATCGCCTTCCAGCGCATTGGCCGTCAGCGCCAGAATCGGCAAGCGCGCAAATTTAGGATCGGCCCGGATTTCGGCTGTCGCCTCGAAACCATCCATGTTCGGCATGTGGATGTCCATCAGCACCAGATCAAACGGTTGGCCATGCAGCAGTTGAATGCCCTGCAGCCCGTCATTGGCAACCGTCACTTCGGCGCCGACCATTTCCAGAAGATGCTGCACGACCTCCTGATTGATCTTGTTATCTTCAATCAACAGGATGGCATGGCCGCGAAGGCTCACCTCCGCCATCGTCGCGGACGGCGCGTTCAGCGTCCCGGCAGCTTCAGCTTCGCGCGGGACCACTGATGATTCCGGCCCGGCGATCGCGGCGTCGATAGGCAGCGACAGCTCAAGCGAGAAGATGCTGCCGTGTCCGTAACGCGA
>DBMG01000162.1 GCA_002304785.1 Candidatus Accumulibacter sp. UBA704 | reverse complement strand
ATGCTGCCGTGTCCGTAACGCGAGCTGACGCCAACGGCCGCGTCCATCAGTTCAGCCAGATTCTTGCTGATGGCCAGACCAAGCCCCGAACCCTCGAACTGCCGTGACATCGAGCCATCGAGCTGCTGGAAAGGACAAAACAGCAGCGGCAGCTTGTCGTCGACGATGCCGATTCCGGTATCTTCGACCTCGAAGCGCAGGCGTATCCGCCCCCCGTTGCGGCCAAGATCTCGCGCGCGCAGCACGATCCGGCCCTTCTCGGTGAATTTGACGGCATTGTTCGCAAAATTGATCAGGATCTGACCGATGCGTTTGGCATCGCCAAGGAAACGATCCGGCAATTCAGGAGTGATCGAAATCGTCAGTTCCAGACCTTTGGCATGAGCTTGTTCCGAAACCAGGCCGGCCACATCGTCCAGCATGCTCCTGAGCGAGAACTCCGCGACATCGATCCGGAGCTTGCCCGCCTCGATCTTCGACAGATCGAGAATATCGTTCACGATTCCCAGCAGGTGCTGGCTCGAAGCCTGTATGCGCCCGACGTAATGACCGACGCGCGCATCGGAATTGACATGCGCGGCCAGATAGCTCATGCCGATGATGGCATTCAGCGGCGTACGGATTTCGTGGCTCATGTTGGCCAGAAATTCCGCCTTGGCCCGGCTGGCCTTTTCTGCCACGTCACGTGCGGCTGCCAGCTGTTGCGTTCGCAAAGCGACCTTGTTCTCCAAAGTCTGGGTCAGTTCTTCGAGGTCCCGTTGCGTCCGGATCAATTCGGTGATGTCGAGTGCGACCATGCCGACGGCAACGACCGAACCATCCTTTTCGCCGCGCACCGGGAAGCGCACCGTACTATAGGTCTTTTCTCCGCCGTCCTCCTCACGCCGGGTGTAATTGCGGGTGCGCGGTCGTCCGGTGCGCAACACCTCGTTGTGCTCCCGCTCGAGGTCAGCAGCCTCCTCCGGCGCAAACAGCTCGCCATCGGTCTTGCCCAGCACGCCGCCAGCGGGCAGGTGGAAACCGGCCTCGAAAACCGGGTTGGCCATCAGATAGCGCCCTTCTGCGCTCTTCATGTTCAGGCCCGCAGGAATGTAATCACGGAAAGCCACGAGTTGTTGCTCACTGCGCGCCAGAGAGCGCCGCGAGCGCCAATCGACAAAGGTCAACGCGACGATCAGCAGGGTACCCAGCCCGATCAGTGCGGTCAGCGCGTGGCGCGCGAAATAGTAGGAGCGGAAGGCCTCGTCCATGTCTTCCTCGACAATGAGACCCAGGGCGGCATCCGGCAGCCAGCGCCCTGCGCCGACGACCCGTCGCCCGCGATAATCGGCATAATCTTCGAGCAGGCCGGTATCGAACGAATTGAACTGAAGCAGTCGCTCGACAACGCGCGTCAGCGGTTCCGTGCTGATCAACTCCGGATCCGGCAATCCGTTATCCTCCCGCGTCGGCATGACCCGAGCGCGCAACTGGAAGAGACTCCATCCGGGCTCGGCCCCCTCCGGCGCCGCCAGGTTTTTCTCGAAACGAATCGGAGACAGGATTCTCCCTTCCTGATCGACCACGTAGGCTTCGCCCGTGACCCCGGCCCGGCCGTCCCGCAGGAGACGATAAAGGCGTACCGACGGATTCTCGTGGAGGCAGAGGAAACCGAGCCGCTTTCCGTCCTGATCGACCGGCGCGCAGGACAATTGGTACGCATAGGCCGAAGGATTCTCAACCATCAGCGTCGAGAACGGATGCCTCGCCGAAATCGGCGGCGTTACCGCCCCGGCCAGCAGCAGTTCGGCCCGCCGAAGCGTTTCCCGTGTGGATGGCAGCGGCAACTGGCCGACGTAGGGCCGGGTGCCCGAGGTCATGACCCGCTTACCATCGGCCGATATGAGCGAATAGTCGTCGAAACCGCGGCTCTGGTAGAGCGGCGTGATCCAGTTCTCGAACGCGTCGTGAATCGAGGGGTCATCCGGATTATTGGCAAGCTGCGCGGCGAACGCCTTGTGCGTCGGTTCGTCGGCGATCTTGCGAACCCGCGCCACTGAATCCTGCTGCAGCAGGACGACCCCGCGCGACATGGTTTCCAGATTGCTGATCACATGACCGGAGACATTTCTCCGATACTCCAGCCAGATCACGTCGAGCACCGCCGCACCCGCCGCCATGAGCACGACGACCGCCAACAGGGCCAGCCAGATCCGGGGACGGAAATCCTTGTACAAGATCTTCATGCCGCGTTCTCGGGGCCACGTCGCGATTCGGAGCGGGAAGGCATGACGATCCCGGCGTATCTCAGAGGAAGAATCGGACCAGTTCGGCGATGGAATCGACGTGCAGTTTCTCCATGAGCCGGGCCCGGTGGTTTTCCACCGTACGTACGCTGATGTTGAGATCCTGTGCAATCTTCGGGCTCGATTTTCCGGCAACGACACGTTCCGCCACCTCACGCTCCTTCGGCGTGAGCAGCGCCAGCCGCGCTTCACGCGTCACCCGCGCCAGATGTTCCGCGTGCAATTGACGGCTGCGCGCGAGCGCACTCTGCACTTTGGCCACCAGAAGCGCGCCATCGACAGGTTTCTCGAGAAAATCGAAGGCCCCTTTCTTGATCGCCTCGACGGCCGCGGGGATCTCGGAATACCCGGAAACCAGAATCATTGGCAGATGACTGCCCTGATCGAGTAACTGCTGCTGCACCTCTAGGCCGCCAATCTCGGGCATCCTCAGGTCACAGATCAGGCATTCGCAGGATCCCGGCTGGTAGGCCTCGAGGAATTTTCGTGCCGAATCGAAGGTCCTGATTTCCGCCCCGGTCCCCTGAAGCAGCTCCTTGAACATCCATAGAACAATGTCATCATCGTCAATTATATGGATGACGGGACGGACAGAGGAGACCGGTTCTCGTTTCGTGGAGGACATGGTTCGGACACTACCATGATTCATCGGCGCGTTCCACAGCCGCCGCCGATACGATCAGGCCTCCTCGTCAGGCGCTTCAAGCTCTTCGAGCGTTCCAAGCCGCGCCTGCGCCTCGATCACTGGCAGCGCTTCGACGCCCTTAAGCTTGCGCTCGATTTGGCGCGTGCGTACACCTGCCGATTCGATGCTCTTGGTGGCCTGTTCGAGCTTCTTGCGCGTCGATTCGAGCGCCTCGCCGAACTTGCCGAATTCGGTCTTGACGGCACCGAGCACGGCCCACACTTCCGATGAACGCTTCTCGATGGCCAGTGTGCGGAATCCCATCTGCAGACTGTTGAGCAACGCCGCCAACGTCGTCGGCCCGGCCAGGCTTACGCGGCAATCGCGCTGCAGCGCCTCGGCCAGCCCCGGACGGCGCAGCGCCTCGGCGTACAAGCCTTCGGTCGGCAGGTAGAGGATGGCAAAGTCGGTCGTGTGCGGCGGCTCAACATACTTGTCGCGGATTTTC
>DBMG01000058.1:4419-4686 GCA_002304785.1 Candidatus Accumulibacter sp. UBA704 | reverse complement strand
TTCGAGGCCAGGATGCCCGTTAGAAGGGGGACGATTATAACATCCGCCCTTCCGACAACCCGACACCGCCATGACATGCCGCCGCATGGACAAAACACCTCCCGACCCTCCCCCCTCAACGGAATTTCACGGAGCCGGATGCCTCAGCTCACGAAAACGGTCCATTGAATCCCGGACCACATCGTGCAGATTCTGGCGCACCGTCAAGCGCGAGCGCAGCCAGTCGGCATCGGACATTCCCGAGAACAGCGATCGGCGCAGCACATC
>DBMG01000058.1:0-4292 GCA_002304785.1 Candidatus Accumulibacter sp. UBA704 | reverse complement strand
CGGGGTGGAAGACGGGCCGTTCGCGCAGCAGCTTGCGCGCCAGGCACTGGGCCAGCGCGGCCAACGCGGCCGCCTGCACGACGCTCAGCGGGGTATCGCAGACGCGAATTTCCACGGTGCCGTATTCCGGCTTGGGCCGGATATCCCAGTACAGATCCTTGATGCTGGCCACGATGCCGCAGTCGTGCAGGAACTCGTAGTGCGCCAGGAAATCATTCCAGTCAGCCAGCACCGGACATTGGCCGCTCAAAGGAAAGGCGGAAACGGCATTCAGGCGTGCCGACTGGAAATAAGTATCCACCCCATCGACGTACGGTGATGACGCCGACAGGGCAATGAAGAACGGCACATAAGGCCCAAGCGCCTGGGTCAGCCAGACGGCATCATCCGAGGTAGCGCACCCGATATGGATGTGCTGGCCGAACACCGTGAATTGCTTGGCCAGATAGCCATAACGCGCATAGGTCTGCTCATAGCGATCGCCCGGCGAGATGCGCCGCTCGGGCCACGAATGAAACGGGTGCGTGCCCCCGCCGCAAACCGCGATGTTGTTGCGCGCACAGTGTTCGACCAGAACGCCACGCAGGCTATCCAGATCGTCGGCGATGTCGTCCACCGACGCACGAGCCAGGGTGTTGATCTCGATCATGCTTTCAGTGATTTCCAGCTTGATGTCGCCGTTGCGCCCGTCGTACTGCATGGCGCGCAGCAGATCCGACGCGCCGCGCGTCAGGTCGAAATCGCGCGTAGCCAAGAGTTGAAGCTCGAGTTCGACGCCGAGGGTCAGGGGTTCGCTCCGAGTGAATTCGAGAACGTCGCTCATATCACGCCTCCAGGTCCTGCCTTTTCAGTCGCCGTTTCACCCGCCCGGTTCAGCGCGAAGCGACACAGAACCGGGCCGGCGATATCCATGATCGCCGCCGCTAAAAACGCCAGAGCCAAGGCGGACGGCCCGATTTCGGGATACAGACGGGCAATTTCGAAGGCCATGAACACGGCCGTCGCCGACAGCGGCTGAATGCCGACACCGGTAAGAAGGCGCTTGCCCAGGGGCAAGCTGCCGCCGGACAGCACCAGCGAAAGCAATTTGGCCAATGCCCTCACCAGCAGCAGGCCGAGCGCCTGCAAGCCCGTCAGCCAGGTGAAATCGCGCCACGGCAGCGAAGCCCCGACGACCACGAAAAGAATGATGGCCAGCATCCAGTGTCCCTCCGGCAGGCTGGTGTAGCTGAGAACCTTCGCCTCGTCGCGCCAGGACAGAATCACTCCCATCAGGAACAGGGTAAGAAACACCGGCACCCCGAGCATACGGGCCACGCCGACCGCCAACAGGGCCATGGCCACGAGGACAAAGACCTGGGCCAGCGAACGCTTCGGCAACACCCCGGCGATCAACAGCGCCAGCCGGGAAATCAGCCAGCCGATCAGGCAGGCGCCGCCACCGGCCCACAACGGATGTATCAGGGTATTCGCCCAGTTATCGCTCTGTTGGGCATGCACAATACCCAGGACGACGACAAAAACGACGAACGACGCCGCCGAACTCAGGGACGAGTAGAGAATGACACGCTCGGTCACCTGTCCCTGCGCCCTGGATTCCTCGATGATCAGCAGCACCACGGCCGGCGCAGACGCCATGGTCACCGCCGCGGTGGCCGCAGCCCAGGCCGGGGGCAACCCGACGACCAGGTTGGCGAAGAAATAGATGGCCAGGAACGACAGAACGATATCGCTCACATTGCCGCGCAACAAATCGCGGTTTTTTGCCAACCAGCGCAAATCGAGACGCCGACCGGCCTCGAGCAGCAGCAGACCGTGCGCCGCATCGGCCATCGGGCGGATCTGGACCAGGATATCGGC
The DNA here is from genome assembly GCA_002304785.1 of Candidatus Accumulibacter sp. UBA704. Taxonomy (GTDB): domain Bacteria; phylum Pseudomonadota; class Gammaproteobacteria; order Burkholderiales; family Rhodocyclaceae; genus Propionivibrio. Next base: position 2,432 of record DBMG01000058.1, on the reverse strand, counting down.
GTTGATCCAGCCGAGCAGCGGCGGCCCGAACACCGTACCCGCAACGACATAGCCCAGAACACGCGGCCAGCCCCAATGCGCCCGCAGCCATTCGGCAACCAGCAGGCCGGTTACCAGCAGCAGGCTGAGCAGGGCCAGCGTATCGAGCCGGCTGGGAAACGGCGGCAAAAAGAAGAGATGCCCCTGTAAAGCCGCCCAGGCATCCCGGACGGGGCCAACAATCAAGTCAACCATTGAATACGACTCCACAGATAGTTTTCCGGCGCGCCGCGGCCGGCGGCATCACCAGCGACGACCGCGCGCGGCGTTGAGGAATTCATCGAGGATCGGCGTGCAGTCGAGCAGATCCGGCGCGCCCGGCGGGTGGAACTCGGGGTGCCACTGAAGGCCGAGCACAAAGGGTTTGCCTTCCAGGCGAACCGCCTCGACCACGCCGTCTTCGGCACTGGTCGCCTCGATGCGCAAGCCGCGCCCGAGCGCCTTGATCGACTGGTGATGGATCGAAATCACGCGTCCTGTTTCCAATCCCGGATACAGCCGCGACAAGCCGGACTCCTTGCCCCAGGTGATGGCGTGAGAGTGACGGTCATAATCGTCATGCACGTGCGACACGGCATTCTCGACCTGAGTGATGATGTCCTGGTGCAGGGAGCCGCCCAGGGCCACGTTGATCAGTTGCGCGCCTCGGCAGATGCCGAGCACGGCCTTGCCGGACTCCATGAACTCGTGCAGCAGCTCCATCTCGTAGGCGTCGCGCACGCGGTCCCCGCCCCAGTCGGGATGCAGAGGCACCTCGCCATAGCACTGCGGACTGATATCCGCCCCTCCCTGGAGCACCAGGCCGTCCAGATACTCGGCGTAATCGCTGAGGCGGATATTGCTGCGATAAACGATCCCGTCACCGCTGACCGACGGGATCATGAAGACCATGACATCGCGCGACATGACCCAATGCGCGACGGATTGCTCGAGGTACTGCAGCGATTTGGACTGGATGCCCTTGGCGCCAGCCTGCGGGTGATAGATCCGGGCCGAAAGGCCGATGCGTAATGGACGCTTGCTCATAATCCGTACAACCTCCTTTCTGGATTCGGACCGCCCCGATACAACACGGGCGAGTCATCAACCACTCGAATCAATGCGACAGAAAAGACTGTAGAGACATCCCGTAACGTGAGCGAGTCGTTGCGGGACACGTTGCTGCTGGAAAGAACGTTCAGGCGCCTGTTTCGCGCCGGCGCCACCCATCAAGGGGCAAAAAAGGCAAAGCCAAAAAAAGGGGACGACGTCCCCATAGATGGCTCAACTAACGAACAGCCTCAAACTTAATCGAATACGCGACGACGTGCAACCCTTCGACGCGCGCCGTGAGTTCCCGCTCCGGCATCTTCAGGCGGCCGTCGGGTCGAGCGCCGCTCCAGCCTGCTCGCGCATCCACGCGACAAATTGGCTGACCTCGGCACGCTGCGCGTGGCGCGCCGGATAGACCATGAAATGCGCCTTGATGGGCAGCGACCACGCGGTATGGAAGACCGGGCGCAAGCGCCCGGCCTCGATAAGCTGTGAAGCAATCCTGTCGCTTTCCAGCGCGACGCCGAGCCCTTGCACAGCCGCTTCGAGCGACATCGACGCCCGGTCGAAGCGGAAGGCGAAACGGTCGGGCGTACCGATGATGTTCCGACTGGCGAACCACGCCGGCCATTGGACCAGGCTGACGGTTGACTGGATGAGCGGGCACTGCAGCAGGTCGGACGGGACGTGCACGGGCTGTCGCGCCAGCAGATCGGGGCTCGCCAGCGGCAGGATGTGTTCCTCGAAGATCGGCTCGACCACCAGATTTGGCCATTCCGGAATCCCATAGCGGATATCCACATCGACCTGCCCCAGGGCGAAATCGGAGTGCACCGGCGACGCCGAAAGCGACAGCGAAATATCGGGAAATGCGCGCACGAACTTGGCCAGGCGAGGCATCAGCCAAAGGCTGGCAATGCTGGTGCTCGAATGCACGTACAGCGTGTTGCGCACACCCTTGCGGATGTCGTTGGTGGCATTGCCGATCGCCCCGAGCGCGGCGGCCACGCGCCCGAGATAGCTCTCCCCGGCATCACTGAGGACAATGCCGCGCGGGTTCCGTTCGAAGAGCAGGAAGCCGAGGAACTGTTCCAGCTTGGCAATCTGGTGACTGACCGCCGACGGCGTCAGATGCAACTCCTCGGCGGCGCGCGCGAAGCTCAGGCGGCGCGCTACCGTCTCGAAAGCCACCAGTGCCGAAAGGGGAGGAAGGTCGGTACGCAATCAGTCACCTCATGAAAAAATTTCAGCAGGTATTAAAAAAACAGCGCTTGTATTCAAGATACGGCACGAGGATTATCGTCGCCAACACAAAACAAAATCAACGACGCGGGGGGTCGGAGCGCTGTTTTGTCGCTTAT
>DBMG01000083.1 GCA_002304785.1 Candidatus Accumulibacter sp. UBA704 | reverse complement strand
ACTGATTTCATCGCTGACTCCTCATTAATTAGAAATAACCAACCGTCTGCACTACAAAAAAATCAAACTCTAACCCCTTCCGCCTTGTCGAGTCCGGCGACTGCCCGGCTTGCCGTGCGCGTCACCATGCGCCGGGAGGCTTCTTCCGCGGCTTCCGGATTTTTGCAGCGGATCGCGTCAAATAACGCACGATGCTCGCGAACGGTGAGATCCATGTGCTCGATTCCGGTCTGGAAGGTGTAATCAAAGATGGCACGCTGCAGGGCCCCGACAGCATCGCTCAGTTGCTGGATAACGACGTTGTGCGAGGCTACCAGCACCGCCCTATGAAATCGGATGTCGGCTTCGTGAAAGACTTCGACATTCTTTGGATTGGCGGCCATCAGGTTGAAACTGGCCTCGATATCGACCAGATCCACTGCGGTCGCGCGCTCTGCGGCCCATCGCGAAATGGTCGGCTCGATCAGGCTGCGCACCTCGATCAGGGAACGAACGAGCGACGGGTTAACGCCTTTTTCCAGTACCCATTCCAGCACGTCGGCATCCAGATAGTTCCACTGCTCGCTGGGCATGACGAACAGGCCGCGATGACGCTGCGCATCGATCAGGCGTTTTGTCGACAGCACCTTGATCACTTCGCGCATGACGTTGCGCGACGTATCGAAGCGCTCGCAAAGTTCAGCCTCCGACGGCAAAGCAGATGCAGGTTCGAATTCACCTTGGGCAATCTGCTTGCCAAAAAGCTGCGTTAAACGATCCGTCTTGGTCATACCCCTCTCACCTGTGGATTTAATCTTTTTTTGGTTGAACCACGCTTTTTTTCAAGTCTGTCACCACCTATGGGACAATGTCAACAAAATTGTAGTACAAACTAAAATCAATGTAATACAATTCGGCACGATTTCCGAATTGAAACCCCTTCGGCATATCGAAAGCCCTACAACCAATGGAGCAGACATGAGCAATCCCGGCCGCAACATCATCAACGCTGAATTCGCAGACCTCTTTGTCGACGAGGAATTCAATCCCTACCGCAGCTGCATCCAGGGACTCGCCAACGAACCGGTGGCCGTTCAGGCCTTGCTGAAGCGTGCCGAGGAATTCCTTCGTAACGAAGCCGATTACGCGGGGCTGGGGGACACGTCGCAACCGGCGATCGTCGAACGCCTGGCGGCCAACCGGCCGCGCATCTGCATCATCCAGGGATCCGCGGATCATCCCGCCCACCTCTTCGACCACGAACATGCACTGCGAGCCGCGGCGCGAATCTGGCAGAACGGAGGAGTGCCGTTCACTTTCGGCATTCCGGTGATCTGCGACGGGACGGCCCAGAACAACATCGGGCAGAGCTATTCGCTGGCCTCGCGTAACCATACCGCCACGGCGGTGAACATCAATTTCGAGGGGCACAGCTACCACGCGGCCTACGTCATCTCGGGCTGCGACAAGACACCGACCGGCATTCTGTCAGGACTCGCCGCTGCCGACCGCGCCCGACGCGAACCCGAACGGGGAACTGCGCCGGTGTGGGCTGTGTTCGTTCCGGCGCACGTCCTGAAGGGTGGCAGCATTCCCAAGAACACGCGCGAGAAACTCCAGGACATCCAGGATGCCGCTCGCTCAGCAGGCGACGCGCAACTGGCAGACGATATCGAGGATAACTGCCACTACATCCTGCAATGCTCGTCTGATGAGGCTTTCCTTGCCCTGCTCAACCGTGCAGTGGAGCACGGGCTGATCGACCGGCCAAGCGCCGACACCATTCTCAACGAACTGGCCGCCGCCACCTGCGACGACAAGGGCGGCATCTGCGCCTTCAACGGCACCGGCAACTCATCGCGCACCCTGATTTCCGCGCTGGGGTTCGTTCCAGCAGATTCGGAACTGTTGGTGGACGAGGCACCAACCGCACTGATCGCCCGCAACGTCGACCAGTTGTTCCGCATGATCAACAAGCCGGAATATGCCGTGTGCGAAATCCTCAAGCACAATTACGGCAATGCCGTGCTCATCCACAACGCCACGGGCAGTTCGAGCAACCTGATGCTGCACATGCCGTGCGTGATGCGCCACGCCGGCTTCGACGTTACGCTATTCGATTACGAAAAGATTCGCGACGCCCACCCCGTTCCCGACATCTACGCTCACAGCCTGACCGAGGGACGCGACACCTTCGTTCTCGCTCAGCAGGGCAAGGCTGGCCTTCACCACGGCATGGCCAGCCTTTACAAAGTGCTGAAGGATCTGAACGTACCGATGAACTGGGATGCGCCAACAGTGACCGGCAAGACATGGGGAGAGCGCGTCGACGCAATTCCAGTTGCGGTCTCTCCCGACTTGCCGCAGGAACGCTCGGTCATTCGCATCAAGCCCATCCGCGACATTTCGGGAACAGACATCATGCGCGGCAACTTCTTTTCGTCATGCACGCTCAAGGTTGCCGGCATGTCGACCGATTCGTATAACCGTTTCAATGGCAAGGTCTTCCTCGTCCGTTACTACGAAAACGAAACGCAATGCAATCAGGAACTGCGCTCCAGCAGCCTGGAGGAAACGCTCAGCCAGATGCCGGAACTGACGCCGGAGCTGCTTTCCGCTCTACGCAAATTCAATGACGCGCCCGCGGACCAGGACATCCTGACGATGATCAACAACGGTACGCTGGCTTTCGCTTTCGTCATCGCCGGGCAGGGGCCGAAAGCTTTCGGCATGCCTGAAATGTTCGCCCCGAGCCAGTACCTGCGCCATCACGGCGTGGTCGAACGGACATCCATGATGATCACCGATGGACGCTACTCGGGGGTCACCAAGGGCGCCTGCGTCGGGCACATGGTTCCGGAAGCCTTCGAGGGAGGCGGCATCGGCACGCTGGTCAACGGCGACCTGCTGTGGGTGCGGTTGACCGACAAGCGCATTGACCTGATCGACCGCAACGCCTTCCTGCGCGGCGAAGTCGAGCCGCTAAGCGCTGCGCCGTTCGAAGAACGCAAGGAACTTCTCGCCGCTCGCCAAGCCAAGATCGAGAATCGCCAGCATCAAATCGCCGCATGCAACGTACTGGACAATGTCTCGACCGCTGAATTCGGGGTGGTACCGGCAGTCGTTCACCGCCGCGCAACGATTCCCTGGTCGTTCTAGCCGAATTCCGCCTTGCCGGCTTCCCGGCAAAAGCCTGGAAGCCGAATTACTGCTAGCAAATCACCAGATTGTCCCGGTGGACCATCTCCGGTTCATCGATGAAGCCAAGAATGCTCTCAATGTCGGCACTGGCATGGCGCGCAATGCGTCGCGCGTCGCTGCTGCCGTAGTTGATCAACCCGCGAGCCACTTCCCGGCCTTCGGGCGAGATACAGGCCACGGCGGCACCACGCTCAAACTCCCCCTGAACCTCGACGACGCCGATCGGCAACAGACTCTTGCCTTCGCCCAGCGCCTTGACGGCCCCGGCATCGAGAATCAGCTTGCCGTTCAGCTGCAAGTGATCGGCCAGCCACTGCTTGCGCGCATTGAGCGGCTGCATTTCCGAAACCAGCAGCGTACCAATTGGTTCGCCACGTGCCAGGCGTGGCATTACATCCTGCTCTCGCCCGCTGGCGATGACTGTATGCGCTCCGCTGTTCGCCGCGCGTTTGGCGGCAATCACCTTGGTGATCATACCTCCCTTGCCGTACTGCGTTCCTGCACCACCGGCCATGGCTTCCAGAGACGGATCGCCAGCCCGCGCCTCGGAAATCAGCGTCGCCGCTGGATCCTTACGCGGATCGGCCGTAAATAGTCCTTGCTGGTCGGTCAGAATGATCAGGCAATCGGCATCGACCAGATTGGCTACCAGCGCACCGAGCGTATCGTTGTCTCCGAACTTGATTTCGTCGGTAATGACCGTGTCATTCTCGTTGATGATCGGCACGACTCCCAGCCCGAGCAGGGTCGTCAAAGTTGAACGCGCATTCAGGTAACGCTTGCGGTCAGCCAGATCCTCATGCGTAAGCAGCACCTGCGCAGTATGCAACCCGTGTCCGGAAAATGCGCTTTCATAGACCTGTACCAGCCCCATCTGTCCGACAGCGGCACAGGCCTGCAAATCATGAACGGCGCTGGGCCGCTTTTTCCAGCCGAGGCGCTGCATGCCGCAAGCGATAGCTCCGGACGATACCAGGACAACTTCCCGGCCATGCTCGCGCAATTCCGCGATCTGCCTCGCCCACTCCCTGATAGCCTGCGTGTCGAGCCCTTCGCCATTATTCGTGACCAGTGCCGACCCCACCTTGATGACCAGGCGTTTTGCATCGGCAATTCGTGTCGTATTCATCATCGCTGTTCGCTTAATTGGTATCGTCGTCTTCTTCGGGGAAGAACTCATCGGACGGATTCGTCGCCTCGGCCACCACCGGCGCCAGATTCTCCAGCGCCTCCTGCAAGGCGTAAATGAGCGGCCGGCAACCATCGCCGCTAATGGCGCTGATTCTGAAACAAGGCGTTTCATCAGGCGCACCATAGGCTTTCAGGAAGTCGCCGACACGCCGGTCGCGATCCTCTTCGGGAATCAGGTCGAGCTTGTTGAGCACCAGCCAGCGCGGCTTCCCGGCCAGTTCCGGACTATATTTCTCGAGTTCGCGGACAATGGCCCGAGCATCCGCCACCGGATCGGCTTCCGGATCGGGCGGCGCCAGATCGACGATATGCAGCAACACCCGGGTACGAGCCAGGTGCTTGAGAAACCGGATCCCCAGCCCTGCGCCTTCGGCGGCACCTTCGATCAGGCCGGGAACATCGGCGATGACAAAACTCTTGTTCTCGCTGACACGCACCACGCCCAGATTGGGATGCATCGTGGTGAACGGATAATCGGCCACTTTCGGACGCGCCGCCGACACGGCGCGAATGAACGTGCTCTTACCCGCGTTCGGCAATCCCAGCAAACCGACGTCGGCCAGAACACGCAGCTCTAGGCGCAGATCGCGTTCTTCGCCCGGCTCGCCCTTGGTGCACTGGCGCGGAGCACGGTTGGTGCTGGACTTGAAATGGATGTTGCCAAGTCCGCCTTTGCCCCCCTTGGCAATCATCACCATTTTCCCGTCGACATCGAGATCGGCGACCACCCGATTGGTATTGACGTCGGTAATAACCGTCCCGACCGGGACGCGCAGGACAATGTCCTTTCCGCCCTTGCCGTAGCAACCTGCGGAAGCGCCATTCTCGCCTCGCTGCGCAACGAATTTTCGGGTATAGCGATATTCGACCAGGGTGTTGATATTGCGGTCGGCAACCACCTGGACACTGGCCCCACGGCCGCCATCACCGCCGTCAGGGCCGCCCTCCGGCTCGTACTTCTCGCGCCGGAACGAGGCGACGCCATTGCCGCCGTCGCCGGCGGCCACGTAGATCTTCGCCTCGTCGATGAATTTCATGAAATGCTTCCTGCAAAGTAAAAAGCCCTACCGCAAGGATAGGGCTTCAAGGCTTTAATGCGCGCCTACGCAGTGTCTTGCCGCAACCCTGATCAGGCTGCCGCCGGAACGATACTCACGGTACGCTGGCGCTTCGGTCCCTTGAGAGCGAACTCGACATGCCCTTCGATCAGAGCAAAAAGGGTGTGGTCCTTGCCGATGCCGACGTTCACGCCCGGATGGAACTGGGTGCCACGCTGACGGACGATGATATTTCCGGCGAGAACCAGTTGACCGCCGTAACGCTTGACGCCAAGTCGTTTCGATTCCGAGTCGCGGCCGTTACGGGAACTGCCGCCTGCTTTTTTGTGTGCCATGTTTCAGTTTCCTTTCCGTTAGGCCGAAATACCGTCAATGCGGATTTCAGTGTAGTTCTGACGGTGGCCCTGATGCTTCTGGTAATGCTTGCGACGACGCATCTTGAAGATCTTGACCTTGTCGTGACGGCCTTGCGAAAGCACAGTAGCCTTGACTGCCGCACCGGTAACGAGCGGCGCGCCGATTTTCACGGACTCGCCCTCGCCGACCATGAGCACCTGGTCAAGAGTAACTTCTGCGCCAACTTCTGCCGGTATCTGTTCTATTTTCAGTTTTTCGCCAGCGGCAACGCGATATTGCTTGCCACCGGTTTTTATGACCGCGTACATGTTGGACTCCAAAGAACTATAAAAAAGTGAAGCGAAGAACCGCGCATTATACGCATTTATCCTTCGGAGTCAAAGAGTTCGGCGCGTTTTTCCCATATGATCGGTGTTCGCCTTGACGCCGACCGTTGGCGCCCCCTAAGATTCCATGGTTTTTTCCTAGGCGGAATGCGTTGAAACTCGACCAACTCTACAACCTGATCGGACCCGACATGCAGGCCGTCGACGCGGTAATCCGCACGCGCTTGCACTCCGAAGTGCTTCTCGTCAGGCAAGTCGCCGAGTACATCATCAACGCTGGCGGCAAGCGCCTGCGCCCGGCTCTCGTACTGCTCAGCGCAGGTGCACTCGGATACAGCGGGTCTCGACATCACGAACTCGCCGCAATCATCGAATTCATCCACACCGCCACGCTGCTGCACGACGACGTAGTCGACGAATCCGATCTCCGGCGCGGCCGGGAGACCGCCAACGCGCTGTTCGGCAACGCGGCCAGCGTGCTGGTCGGCGACTTCCTGTATTCGCGCTCCTTCCAGATGATGGTCGAGGTCGGCGACATGCGCATCATGCGCGTCCTGTCCGACGCCACCAACATCATCGCCGAAGGTGAAGTCCTGCAATTGATGAACTGCCACGACGCGGACGTCGACGAGGAACGCTACCTCCAGGTCATTCGCTACAAGACCGCCAAGCTTTTCGAGGCCGCGTCCCAGCTTGGCGCAATCATCGGCGGAGCCGGCCCGGAGATGGAAAGATCGCTGGCGGAATATGGCATGCATCTCGGCACGGCTTTCCAGCTGATCGACGACGTGCTCGACTATTCTGGCGCCGAGGCGGAAACCGGCAAGCACCTCGGGGACGATCTCGCCGAAGGCAAACCGACCCTTCCCCTTATCCACGTCATGCAGAACGGAACGTCCGACCAGGCGGAGTGCGTACGCAAGGCCATTGAACAGGGAGGGCGCGAGGACTTTCCCGCCGTACTCGCGGCGATCCGCGCGACGGGAGCACTCGAGCACACGCAAAAACAAGCCAGGGCAGAAGCCGAACGTGCAGCGGGCGCTCTTGAATCGCTTCCTGCTTCCACATACAAAGATTCTTTGCTAGAATTGTCGGCCTTTGCAGTTGCGAGGTCGTTTTAGCAACCGCAAACCCCGGTCGGGGCGTAGCTCAGCCTGGTAGAGTACTACGTTCGGGACGTAGGAGTCGGAGGTTCGAATCCTCTCGCCCCGACCAATTTTTCGGCACTTCATCGAGCGCCATTGCCAAAGCCGCCTAGCGGCTTTTTTCTTGCCCGGAATATCAGGAAGAGTTCGGAGAATGTCATTTTCCGGGCCTGATGCAGCAGGCTTCTGCTATGCTTGGCCGGAACCGGAAAACTCCACTCTAGCCATGAAATACCTGCTCTGGATCGGGCTGTTCCTGATCATCTACTGGATCATGCGTAAATCCGGAAACCGCCGGAACCGGGCAGCGACGCCACCCACCTCGCGCGACCCGGAAGAAATGGTCACCTGCGCACACTGCGGCGTTCACCTCCCTGTCAGCGAGAGTATTCACGCCGGCGGCCGTTATTTTTGCTGCGTCGAGCATCAGCGTGCCGCGCAGGCCCGAAGCGACTGACCGGTCATGCAAAATGCAGGAAGTCCAGGCGCCACGCGGTTCTCCGAAACCCACTGGAAAACCCTGCGCTACTTCAATCTTTATCGGCTATCCATCGCCGTATTGCTCTTCACCTCTTCCCTTTTCCAGTCATCCCCATTCTCGCTGCTGAGCCAGGACCGCAGTCCGTATCAATTTGCGGTGACCGGCCTCTACCTGCTGACCACCACTGCATCGCTGACTGTTCTGCACTTCTATCGGCAACGCTTCAACCGGCAACTGACCATTCAGGTGTTGCTGGATGTGCTCGTGCTGACCGTGCTTTCGTATGCCGGCGGCGGATTGCGCAGCGGCCTCGGGATCATGCTTCTGGTTACGCTGGCCGGAGCAGGCCTCGTCGGCCAGGGGCGGCTGGTCCTTTTTTACGCTGCGATGGCGACGCTCGGCATGCTCTGCGAGCAAACCCTGCGCGCACTGACAGACGGCCTCGAAGCCGTCGACTTCTTTCAGGCCGGACTGTTCTGCACGGGTTTTTTCGCAGTCGCCATCTCCGCCCGTCTGCTGGCCAATCGCGTCATCACCAACGAGGAACTGGCCCGCAAGCGCGGTGAGGAACTCAGGAACCAGACCATCATCAGCCAGCACATCATCGAGGAGATGCAGGACGGTGTCCTTGTCCTCGATCGAGAAGGGCGTGTCCGGCAACACAATCCGCGCATCGAACAATTACTTGGCCTGGGCGATCCGAAAGATCGCAAGCTGGCGAGTTATTCGACCGAACTGGCGCAGAGCTTCCTGAACTGGTGCAGCCGTGGCGGGGATGAGCCGGTCATGGTCAGGGCGCCAGCTAGCGGCATGCACCTGAGCGCTCGCTTCGTTGCCACGGAGAGTTCAGAAGGCGACGTCCTGGTGCTCCTCGAAGACCTTGGCCGCTTGCAGGAGCAGGCACGACAGCTCAAGCTCGCGGCGCTCGGGCGGCTGACGGCCAATATCGCTCATGAAATCAGGAACCCGCTTTCGGCCATCAAACACGCCGGCGAATTGATGCGCGAGGAATCAAGCAGTCCGACCAACGATCGCCTGCTGCGCATCGTTCTCGACAACGCGCAGCGCGTCGAACGCATTGTCAGCGACGTCCTCGAACTGGGACGGCGGGACCGCGCCCATCGCGAACCGATCGACCTCCGCCAATCCCTGCCACTTTTTGTCGAAGAGTTCATGGTCAAGGAAGAAGTCCCCGCGGGCGTGGTGCAGATAGATGTCTCAGGACGGGCCATCATCGTCTTCGATCGTTCGCATTTTCATCAAGTCTTGTGGAATCTGGTCGGAAACGCCTTGCGCCACTCTCGCAAGGAAAAGGGAAGCATTCGCCTGCAGGTGCGGGACGGCAACCGCGAAAACCGCGTCGATCTGCATGTCATCGACGACGGCAAAGGGGTTGACGAATCCTTTCGGGAACAGATCTTCGAGCCTTTCTTCACCACGCACAGTCGGGGAACCGGACTGGGTCTTTACATTGCGCGCGAGTTGTGCGACGCCAACGGCGCGCAGCTCGAGCTTTTGGGAAATCAAACCGGTGCTGATTTCTGCATTTCAGGGAGGACCGTCGAGTGACCACAGACAAGACCGAAAGAAGACGCGGCAATTCGCCGCGCGTACTGGTCGTTGACGATGAAGAAGATATCCGCGAACTCCTCGATCTGACGCTGGCGCGCATGGGATTGTCAGCCGATTGCGCCGGCACCGTCGCCGAGGCCAGGCGGTTCCTTGAGAAGGAGCAATACAGCCTGTGCCTGACCGATATGCGGCTTCCGGACGGAGAGGGACTGGAAATCGTGCGCCTGATCGGATCGCTCTATGGCCAAACGCCCGTAGCCGTAATCACTGCCTTCGGCAGCGCCGATAACGCCGTCGCGGCACTCAAGGCCGGAGCCTTCGACTATCTGGCCAAACCGGTCGCGCTCGACCAGTTGCGCAGCCTGATCAAGTCAGCCATTAACATTCCCCAATCCGGCGCCACCGGGGACATGCCTCAGGACGGCACCGCCGACGGCGCAGGGCAGCTGATCGGCAGTTCTCCGGCCATTTCCGCGGTGCGCGAAATGATCGGGAAGCTCGCCCGCAGCCAGGCTCCCGTTTACATATCCGGCGAATCCGGAAGCGGCAAGGAACTCGCTGCGAGGCTGATCCACCATCAGAGCTCCCGCCGAGACGCTCCGTTCGTTCCCGTGAATTGCGGAGCAATTCCGGAGAGCCTGATGGAAAGCGAGTTCTTCGGCTACCGCAAGGGTGCGTTCACCGGCGCCGACAACGACCGGGACGGTTTTTTTCAGGCCGCCAACGGCGGCACGCTGTTCCTCGACGAAGTCGCGGATCTCCCCCTCCCCATGCAGGTCAAACTCCTGCGCGCCATCCAGGAAAAGAAGGTGCGCAAGGTCGGCAGCGCAACCGAAGAAGCTGTCGATGTCCGCATCGTTTCCGCGACCCACCGGAAGCTTAAGGAGTGCGTCGAGGCCGGAACGTTCCGGCAAGACCTCTACTACCGCCTCAATGTCATCGAACTGAAGATGCCAGCGCTACGCGAGCGCCAGGAGGATGTACCCCAACTGGTTGACGCCCTGCTCTCGCGCATCTGCCCGGACAGCCGCCCCGCACTGACTGACAAGGCCATGCAGGCTTTGTGCGGATACGCTTACCCTGGCAACGTCCGCGAGCTCGAGAACATACTCGAACGGGCAACGGCATTGTGTTTCGACTGCCAGATCGGACTCGATGATCTGCAACTTGCCGCCGCGGCCGAGAATCAGGAAGGGAACGGCTTGACAGGCGAGACGTTGGACGACCATCTGAATCGCATCGAAAGACAGGCCATTCTCGAAGCGCTTGCCAAGACGGGGTTCAACAGGACGGCTGCCGCCCGACTGCTCGGGATAACCTTCCGTTCCTTGCGCTATCGCATCGAGCGGCTGGGCATCGAAGAGAACACGTAATGCCCCCCAACGCGACATTGACGGACGGATGGGTCGAAGGCGTCCACCGCATCGCTTCTCCCAACTGCGACGATCGTCCTCCCGGAGAATCCGTTTCCCTTATCGTGATCCATGCAATCAGCCTGCCCCCCTCGCAATTCGGCAGCGACCACATCGTGCGCCTATTCACCAACACGCTCGACCCCGATGCCCATCCCTATTTTGCCGGCATCTGCGCACTGCGGGTTTCGGCGCACTTCCTGATCCGCCGAAGCGGCGAAATAATTCAGTTCGTCCCGTGCACCCAGCGCGCATGGCACGCCGGAGTCTCGACGTGGAAAAACCGCGAACGCTGCAACGATTTCTCCATCGGCATAGAACTCGAAGGTTGCGACGAACTGCCGTTCGAAGACACCCAATACGATCAGTTGCTGCAGCTGACACGCTTGCTCTGCAAGCATTATCCGATAGAGGCTTTGGCCGGACACTCCGACATCGCACCGGCACGCAAGACCGACCCAGGCCCCTGCTTTGCCTGGCAAAAGCTGATGGCCGACGACATTCCCCCACGCGCCGCCGCGAGATAACCGCCCCGCCCGTCATAAATTCCATATCAATAATTTTCCCGAACCGACGGCCACGGCACATGGCTGGCCATCGCGCCAGAACATCACACTACTTCAGTTCATCGCGAGCACCGAATCCAAAGCGTTGCCGAATTGCTACAGACGTTATGACAAGAAACATGGCTCACAAAAAACATCTTGCGTCAAGCAGTTCCGATTACTACAATTAGTCGAAATTACAGGCGGCAACACAATATGTAGTAGTCCGCATGTTATGCCCTGGCCGCGGCGCGTTTCAGCACCTCGATCCGGAGTCTGCATGACACTGACAGGTCAGTAATGGATGAGTGACGGATCTAACTGGATTGCATAATCACAGCGCTCACAAGATTTCGCCGAACGTGTCGGCAGCCAGCAGCTCCTTCAGCGAGCCAGGCACTATTATTCCCCCCCGCCGTACGGCACCCAGGAATTCAACTTCTGCATTCAGGCGAATACCGCCATCCAAGGATTCAATCAGCGCCATCCCTAAGCGCCTGTTGAATGGTCCGGTTTTTTCGGATCGAGTTTTTGTAGTGTCCTGCAACCCGATGTAGCTCGCTGTATTCCTTGAACCCGTTAAGGAGGTTGACCATGGCAACAAGCACAAAGAAACCCGCGGCGGCCGCGAAGCCTGCCGCCAAGCCCGTCGCAAAGAAAGCCGCGACGCCGAAGGCTGCTGCCGCCAAACCCGCCGTGAAGAAAGCTGCGGC
>DBMG01000018.1 GCA_002304785.1 Candidatus Accumulibacter sp. UBA704 | reverse complement strand
GGCGGGACGACGGCGTCCAGCACCTATAACGTGTAAGCCCGTTCAGGGCTGAAAAAGCAAACGGGGCGCCGATTTTCGCGCCCCGTTTGCTTTTGTTTGGGTCTTCACGGAATAGCGGTGGCTAACCGGCTTCGTTCTCTATCTGCATGCGTTCTTTGCGCTTGCTGCAAGGATCCTTGCAACTGCAAACGGAATCCCCTTTGCCGCCGCAGCTCCCGGCGATCGGTTTGCGGCCGAGTAGCACTCCGGAAGCCAGCGCCAGGAAAACCAAAGCAACGACGAGAAAAGTCACGAAGAAGATACTCATATCAACCTCCAAAATCGTCGAGCATGATGTTTTCGCGCTCGACACCAAGATCCAGCAGCATCTTGATCACGGCGGCGTTCATCATGGGCGGTCCGCACATGTAGAACTCACAATCTTCAGGCGCCTGATGGTCCTTCAGGTAGTTCTCGTACAGCACGTTATGGATGAATCCTTTATACCCCTTCCAGTCGTCCTCGGGAAGAGGATCGGAGAGCGCCAGGAACCATTTGAAATTCGGATTCTCTGCCTGAAGCTTGTCGAATTCCTCGACATAGAAGGCCTCGCGCAGCGACCGCGCCCCGTACCAGAAAGTGATCTTGCGCTTGCTGTGAAGCCGCTTGAGTTGGTCGAAGATGTGCGAACGCATCGGAGCCATACCCGCACCACCGCCGATGAAGACCATCTCGTGATCCGTATCCCTGGCAAAAAACTCGCCAAACGGGCCGTAAACCGTGACCTTGTCGCCCGGTTTGAGTCCGAACACCCAACTTGACATCTTGCCCGGCGGAATGTCGTCCCGGTTCGGTGGTGGCGTGGCAACGCGTATGTTGAACTTCACCACACCACGCTCTTCCGGATAATTCGCCATCGAATAGGCACGAATCACGGTCTCGTCGACCTTGGAAACGAAGCGCCACATGTTGAACTTGTCCCAGTCCCCGCGATACTCGGGCTGGATATCGAAATCCTTGTAATGGACGACGTGGGGCGGGCATTCAAGCTGGACATAGCCTCCAGCGCGGAAGTCGACACTCTCTCCTTCCGGGAGGCGAAGCGTCAGTTCCTTGATGAACGTGGCGACGTTGGGATTCGATTCGACCGTGCATTCCCATTTCTTGACGCCGAACACTTCTTCCGGAACCTTGATCTTCATGTCGCCCTTGACCGGGGTTTGGCAGGCCAGTCGCCACCCGGCACGAGCCTCTCGCTTGGAGAAGTGAGATTCTTCGGTCGGAAGAATCTCGCCGCCACCTGATTCGACAATGCATTTGCATTGGCCACAGGTTCCGCCACCGCCACAGGCCGAAGAGAGAAAAATCTCGCTATCTGCCAAGGTTCCCAGAAGCTTCCCGCCAGCAGATGCCGTGATGTTATGGTGGCCTTCGTTGATATCGATCGTTACGTCTCCCGCCGATACCAGTTTCTTCCTGGCCATGATGATGAACGCGGCCAAGGCCAACACGATGCCGGTGAACATCCCGATAGCCAGTGTGATTTCCTGAATATTCATCTGCACTCTCTCCTAGAGCTGCACGCCGGAAAAGGACATGAAGCCCAAAGACATCAGGCCGATCGTGATGAAGGTGATGCCTAGGCCGCGCAGCCCCTCTGGAATGTCGCTGTACTTGAGTTTTTCACGAATGCCGGCCAGCAGAGCAATAGCTATCGCCCAGGAGATTCCTGACCCCAGGCCATAGACGACACTCTCCGAGAAGTTGTAGTCCCGTTCAACCATGAACAGCGATCCGGCCATGATGACGCAATTGACTGTGATCAGCGGCAGAAAAATGCCCAGCGCGTGATACAGGCTCGGCATGTATTTGTCGAGGAGCATTTCCAGGATCTGGACAATTGCGGCGATAACTCCGATGTACGAGAGGAGGCCGAGGTACGACAGGTCCATATCCGGCAACCCGGCCCAGGCGAGCGCTCCGTCACGCAGCAAATAGGTGTACATCAGGTTGTTGGCGGGAACGGTGATCGCCTGCACGACAACCACGGCAATCCCCAAGCTGATGGCTGTCTCCACCTTCTTTGAGATGGCAATGAAGGAGCACATGCCCAGAAAGAAAGACAGGGCCATATTCTCGATGAAGATGGCGCGAACAAAAAGGCTAATCAAATGTTCCATCTCAGATTCCTTCCTTGTCGCTGACCTGAGGCGCCAGAGTAAACACGGCCGGCTCCATCTGATTCCTTCTCCATTGGCGCAACGCCCAGATGATCAATCCGATCAAAAAGAATGCAGAAGGAGGAAGGAGCAACAGCCCGTTGGGCTCATACCAACCACCGTCCTTGGTCAACGGAATAATGTCAATGCCGAAGAGCTTCCCGGCTCCGAACAGTTCGCGTATGACGCCGAGCAGGAGCAGCATCGCGCTATAGCCCAATCCGTTACCGATGCCATCCAGAAAGGACAGAAGCGGCGGGTTTTGCATGGCGAAACCCTCCGCACGACCCATCACGATGCAGTTGGTGATGATCAGCCCGACGAATACCGACAATTGTTTGGCGATATTGAAGGCATAAGCTCGCAAAACCTGATCGACGAGGATAACCAGCGACGCGATGATGACCATCTGCACGATCATCCGGATCGAGCTCGGGATATGCAGACGAATCATCGAAATGAACAGATTGGAGAAAGCCGTGACCAGCGTCAGGGCAATCGACATCACCAGTGCGGTGTTGAGATTTGAAGTTACGGCTAGCGCCGAGCAGATGCCAAGAATCTGGAGTGCGATCGGATTGTTGGCAAAGACCGGATTAAACAGAACTTCCTTCATTGTTGGATGAGACATGATCAGGCTCCCTGGGCGCGCAATTTGGCAAGATAGGGGCCAAAGCCCTGTTCGCCAAGCCAGAATTGAAGCAATCGATCCACACCGTTGCTAGTCAGCGTTGCACCGGCCAGAGCATCGACCTGATAGGCCGCGTTGGGATTCGACGGGTCGACGTTGCCCTTGACGATGCGGATGGCCGGTTTGCCGGAAGCGTCAAAAAGCACTTTCCCCGGCCACAAGGACTTCCACTTCGGATTGTCGACCTCGCCGCCAAGCCCCGGAGTTTCCGCATGCTGATAGAAACCAAAACCGATGACAGTTTTCAGGTCGCTCTTGACCGCCATGAATCCGAATAGCGTGGACCACAAGCCATAACCCCGTACAGGCAGAACCAGCGAGTCCAACTTGCCATCATGCTCCACCATATACACGGTGGCGTAACGTTCGCGCCGCTTGATCAAGGCAATATCCTGAGCCAGCGGTAGTGCCGCCGAGAGCTTAGGATCCTTGGACGCTTTAAGTGGGTCGAAAGTCAGCGGATCGAATGCGTCCGTATATTCTCCAGTTTGCAGGTCGACGACGCGGGCCTTGATGCTTGAGGCAAAGAGATCCTTGACTTCCTTGGAGGAAAGATCGGGTTTGCCGATACCGGCAATGGTCAGGATGTTGCGTTGTTTGTCGATCAGGCGGTTTTCCAGCTGGATCGGCTTGAGTACGACAGCCGATCCGGCAACGAACACCGAACTGACAAGGCTGACGACCAGCGCAACCAGCAGAGTGCGTGTGGTCGATTCGTGTTTAGTGGACATTGCGCCGCAGCCTCCTCTTTACGTTGGCCTGAACCACGAAGAAATCGATCAGCGGGGCGCAGAGATTTCCCAACAGAATTGCCAGCATCATGCCTTCTGGAAAGGCCGGATTCACGACCCGGACCAGAACCGTCATGACGCCGATCAGCGCACCGAAAATCATCTTTCCGGTATTGGTCATGGATGCGGAAACCGGATCGGTCGCCATGTACACCATGCCGAAGGCAAATCCGCCAAGGACCAGATGCCAGTACCAGGGCATGGCAAACATCGGATTGGTCTTCGACCCAATCATGTTGAGCAACAGAGTCATGGCGATCATCCCGAAGAAGACACCGCCGACAATTCGCCAGGAAGCAATCTTCGAGATCATCAGGACGCACCCCATGATCAGGATGATCAGGGTGCTGGTTTCGCCGACCGATCCCGGAATCATTCCGAGAAAAGCGTCCATCCAGTTCACGCCGCTCCCGGCGATGGCCTTGACGCCTCCACCCGCGGCATTGCCAAGCGGAGTTGCCATCGTATAGCCATCGACCACCGTCCAAACGGCATCGCCGGAGCTCTGCGCCGGGTAGGCAAAATAAAGGAAGGCGCGACCTGCGAGGGCCGGATTAAGGAAATTCTTTCCGGTTCCGCCAAAAACCTCCTTGGCGATCACCACGCCGAAACTGATCCCCAGCGCCACCTGCCAAAGCGGGATTGAAGGCGGCATGGTCAGCGCGAAAAGCACCGAGGTCACAAAAAAGCCTTCATTGACCTCGTGTTTGCGCACTGAAGCGAACAGCATTTCCCATGCAATACCGACCGCAAAGGTCACGATGTAGATCGGCAGGAACCACGTCGCACCCTGCACGATGTTGTCCCAGGCGCTGGCCGGGTCGAAACTGGCCAGCATGCGCACCAATGCCATGCGCCAGTTATCCTGCGCCGCCAGCAGTTCCGGGTTGGCCGAAAAAGCCTTGTTGGCCTGGAAGCCGATATTCCACATGCCGAAGAAGATGACCGGGAAGGTGCAGACCCACACGGCTACCATCATGCGCTTGAGGTCGATCCCGTCACGCACATGCGCCGTCGTCCTGGTTACGCTTGCCGGACGGAAGTGGAACGTGTCGATGGCCTCGTAGATGGCATGGAATTTTTCGTATTTGCCCCCTTTTTCAACAAGGTGGCCGATCCTGTCGAGCAGTTCGCGCAAACCCATGTCAGCCCTCCTTCTCGATGCGGGTCAGGACATCCCGCAGGATGGGGCCGTATTCATACTTGCCTGCACAGACATAGGTGCACAACGCCAGATCCTCCTCCTCAAGTTCCAGGCAACCCATTTTCTGGGCCATGTCGGTATCGCCCACCACCAGATAGCGCAACAGGTGGGTAGGCAGGATGTCGAGTGGCATCACTTGCTCATAGTTGCCGACGGGAACAATGGCGCGCGGACTGCCGTTGGTCGTCGTGGTGAACTTGAACTTGCGGCCGCTGAACAGTCTTGAAACGAACACATTGAGAACCGAGTGCTTATTCACGCCGGCACGCGCCCAGTGCATGAATTCCCGGTCGTTTCCTTCCTTCAGGCAGGAAACCTGATGGTGGTAGCGCCCCAGGTAGGCAAAGGGGCCGTGCGCCGTGCGCCCTCCCAGAAGCGAACCGGACACCACACGATTATTGCCGTCCTCGAGTTCACCCGCCGTCAGTTCTTCGAGACAGGCGCCCAGACGCGTACGAAGGAGGCGAGGTTTCTTGACCACCGGGCCGCCGAGCGCGACCACGCGTTCGACCCAGAGACGTCCGGACGAAAAGAGCTTGCCGATGGCGATGACGTCCTGACTGTAAATCTGCCAGACGCTATGCGTGGCGCAGACAGGATCGATGAAATGGATATGCGTTCCCGGAAGTCCGGCTGGATGCGGTCCCGCAAAATGCTCGATCCGGACTCCGGAGATGCCATCCGCCGAAACCGCCGAACCTTCGGCCGCGCAGACGACGACCGGAGCAATGCGGGAAAGAACCTGCAGGCCACGACGAAAGTCCTCATTATGCGCCGCGATGATCGGGGTCGGGTCGCCGGAGAGCGGGTGCGTATCCATGGCCGTTACGAAAATGGAGGCCGGAACCGCATCCGCATGCGGAACCTTGCTGAAGGGACGGGTTCGCAGCGCCGTCCATAAACCTGAACGCAGCAGGTTCTCGCGGATCGCCGATGGGTCAAGCGCTTCCAGTTGATTATCGGCATAAGCGGCGAAGGTTTCTTCTTCGTCGCCTTCCACCTGGACGACTACCGATTGCAGTACGCGTTGTGCTCCACGATTGATCGCCGCGACCGTACCCGCCGCCGGCGAGGTGAAGTGCACTCCGGGACTCTTCTTGTCGGAAAAAAGAATCTGTCCCAGCTTGACATTGTCACCCACCTGGACAGCCATGGTCGGCTTCATTCCATGGTAGTCGGGTCCCAATACGGCCACCGTCCGGACCGGACGCGCTGTTTCAATGGACTGGGCCGGCGCTCCCGCGACCGGCAAATCCATCCCTCGCCTTATACGTATCATTCCATTAACCCGCTCTCTGGTGTTTTTTGGCCAGCTGAGTAGCTAAGCCCCGAATCTCGCGAGCCGGCATTTTGCCAGATTAATCATCTCGTTGGCTATTACCCCGGGAAAACCTTTTTCGACAAATACACGGACCATATCGTCCACCATCGTTTGACCCATGCCGCGTAGCGATACCACCGAATAGCCGCCCAGGTGCGGGGTGACGATCACATTGCGGGTGCCGAGCAGGACGTGATCGGCACCGATCGGCTCGCCTTCGACGACATCGGTGGCGTAGCCGCCGATCTTCCCGGATTCGAGCGCGGCAATGAGATCGCCCTGGTTGAAGATCTCGCCGCGGCAGGTGTTGACCAGAATGGCTCCGTCGTTCATGGCAGCCAGCTCCTTGGCGCAGAACATGCGCGAGGTCTCGCTGGTCAGCGGGCAGTGCAGGGAGATGATTGCGCTCTTCTCCAGCAATTCTTCGAAACCGACCTTGGTGGCATCTCGGGCCGCGATTTCCTCGGCGCTGACATACGGGTCGTAGGCGATCACGTTGGCCTGAAAGCCGTGCGTCAGGATTCTCGCCACCGTCTTGCCGATGGCGCCGATGCCCACCAATCCGATGGTGGCTCCCTTGAAATCGACACCCAGCGCAATCTTTGCGCGTTTGCTCCATTCTCCCGCCTTCACGATCGAGGCGCCTTCCACGATGCGCCGTGCCGAGGCGTTCATGAGTCCAATGGCCATCTGCGCCACGGACTCCCGCTCGACTTCCGGCCCGACCTTGGAGACGGCGATACCCAGTTCCGCGCAGGTGTCCAGGTCGACGTTGTCGCAGCCGACGCCGTGGCGGGCCAGTAGTTGAAGCTTCGGCAATCCGAGCAGGACTTCGCGGGTATACACCGGCGTGACGCTGGCGATGATGCCGTCGGCCTCGCGGAGCTTGTCGTGGAACACGGATGCCGGGGCGTTGTTGGGAATGTCGACGCGGATCAGGTCGGCAAATTCTTCGAGCTTGCGCAGATGCTCGGGGTAGGAAATTCCGAACGAACTTGAGTTGACGATTGCGATGAGCGGTTTGTTGTTTGCCATGATGGTGCCTCGAATGATCAGGGGGTTGATGGGTCTTGGTGGGGTGTTTTGCGCGTCTGCCTACCAGCCTTCGCGAACCAACGGTAACGGTTTGACCACCGGCTTCGCTTTCAACCGCCGGGTCGGCCCGAGTCCGCGACGCGCCAGCAGTGGCTCGCGCAAGGAGTCGCGAACGCTGAAGTAGCGGTCGGCGATCTCCTCGTAGATATGCACGTTCTTTTCAATGGGTTCGATCACGTGAGCCTCTTTCATGATCCGGCGCGAACACGCCAGCAGGTCGTCACCTTCCCCGTGTCGCGCCAGGCACGCTGCACCGATGATCCCCATTTCCGGATTCTGCGTCAGGCAGATCGGCAGGTTCAGCGTGTCGGCCATGATCTGCATCCACGGCAGGTTTGCCGTGCCGCCCCCGCCAAGGCGAAATTCCTTGATCTGGTTGTCGGGGTCTAGCCGGTTCTTGACCAGAAGGTATGAAAACGCGACGCCTTCCAGGAAAGAGCGCGCCAGGTCGTCGCGTGTGCTGGCCACCCCCAGGCCGAACACCATCCCGGTGCCGATGTTGCCGATGACCTTGTCCCTTTCCCCGGTGAAGTAGGGGAAGGTCATGATGCCGTGCGATCCCGGGTCGGACAGTTCCTTGCCCCGGAGGTAATCGAGGTCCAGGCCGAGAATGTTCAGCAGCATGTTCGTGGCGATGGTGCAGTTGTTGATCCCCGATCCTGTGAAGAAACGGCCGGGACGCAACAGGCAGCTCTGGATCAGTCCGCCTTCGAGGTCTTCGACGGGCGCTGGCGTCGGAACGCGGAACATGCCGGAGGTGCCGAAATTCCCGACCCCGATGCCGCTTTCGAAGCCCGTCATCGATGCTGCCAACGCGGCGCCGTCGTAGAGGCCGGCGGAGATGGCCGTGCCTTCCCTGACGCCAATTTCACGGCACACGGACGGCAGCAGCCGGACCTTGTCCTTGAATCCGTTGAGCACGCGCGGGAAGTGCCCGACCGTGAACCCGGTTGCCCGGATGATCGCCTCGTCCCACTGGCCGTCGATGTCGAGGCAGCCGAGCGAGTTGGCCGTGCTGTAGTCGGTGAAGTACTCGCCGGTCAGCAGATGCATGAGGAAGGCTTTTGAATCGAGGACATGCGCCACCCGGCTGGCGATGTCCGGCTGTGTCGCGGCAATATGGTGCAGGCGATTGACCGGATATTGGAAGATAGGCGGGCAACCGGTGCGCAAATACATCCGGTCGATGTCGCCGACGGCCTCCAGGAAACGGGGATGGTGCGATTGCGCGGTGGTGTCGACGAAAGTCGAAATCTTGGTCAGCGGGGCGCCGTCCTTGTCCAGGAGAATCAGGCCGAACTGGTAGGACGTCAGGGACAGCAATTCAATGTCCGCACCCCTGTTGCCCACGGCGAGCTTGCAGACATTCAGCAGCGCGGCATGCAGCTTTTGCGGGTCGTGCTCGGCGCGGCCAGTGGCATCGCCTTCGATCTTGGTGCTGATGTTCTGCGCCTCTCCGCGCAAATGCCCGTCCTCATCGACGAGCGCTGCCTTGATGTTCGTTGTTCCGACATCGATTGAAAGTATCAAGCCCATGGTGTTGCTCCATAAACGCGACGCACGAAAGGATGATTTGCACGCAACGGTTTTGCGGCTTTGCTACGGCTGGTTACCGGTGCTTCCCGATGACTCCGGATGAGTCGACTTCTGTTGTGCAGGCAGTGGCGCGCTGCGAGAGTCTTTCCCTCGATCCGGGGTGACCGGGTTGCTGGTGCGGTCAACAAATGTAATACGAGAAACGGTGCCGTTATATACGGATTTAGCATGGCACCATTCCTTTCAGAGAGTATCCGGTGGTGCCGAGCTTGTCCGGACAAAGCGTCTGGCGCGATAAATCTCCTGGGACTTGGCCCGTCGCTATCGCTGGATCAGCTCGATCTTATAGCCGTCGGGATCCTCGACGAACGCGATGACCGTCGTGCCATGCTTCATCGGCCCGGCCTCGCGCGTGACCTTGCCGCCTTTCTTCTTGATCAGGGCGCAGGCGGCATAGGCGTCTTCAACGGCGAGCGCAATGTGGCCGAAACCGTTGCCGAGCTCGTAGGACGAAGTGTCCCAATTGTGCGTCAGTTCGATCACGGCGCCTTCGCTTTCCTCGCTGTAGCCGACAAAGGCTAGGGTGAAGCGGCCTTCCGGATAGTCCTGCTGGCGCAGCAGGCGCATGCCGAGGATTTCGGTATAAAACGCCAGGGAACGGTCGAGGTTGCCGACGCGGATCATGGTGTGAAGAATTCTCATGGTGCTTCCTGTCAAAGTTTTGGTTGGGGAAGGGGGATTGTAGCGCCTGTGCAAGGACTTCCCCGCGACCCTATCCCTTGCGTTTCTCCGAATCGTCCAGCCAGTAAAGAACCTTTTCCAGAAAATCCTCCGGATCAAGGGGCTTCCCGAGGTGGTCGTTCATGCCGGCGGCGAGGCAGCGTTCGCGGTCCTCGTCGAAGGCATTGGCAGTCATGGCCAGGATCGGGACACTTCTCATGCCGGGTTTCGCGCGTATGGCGCGGGTCGCTGCCAGACCGTCCATCACCGGCATCTGCATGTC
>DBMG01000118.1 GCA_002304785.1 Candidatus Accumulibacter sp. UBA704 | reverse complement strand
CGCTTCGGGCCGAGCCAATCGATGAGCTTGGGCGAGAAGTAGAAACCCTTGCCGTTTTCCTTGTAGCGGCGGAAGCCGATCACGTTGGCGTAATCGGTGTTGATGACCAGTTCGCCGTTCTCGAATTTGGCGAGGCGCGAAAAATCGTACTTGTTCGGGTCGCCGTAAGGCGCCATGCCCATCACCTTGTATTCGCCGTCGAGCATCTCGAAACCGAGGAATTCGGTGATTGCGCCGTACAGGCCGCCGAGCGAGTCGGGGTCGTAGAATTCCTTGATCTTGTGGATCTTGCCGTTCTCGCCGTAGCCGAAAAAGGTGGTGGCGTATTCACCCTTGCCGTCGATGCCCAGGATCGCCGTCTTTTCCTTGAATCCAGAGCAGTGGTAGGCACTGGCGGCGTGCGCCAGATGGTGTTCGACCGGCACGATCTCTATCTTCTTGAGGTCGAAGCCGAGTTGGACCAGGCACCATTCGATGCGCTTCTTGTAGCGATAGAAACGGCGGTTCCCGGCGAAAATGGCGTCGAGCGAACGGTCCGGCGCGTACCAGTAGCGCTTCGCGTAATGCCAACGGGCCTTTTCACCGAGGCTGATCGGGGCGAACGGAATGGCCACGGCATCGACATCCGACGGCTTGATGCCGGCGAACTGCAGGCAGAACTTCGCGGCCTCGTAGGGCATGCGGTTCTTGGCGTGCTTGTCGCGCACGAAGCGCTCTTCTTCGGCGGCGGCGACCAGCTTGCCGTCGATGTACAGCGCGGCCGAAGGGTCGTGGGTGAGTGCGCCGGAAAGGCCGAGTATTGTCAGTGCCAAAATTAACGTCTCGCAGTGGTGGGGGCGACGCCAGCCCGGAAAGCGCAGCGTCCGAAACAAACCGCAAGTATACCTTCCTGAATGCCTGTCGTAGTGAATCGGAGTAAAGTAATCCGTTTTCGCCCGAGCGGCTTTCGCGTCCGCGGTCCATCGTTGAATTTTCGGGAAATGCCCGCATGCAAAGAACTTTCAAAACGATTCTCGTGCTATTGCTCGTTCTCCTTCCTGGCTTGTTTTTCGGCTTGGGAGAACGTCCCGTGTACAAGATCCAGGAAGTGCGGATCGCCGAAACTGCGCGGGAAATGATCGAGAGCGGAGACTGGCTTGTCCCGCGCTTCAACGGCGAGTTGCGTTTGCAGAAGCCACCGTTGCCCTACTGGTTGACGGCGGCGAGCTATCAATTCGGAGGCGTCGGAGCCGTGACGACACGGTTGCCGGCGGCGCTGGCCGGCTTGTGCCTGTCCTTGCTCCTTTGGCTCTGGGTTCGGCGTGAAGTGGGAGAGGAGGCGGCATGCAACGGCGTCTTGGGTCTCGTTACCTCCTTTCTCGGATTGCGCTACTTTCGCAGCGGCGAGGCGGATGCTCTGCTGTTGTTGTGCATCAGCGTTGCCTGCAAACTGGGCTTCGATATTCTCTCCGGCCGCCACGATGCATGGCGGCGCATCCTGTTCGGTCTGGCGCTCGGATTGGGCTTCCTCAGCAAAGGTCCGGCCGGCGTGGCGATTCCCTTGCTGACCCTGCTGCTGGCGTCGCTTGTAGAAAGGCGACGGGGCGGGGTGCGTGCGGCCGTCGCACATTTCTTCAGCCTGCCGGGCGTGGCCGTCTTGCTGTTGGTGGCGTTCGGCTGGTACGCCTGGGTCATTTGGAGGTTGCCCGAGGCGTCGCAGCTATTCTTCGGGAGGCAGATCGATGAGACATTCATCACGGGAAATCATCCCAAGCCCGTCTGGTGGTATGTGTCCAACTGGGTCGAGTTTTTTGCGCCCTGGAGCGTCCTGATCGTTCCGGCTGGAATAATGGCCTATCGTCGGCGCGATACCGAGATGCCTATCCTGATCCGGTTCGCGTGGAGTTGGCTGGCCGTGGTGTTCGTGCTACTTACGGCTACCGTCAACAAGCAAACGCAATACGCGCTCCTGTTTGCGCCGCCGCTGGCGCTGATCCTCGGCCATTATCTGGCGAGCGCCGATGGCGGGTTCCGACGACTGAACCGGATACTGTTCGGGGTGTTCTGTATTGCAGCCCTCGCGGGCATCGGGTTCGCGCTGCGCAAATCCGCCGATGTGCCCCAGTCATTGATCTGGCTCGGGCTTCCGCTCGTTCCGCCGGCTCTGGCCAGGATGCTCGGCGTTCGCTCGCTTTCATGGCCCCTGGTGCTGGTGGCCGGACTGGTGTCTACGGCATTCCTCTACAGCGACGCGCATTTGTCGAAGGAGCCGCGCAAACTGGCGGCCCAATCGGTGATGAGCGATACGGCAGGGTATTCGCCCCTATTCCAGATCGGCCCCAAACCGGGTGCGGGCGAACTGTCGTTCTATGCGGGAAGGGTCGTAAGGCCGGTGGATGCCGAGGATCTCCCCGAACTCCTCGATCGGTATCCCGACATTTGGCTGGTTGGCGAAAAATTGCCGGAATTGCCGAACGCGTCGATGGCGTTGATCAAGCAGTTTGACGAATTGCGCCTGGTGAAGCTGTCGCGTCGCCGCTGACCGAGTTTGAGCAACGCAGGGTCAGTAAGGCCGGGATTCTCCTTCAGGCCGCGTCTTGAACCGGCGATGAACCCAGTAGTACTGTTCCGGCATGGTGCGCACGGCCCCTTCGATCCACGCGTTCATCCGGATTGTGTCGGCCTCGGCGTTATCCGTCGGGAAGTTTTCCCAAGCGTCGCCGATTTCGGTGACGTAACCTTGGTCGCCCGGCAGGACGCGCGTAACACAGGTCAGAACCGTGGCGCCGGCGGTGCGGGCGAGGCGTGAAAGCCCGGTAATCGTGGCGGTCGGAATGCCGAAGAAAGGCACGAAAATCGACTCGCGCCGGCGGGCATTCAGATCGGGCAGGTAATAGAAAGGGCGGCCGGACTTCATGGCCTTGACGGTCGCGCGTATGCCGTCCTTGCGCGTCAGCAGCATCTGGTCGCCGAAACGGCGGCGGCCATTGAACAGCAAGCGGTCGAACACCGGGTTGGCCTGCTCGGCATACATGCTCAGGGAGTCGAAGCGCATCGCGACCGCGACGCCCCCGGCGTCCAGTCCGACAAAATGCGGCGCGAGCAGGATGATCGGCTTGCCGGCATCGAGCAGGGTGTGGATCTTTTCGGTGCCTTCGATGCGGATCATGCGTTCCAGTCGTTCGCGGCTTCCCCACCACAAAACGCTGCGCTCCAGGACCGAGCGGCCCAGCACCCGGAAATGATCCCTGGCCAGCTTCTCCCTTTCCGCGGGGCTCAACTCCGGAAAACACCATTCAAGATTGACATTCACCACTTTCCGACGATGGCTGCCGAAAAGATAGAGCAACTGGCCAATCCCGTTTCCGATGGCGGCAAGTGCCGATAGCGGCAGGAAATGCAGCAGCCAGAACAGGAACACGACGGGTTGGCTCAGGAGGCGACGAAACATGGTTTCAGGAAGTGTCGGAGAGAACGATGCGAATAGAAGACGGCATTGTGGCACAGCTTGCCGGCGCGGCATTGTAGTGCCAATGGCCTTTGCGTTCCATATCGGCGGAGCTGTTCCCCTTATAATGCACAGGTTGATGCAAGACCCGGGCGTACGAAAATCAGGCAGGCACCCATGAAAATTCGCTTCTCCAAGATGCATGGCCTCGGCAACGACTTCGTCGTGATCGACGGGGTCCGCCAATCGATCGTGCTGACGCCGGAACAGGTCCGGTTCATTGCCGATCGCCATTTCGGTGTTGGCTGCGACCAGCTTCTGCTCGTCGAGAAAGCCAGCTGCCCGGATGTCGATTTTCGCTATCGCATCTTCAATGCCGACGGAGGCGAGGTCGAACAATGCGGCAACGGCGCACGCTGCTTTGTGCGCTTCGTCCATGAGCAGGGGCTGACGGACAAACGTGAAATCCGTGTTGAAACCATGAACGGCCTGATCAGCCCGCGGCTCGAGGCGGATGCGAACGTCACCGTCGATATGGGCGTGCCGGTCTTTGAGCCGGAGCGTATCCCCTTCGTGAGCACGTCCAACGACGTGGTGCAGCCACTGGACGTCGGCGGCGAGAGTGTCCAGATCACCGCTGTTTCCATGGGCAATCCGCATGCCGTGCAGGTGGTCGCCGATGTCGATGCGGCGCCGGTTGCGGTCCAGGGGGCATTGATCGAAGCTCACCCGCGATTCCCGCAACGCGTCAACGCCGGCTTTATGCAGATCGTCGGGCGGCAGGCTATCCGGCTGCGCGTGTTCGAGCGCGGCGTCGGGGAAACCCTGGCCTGCGGCACGGGTGCCTGCGCGGCCGTCGTGGCAGGCATTGCCCGCGGGCTGCTCGATTCGCCGGTGCGCGTAGTTACACGCGGCGGCGCGCTGACCATTGGATGGAGTGGCAGAGGTACCCCGGTCCAGATGACCGGACCCGCGGTTACAGTATTTACCGGAGAAATCGAACTATGAAGTCGGAAGAAGTGGCGCAGTACCTGCAGGACAATCCGCAGTTCTTCGAGGACTATGCCGACCTGATGTCGCGCATGGTTATTCCGCACCCGCACGGCGGCCGGACAATCTCGATCACCGAGCGCCAGATGCTCAGCCTGCGAGACAAGAACCGGCAGCTCGAGAGCAAGCTGGGCGAGCTGCTACAGTTCGGCGAGGAAAACGACGTCATCAGCGAAAAAATGCACCGCCTCGGTGTCGCCATCATTGCCGCGGGAACGTTCCAGTCGGTCATTCACACATTGAATTTCCATCTGCGCGATGATTTCGCCATCCCCCACTTCGCCCTGCGTCTGTGGAATCGCCCGGAGACTACGTCCGAACTGCCGGAATTCGCCGGCGTCAGCGAAGAACTGCAGACGTTCTCGGAGACCCTGAACCATCCCTATTGCGGGTCGACGGCGGGTTTTGAAACCGCGTCCTGGTTCGGCGCCGCTGCGACGCATGTGCGCTCTCAGGGGTTGATCGCGCTGCGCAACGGCGGCGGCACGATCGGCATGATTGCCCTGGGCAGCGAGGATCCCCAGCGCTTCTATTCCGGTATGGGAACCCTGTATCTGGAACGTCTCG
This sequence comes from Candidatus Accumulibacter sp. UBA704, assembly GCA_002304785.1. Classification (GTDB taxonomy): domain Bacteria; phylum Pseudomonadota; class Gammaproteobacteria; order Burkholderiales; family Rhodocyclaceae; genus Propionivibrio. Next base: position 9,319 of record DBMG01000118.1, on the reverse strand, counting down.
GGGAAATGGCCTCGGCGGCGTTGGCACGGGTGCTGCACCAGTCCTGAAATGACTTCGGTCGAGCAGGTTGACCGCTATCTCGACGAACTTGCCCAGCAACGCAGGCAGTCGCCGCATACCGTCAGCAATTATCGCCGCGATTTGCGCGTGCTGGCCGGCCTGATCGCCGAGTCGTCGGGCAGCATCACGTTCAGCAACCTGCAGGCGCACCACGTCCGCCGCTTCATGGCCCAGTTGCATGCGCGCGGCCTGGGCGGGCGTTCGCTGGCGCGGATGCTTTCGGCGTGGCGCGGCTTCTACCGCTGGCTGGGCTTGCGCGGAGAGGTGTCGGCCAATCCGGTCGAGGGCGTCAAGGCGCCCAAGAGCCCGCAGGCATTGCCGAAGGTGCTCTCCCCGGACGAGGCCGGTCGCCTGCTGGACCATCCCGGGGAAGATGCGCTGGAATTGCGCGATCAGGCCATGTTCGAGCTTTTCTATTCGTCCGGCCTGCGCCTGGCGGAGTTGGCGGCACTCGAAATTGCCTGCCTGCATGACGTGGCGGAAGGCGAGATCAAAGTGTTCGGCAAGCGCGGGAAGGAGCGCCATGTGCCGGTAGGCAGCAAGGCGCGCGCGGCGATCGAGTGTTGGGCACAGCGGCGCGCGCAAGTGGCGTTGCCGGACGAGACGGCATTGTTCGTCGGCCAGCGTGGTGCGCGCATCCACCCTCGCGTCATCGAGGAACGGTTAAGGCAACGTGCCCTGGCGCAGGGCTTGCCGGTCAATGTGCATCCGCACATGCTCAGACATTCCTTTGCCTCGCATGTGCTGCAATCGTCGGGCGACCTGCGTGCCGTGCAGGAAATGCTCGGGCATGCCAGCATCGCCTCGACGCAGGTATATACCCACCTCGATTTTCAGCATCTTGCTCAGGTGTACGATAAGGCGCATCCGCGCGCCAAACGGAAACAATCCTGAGTCAGGTTCGCAACGCGGGGATGTTTTCCCCGCGTGGAACAAAAAGCAGCGCCAGCCCGTTGTTGCAATAGCGTGTTCCCTGCGGCGGTGGCCCGTCATTGAACACGTGCCCCTGATGGCCGCCACACTGCGCGCAGTGGTATTCGGTGCGCGGATAGAGCAGTTTGTAGTCGGTCTTGGTCGCAACCGAGCCGGGCAGTGCCTCGCGGAAACTCGGCCAGCCGGTGCCGCTCTCGTACTTGGCGCGGCTGTCGAACAACGGCTGAAAACAGGCGGCGCAGATGAAGACACCGTCCCTTTTCTCGGTAAGCAGCCCGCTACTGCAGGCGACCTCGGTGTTTTCCTCGAACAGGATGCGGTAGGTATCCGGCGGCAGCAACTCCGCCCACTCGGTCTTTGTCTTGGCTTGCGGCATGGTTCTATCCTCGAAACGAAGCGGTGTCGGTTGGGCAGCTTTCGTGCCTCCCGGTTCCTGTTGCATTTGCAACAATGTTGCGAGTGGCGCGTCGGCATGCTTAAATCACGGACCCGATTTCACGAGAGTTCGACTTGGCTCTTCATGCTTCCCCCGGCCAGCAGGCCGTTGCTGAACAGATCCGGCGTTTCGGCGCGAGGGCGACGCCGGCCCGCATCCGGGTTCTGCGCGTGCTGCGCGAGGCGCCGACCCCGTTGTCGCATGGTGAAATCGAAGTCCGGCTGGGTGATATGGCTCTTGATCGGGTGACGCTGTACCGTGTGCTCGACTGGCTCGTCGACAGCGGACTGGCGCACAAAAGCGCCGATGCGAGCCGTGTCTTCCGTTTCTCGGCGGCACCGGCGGGAGAGCATGCCTCGCATGTGCACTTCCGCTGCGAAGTGTGCGGCGGGGTGTATTGCCTGGAAGCCTCATTGCCTGTCGTTCCGCAATTGCCGGCGGGATTCTCACTGACGCGCATGGATTTCGATCTGCGCGGAGTGTGTGCCAACTGTGGCGTCAACAGCGGTGGTGCCAACAGCACGGCGAGGGCCAAATGAGCCAGCCCATCCCTGTTACCATCGTCACGGGCTTTCTGGGGAGCGGCAAAACGACGCTGCTCAACCGCATCCTGACCGAGCGGCACGGCGAGAAGATCGCGGTCATCGAGAACGAATTCGGCGAGGTCGGTATCGACAACGCGCTGTTGCTGTCCGGCGAGGAACAGATCGTCGAGATGAACAACGGCTGTATCTGCTGTACCGTGCGCGGCGATCTGATCCGGATTCTGGGCGAACTGGGGGAAAAGCGGGACGCCGGGCAACTGGCGTTCGACCGGGTGCTGATCGAGACGACCGGCTTGGCCGATCCGGGACCCGTGGCGCAGACTTTCTTTCTTGATGAGCAGGTGTCGCAGCGTTATCTGCTGGACGCCGTCGTTACCTTGGTTGACGCGGTGCATGCCATGCGCCAGCTCGACGAACACGAACAGGCGCAGGCCCAGGTGGGTTTTGCTGACCGCCTGTTGCTCTCGAAAACCGACCTGGTTGACTGCGAACAGATCGAAACGCTGTCCCAGCGGCTGCATCAGATCAATCCGCGGGCGGCGGTTGCGGCCGTGCATTTCGGCCAGACGCCGCTGGCCGATCTTCTCGATGTCCGGGGATTCAACCTCAATGCGGTCCTCGAGATAGAGCCCGGTTTCCTGTCTGCCGGGCACCATCATCACAGGAACCGCATCAGTTCCTTCGTCTTCCGCAGCGACCGCGACTTCGACGATCGCCGCCTCCAGGATTTTCTTGGCGCCGTGGCTCGCGTCTATGGCGCTGATCTGCTGCGCTACAAGGGCGTGCTGGCGGTTGCCGGATTGCCTTACCGGGTCATCATCCAGGGGGTCCACGAACTGATGGGGGCGAGTCCGGGTGCCGATTGGGGTGAGGATGAATCGCGCCAGAGCGTCATGGTATTCATCGGCCGGGACTTGCCGCGCGAGATCATCGAACAGGGATTGAGGCAAAGCCTGATTGCCGCCTGAAATCTCCTTTTGTCGCTTCTGGTACTAATATCCGTGGCACAGCAATTCCCATCCTGCCCGGAAATTGCAGAGCGCGATGGGATGTGTTAAAAGAAACCTCCGCTTCACTTGCTGCTGAGCGATTCAGCGAACCATGGTTTTCTCATTCTTCAAAAAACAGCCGGAAAAGATGATTGCCCGTCCGGCTGCCGTTCCCCGGCAGACCGGCGCGCGCGAAAACGCGTCTGCTTCGGGTAACGCGGGTCAGGCCGCGCCGCAGGAGAAGACACCAACGAATGCTGAGGTGGTAAAGGCGGCGGCCGTTCCGGAAACTCCGCCATCGGATTTCTCCGACTTCAAGTTCAGCCAGTCCTCTCTGGATTTCCAGATCGAGGCCGAAGTCGATCCGGTCGATGCCCAAGCCGAAGAAGCCGCCGTTCTTTTTGCCAACAACCAGGACAAGGCCGCGCAGGCGGTTCTTGAAAGTGCCTTGCCCATCCACCGATCCGGACCGGCGGAGCGCTTGTGGCTGATGCTTTTCGACCTGTATCGCATGTCCGGCCAGCAGCAGGCATTCGAGGCAATGGAAATCGAATATGCCCGCGCTTTCGAGAAGTCGCCACCCGGTTGGCGCAGCAAGGCGGCGGACAACGTCCGGGTGCCCGAAAGCGCGGCCGGCAGCGTAATGTTCAAGGGTGATCTTTTGGGCAGCAACACGGCCGCATTCGAGGTCGTTCGCCAGGCGTTGGAAAAAAATCGGAAGATGCGCCTGGACCTGTCGAAAGTGAAACAGATCGACCCGGAGGGGTGTGCCTGTCTTCTGAACTTCCTGGTTCGGGCCAGGAAGAACAAGGGCGAGATCGAACTGTTGGGCCGCGAGGCGCTTGGAGAACTGGTTCAAGGGCGCGTCGAGACGGGTAAGGCGGAAGGCAAGGAATGTTGGTTGCTGTTGCTCGAGCTTTGCCAGTTGCAGGGCCGCCAGGAGGCATTCGAGGAAGTGGCCATCGATTATGCCGTGACCTTCGAGGAATCGCCGCCGTCCTGGGAAGCCGGGCGGGTTGCCGCTCCCGAACCCGTAGTCGCGAGACCAGCCGTGACGTCGGAAGAAGCGAGAGGCGATGCCTATATCCTGTCCGGAGAGATCAAGTCATCACGCTTTGGCGATTTGGCGTCCTATGCGAACGTCCACGACCCGGTGCTGATCGATTGTGCTGAACTGAGGCGCATGGATTTCATCAGCGCTGGCGCCTTGCTCAATGCGCTGACCGCCATCCGCAGCTCGGGCAAGCAGATCGTTTTTCGTCACCCCAATCATCTGGTGGCCGAGCTTTTCGGTGTCGTCGGACTCAAGGCCGTGGCAACCATCGTCTTCTCGAAGCAGTAGGGTCGACAAAAGGTTCAACAGCAGGATCAACAACGGAATTTATCATGGAGCAATACCACGGCACGACGATCCTCTCCGTGCGACGGGGCAGCCAGGTGGCCATGGGCGGCGACGGGCAGGTCACGCTCGGGAATATCGTTATCAAGGCCAGCGCGCGCAAGGTCCGCAGAATCCACAATGGGGGCATTCTCGCCGGTTTCGCCGGCGGCACGGCGGACGCCTTCACCCTTTTCGAGCGCTTCGAAGCCAAACTCGACAAGCATCAGGGCAACTTGCTCCGTTCGGCCGTGGAGTTGGCCAAGGATTGGCGTAGCGACAGAGCCTTGCGCCGCCTGGAGGCAATGCTGGCCGTGGCTGACCGCGAGAACTCGCTGATCATCACCGGAAATGGCGATGTCCTGGAGCCGGAACAGGGCATCCTGGCGATCGGCTCGGGGGGCGCCTATGCCCAGTCAGCCGCGCGCGCGCTGATCGAGAACACGGAGTTGGAGCCGGTAGAAGTCATCAGGAAGTCGCTCGATATCGCCGGTGACCTTTGCATCTACACCAACCACAACTACACCATCGAAGCCCTCGATTGACGATGTGGCCGGGCCGCTCACCGGCCCTGTCATGGCTTCAGATGCCCAGGGAAACCCGGAAGTCGTCGAAGCGCGCCTCGATTTCGGCAAAATGAGCCGCGAATTTGGGCCAGGACAATCCGAGATTTGCGCACGCGAGTTCGGAAAGGTCCGGAACCCGATTGCTCGGCAGTTCGCCCAAGTCGAGCGCATGGCTCAGGCATTCGCTGACGTGGATCAGGTTGCCGATTTCGCTGCCGAAACCGTCAGGCTCATGGTGAGCCGCAATCGCATCGATGATGTCCGTCGGCAATTTCCACGCAGTCGCCAGGATACGCCCCGCGTCGCAGTGGTCGTAGCCAAACACCGAGCGTTCGGCCACGAACAGCGGGATATCCTCGTTGAGGTGCCGGTCGAGAGCCTGCAGGAAATGGGACGGACTGGCCGTGTGCATGAGAAGCTGCCCAATGTCGTGAAGCAGTCCGCTGGTGAACGCCAGGTCGGGATCGACGCCCGTCTGTTCGGCAAGCACGCGTGCACAGGTGGCGACCCCGAGCGAATGTTGCCAGAGCATGCGGGCATTGAATCCGGAGGTGTGCGTGTCATAGCGGTAGATCAGCGCCGACGCCAGAATGATGTTGGCGATCCGGTCGGCCCCGAGCAGCAGGAATGCCTGCCCGGCCGAATGAACGCGTTTCGAGAGGCCCGCCGTCACCGAATTGGCCGCGGCAAGCAACCGTGCAACGATGGCCGGATCGGAGTTGATGTGATGCGCCAGCGTTTCCAGATTGGCGTTGTCGTCGTTGAGTGCGCGGATCAGGTAGTTGACGACCTCGGGAAGTGAAGGGAGTGCTTCGGCGTGGTCGGGGAGCTGGTCAAGTGTGGGTGCCGTCATTTCGTGGACTCGATCCGGTAGTTCAGGACGGCGGCGTGCAGCTGCTCGCGAGCCGGATTTCCGGGGCCGCGGAAGATGGTCTCGATCCTGCGCTGGGCGGCGCGGAGTTCGTCGGCAATCGTGGCTTCGTCCCGATTGTCCGGCACGAGCACGGAGATGGCGTCGACGCCGCGGCGGATCAGGCGTTCAAGCATGGCCAAATCGAGCACCGTGCCGGCAGACAGGAGGATCGAGCCTTCACGGTCGGTGATTGCCCTGGCGAGCGTTATTCCCGGGGTTGCCCGCCCGGGCGCGAGGCACAGGATGCGCTGTTTGGTGGCCATCGGTGAGTGTCGCTTTCTTGTTCTTGCCAAATGGCATGAGTTTGCCACATCGCCTGGTCGATGAGAACATAACGACCTTGCACCCCGTTCTCGGCAGAATCGACATGACGCAAATGACTCCCCAGGAAATCGTCCACGAGTTGGACAAGCATATCGTTGGTCAGGGCAAGGCCAAGAAGGCCGTGGCCATCGCCTTGCGCAACCGGTGGCGGCGGGCGCAGGTGGAGGAGCCGCTGCGCCAGGAAATAACCCCCAAGAACATCCTGATGATCGGACCGACCGGTGTCGGCAAGACGGAAATCGCCCGCCGCCTGGCGCGTTTGGCCAATGCTCCGTTCATCAAGGTCGAGGCGACAAAGTTTACCGAAGTCGGCTATGTCGGCCGGGATGTCGAGACGATCATCCGTGATCTGGCCGAGACCGCGGTCAAGAACGGGCGCGAGCAGGCCATGAAGGCAGTGCGGACGCGCGCTGAAGATGCTGCCGAGGAGCGGCTGCTGGACGCGTTGCTGCCGCCGGCGCGCGGTGGCTTCTACAACGACACGCAGAATGTCGAGGAGAACGCGACGCGCCAGAAATTTCGCAAGAAGCTGCGCGAGGGCGAGTTCGACGACAGGGAGATAGAGATCGAAGTGGCCAGCCAAGGCCTTCAGGCGGAAATCTTCGCGCCGCCCGGCATGGAAGAGTTGACGTCGCAGATTCAGGGCATGTTTCAGAACATGGGCGGGGCGCGCAAGAAATCGAGAAAGCTGAAGATCAGCGAGGCGCGTCGCCTGCTGATCGATGAAGAGGCCGGAAAACTGGTCAACGACGAAGAGGTGAAGCTTGACGCCGTGCGCAACGTCGAGCAAAACGGCATTGTCTTCCTCGACGAGATCGACAAGATCACTTCGCGCAGCGACGCCCACGGCGCCGACGTGTCGCGCCAGGGGGTGCAGCGCGACCTGTTGCCGCTGGTCGAGGGAACCACGGTGTCGACCAAGTTCGGCATGATCCGTACCGATCACATCCTGTTCATTGCCAGCGGGGCTTTCCATCTGGCAAAGCCTTCAGACCTGATTCCCGAACTGCAGGGGCGTTTTCCGATCCGCGTGGAGCTGGATTCCCTGTCGGTGGCGGATTTCGAACGCATCCTGACGCAGACGGATGCCTGTCTGACCATGCAATACCAGGCCTTGCTGGCGACCGAGGGCGTAACCCTGGAGTTCCTGCCCGAAGGCATTCAGCGACTGGCCGAGGTGGCCTGGTCGGTCAACGAGCGGACCGAGAACATCGGCGCCCGCCGCCTCTACACGGTAATGGAACGCCTGCTCGAAGAGGTTTCGTTCAGTGCAGGCAACAAGGGGGTCGAGTCGATCCGCATCGACGCCGAGTACGTCGATGCTCGCCTGACCGAGTTGGCGCGCAACGAGGATCTATCGCGCTACGTCTTGTAGTCACAATGTCCGGCGTCAGGCCGCCTGCGGCTTGAGTGCGACCGGCGCTTCGCGGATTGGCAGGTTAACCAGGGCGGCGAGTCCTGCCAGCGCCATGTCGGCGTACCACATCCACGAAAAATCGCCGAACCGGGTGATCGACAGGCCGCCCAGCCATGCTCCGAGAAAGCCGCCGATCTGGTGCGACAGCAGGGTCAGCCCGAACAGCGTGCCGAGGTAGCGCACGCCGAACAGCTTCCCGACGATGGCGGCGGTCGGAGGGACAGTCGCCAGCCAGGTGAAACCGAGTCCGGCGGCAAAGAAATAGAACGTCAGGTCGGTGCGCGGCGAAACGAGGTAGATGGCGATCATCACGGCTCGCGAGCCGTACATCCAGAACAGTACGTACTTGCTGCGGTAACGGGCCACGCAGGCGCCGGCGAAGAGACTGCCGAAAATGTTGGCCAGGCCGATGATGGCCAGTGACCAGCTGGCCACCGAGGGCGGCAGGCCGCACAGGTTGACTTCGCCGGGCAGGTGCGTGACGAGAAAGGCGATGTGAAAACCGCAGGTGAAGAAGCCGGCATGCAGCAGCAGGTAGCTGCGATCGGCCATGGCTCCCTTGACGCTACGCCACAGCCCCTGCTCACTGGCATGGGCCATCTTGTGGCCATGGTCGTATGGTTTCGCCACGTTGCGGACCAGCGGCAATGCCGCCAGGACGACGGCGGCAAGAGACCACATGGCGCCCATCCAGCCGACGGCCTGGATCAGTTTCTGCAGGATCGGGGCGAAGATAAACTGGCCAAAGGAACCTCCGGCGTTGATGACTCCCGATGCCGCGCCACTCGCTTCCAGGGGCAAACGGTTGGTCGCGGCGCCGAAAAGAACGGAAAAGCTCCCGGCGCCCGAGCCGATCGCGGAAAGCAGCCCGAGGGAAATGATCAGTCCCCAGGTGCTATCCATAAATGGCGTCAACGCACTGCCCAGGGCCAGCAGGACAAGACCGGCAAGCAGCACTCGTCCCGGGCCGAAACGGTCGGCCAGCGCGCCGGCGAGAGGCTGTGCGGCCCCCCAGATGAACTGGCCGATGGCCAGGGCCAGGCTGATCGAGGCAACTCCCAGGCCGGTGCTGGTGTTGAGGGGGGCAAGAAAGAGTCCGAGCGACTGGCGTGCTCCCATGGTGACCATGAGGATGCCGGCCGCCGAGAGCGTCACAATCCAGAGCTGTGGCGTGTTCAGGGCGCGAAACATGACTGGGCTATCCTGCGAAAAGGTGGTTTGATGGCCCGGCGGTCGCCGGGTTCAGAATTGTTCGTTGAATCCGCGGATCTGCCGCCGCGCTTTCTTTGTCGGCCGGCCGCGCAAATCGCTGCCCGGAACAGGCGCCAGGCGGAGGTTTTCCTTGACGGCTTCGCGCCGGAGTTTGCTTTCGGCACTTTCTTCGTAGAGCTGTTGCGCTTCGCTCGCGGGCCGCCGCTGCTCGTTGATCGCGCGCACCGCGACAGTCCAGTGTACGTTGCCGATAGTGATCTCGAGCGTGTCGCCGGGGCGCACCTCGCGGGCCGGTTTGACAGCGCTGCCGTTGAGGCGGATGTGTCCGGCATGGATAGCTTGCGTGGCCAGCCCGCGGGTCTTGAAGAAACGCGCCGCCCACAGCCATTTGTCGATGCGCTGGCGNNNNTGCGCGGCTTGTTCCCGTTGCGTTAGCCGGTCGAGGTAGAGATAGACCACCGGCGTCAGGTATAGCGTCAGGAATTGCGACACGATCAGTCCGCCGACAACGGCAATCCCCAGTGGCTGCCTGACTTCGGCGCCGGC
>DBMG01000064.1 GCA_002304785.1 Candidatus Accumulibacter sp. UBA704 | reverse complement strand
CAGGGATCTGGTGTATGCGAAATAACCTATTACCAATGTTTTGGAGAATCTGAATATGAACGCAACAGTCAAGAAGCCGGTCGGTGTCATCGGTCTAGGCGCCATGGGCATGGGCGTCGCCATGTCGTTGCTGCGCGAGGGTTTTGAAGTCCACGCCTGCGACATGCGGCCAGAGGTCGTGCAGAAAGTGGTCGATGCGGGCGGCATCCGCGCCGAATCGCCGGCCGCCATGGCTCCGTTGGTCGATGTCCTGATCACCGTGGTAGTCAATGCCGATCAGACGGAAACGGTTCTGTTTGGCGAGAACGGCGCTGCGCCGCACATGAAGCCCGGTTCGGTGGTTATCGCCAGCGCCACCGTCTCGCCCGAGTTCGCCAAGGGGTTGGGCAAGCGCCTTGCCGAAGCCGGCCTGCTGATGATCGACGGGCCGATTTCCGGCGGCGCTGCCAAGGCCATGGCGGGGGAAATGACCGTGATGTCGTCCGGTACGCCGGAAGCCTATGCCAAGTGCGAAGACGTGCTTGACGCGATCGCCGGCAAGGTCTATCGCCTCGGCGACGAAGTCGGCCCCGGCTCGGTGGTCAAGATGGTGAACCAGTTGCTGGCCGGCGTGCACATCGCTGCGGCCGGCGAGGCGATGGCCCTGGCCATCCGCGCCGGCGCCAATCCGGACCAGGTTTATGAAGTGATCACCAACAGCGCTGGCAACTCCTGGATGTTCCAGAACCGCGTGCCGCATATCCTCGCGGGCGATTACACGCCGTTGTCGGCCGTCAACATCTTCGTCAAGGACCTCGGCATCGTGCTCGACTACGCCAAGAAGAGCGTTTTTCCGCTGCCACTCTCGGCCGCCGCCCACCAGATGTACATGTCCGCGTCGGCCGCCGGGCACGGCGGCGAGGACGACTCGGCCGTGATCAAGGTCTTTCCGGGCATCAAGCTGCCGGAAGCGAAGAAATAATCCGCAAATCTGACAAGGAGTACGTAAATGACAATTCTGCTTGGCTGCATCGCCGACGACTTTACCGGCGGCACCGACCTGGCCGGCATGCTGGTCAAAGCCGGCATGCGCACGGTGCAGATGATCGGCGTTCCTCAGGAACCGATCGGCGACGACATCGACGCCGTGGTGATCGCCTTGAAATCGCGTACCAACCCGGTCGAGGAAGCCATCGCCGAATCTCTCGCCGCACTGCGCTGGCTGCAGCAGGCCGGCTGCAAGCAGTTCTACTTCAAGTACTGCTCCACCTTCGACTCCACGCCGAAAGGCAACATCGGCCCGGTCGCCGAAGCCCTGATGCAGGCCCTGCACAGCGACTTCACCATCGCCTGCCCGGCCTTCCCGGTCAATGGCCGCACCATCTACAAGGGCCACCTGTTCGTCGGCGACATCCTGCTCTCCGACTCCGGCATGCGCCACCATCCGCTCACCCCGATGACCGACGCCAACCTCGTCAAGGTTCTGCAAGCCCAGATCAAGGGCAAGGCCGGTCTCGTCGACTACGGCGTGATCCGCCAGGGGCCGGAAGCCATCAAGGCCCGCTTCGACAAGCTCAAGGCCGAAGGCTGTAACTTTGCCGTGCCGGATGCCATCACCAACGACGATCTGCTGGCCATCGGTGCCGCCTGTGCAGACATGCCGCTGGTCACCGCGGGCTCCGGTATTGCCCTCGGCCTGCCGCAGAATTTCCGCAAGGCCGGGCTGCTCGCCGAGTGCCAGGTCGCCGACGCCCTGCCGCATACAGGCGGTCTGCGCGCCGTCATCTCCGGCAGCTGCTCGATCGCCACGCAAGGGCAGGTCGCCGCCATGCGCGAGAAGCACCCCGCCTTCAACATCGACCCCTTCGAGCTGGCACGCGGCAAGGACGTCGTCGGTGCCGCTCTCGAATGGGCCAAGGGCAAGATAGAGAAAGAGCCGGTGCTGTTCTACGCCACTGCCACCCCGGAAGCGGTCAAGGCGGTGCAGACCCAACTGGGCACGGAAAAAGCCGGCAGCCTGGTCGAAGATGCCATGGCCGCCATTGCCCAAGGCCTCGTCGCGATGGGTGTCGGGCAACTGATCGTCGCCGGCGGCGAGACCTCCGGCGCCGTGGTCAAGGCCCTTGGTGTCACCGGTCTGCGCATCGGTCCGGAAATTGACCCCGGTGTGCCGTGGACCACCGGCATTACCAAAGAAACCACGCAGCGTCCGCTGGCGCTGGCCCTCAAGTCCGGCAACTTCGGTACCCCCGACTTCTTCCTCAAAGCCTGGAGCAAGCTCGCATCATGACCGCCATCCTTTCCGAAGAAACCCGCGAGCGGGACAAGATCGCCCGCCTGTCGCGCTCCCTGTACGAACGCGGCCTGACTGCCGGCAGCAGCGGCAACATCAGCGTCCGCCTTTCGGAGGGCTGGCTGCTCACCCCGACCAACTCCTGCCTTGGCGAACTCGACCCTGCGCGCATCTCCAAGCTCGACTGGGACGGCAATGTCCTGGCCGGTGATCCGCCTTCCAAGGAAGCCTTCCTGCATCGCGGCATGTACGACGCCCGCCCCAAAGCCGGGGCCATCGTGCATCTGCACTCGACGCACTCGGCGGCCGTGTCCTGCATGTGCGGACTCGATCCGGCCAACTGCATCCCGCCGCTGACACCGTACTTCATCATGAAGATCGGGCGCCTGCCGCTGGTACCGTACCACCGCCCGGGCGACAAGGCGCTCGGCGAAGTGATCAGGACGCTGGCGCCGAAGCACAGCGCCGTACTGCTCGCCAACCACGGTCCGGTCGTTTCCGGACCGGACCTGGAGGGCGCGATCTACGCCTCCGAGGAACTCGAAGAAACCGCCAAGATCTTCCTGCTGTTGCAGAACAACCAGACCAACTGCCTCAACACCGCGCAGATCGAAGAACTCAAGACCGCATTCAAACTGGATATCTGAAAGGACTGTCATGCCCAAGTTTGCCGCCAACCTCTCGATGATGTTCAACGAGGTTCCGTTCCCGGAGCGTTTTGCCGCGGCCGCAAAGGCCGGTTTCAAGGCCGTCGAGTTTCTCTTCCCATATGACTTTACACCGGCGCAGGTGGCCGGCTGGCTGAAGGAAAACAACCTGAGGAACGCCCTGTTCAACATGCCGCCGGGCAACTGGGCCGCGGGCGACCGCGGCATGGCCTCCATCCCTGGGCGGGAGCAGGAGTTCTGCGACGGCGTGGCCAAGGCCATCGAATACGCACTGGCCCTGGGGACTCCGACGGTTCATGCCATGGCCGGGATGCTGCCGGCCGGGGCTGACCGCGCCACGCATCGGTCCACCTACGTGGACAACATCTGGTACGCCGCCAAGGAACTGGCCAAGCACAACCTGACCTTGGTCATCGAGCCGATCAATACGCGCGACATGCCGGGCTATTTCCTGAACTACCAAGACGAAGCGCATGCCATTCGCAAGGAAATCGGCGAGCCGAACCTGAAGGTCCAGATGGACTTCTATCACGTCCAGATCATGGAGGGCGACCTCACCATGACCTTCAAGAACAACTTCGAAGGCATCGGCCACGTGCAGATCGCCAGCGTTCCCACACGCAACGAGCCAGATGAGGGCGAGATCAACTATCGCCACATCTTCAAGCTGCTCGACGACTTGGGCTATGATGGCTACGTCGGTTGCGAATACAGGCCGCGCGGTCGCACGGAAGATGGCCTGGGGTGGCTTAAGGAGATGTAATGAAAGTTTTGATCACGGGAGGCGCCGGGTTTTTGGGCCGGCGTCTGGCATCGAAGCTTCTGCAACGCGGAACGCTCAAGAACGCCGAGTTGCGCGAAGAAAAGATTGACCAGATCACCCTGTTCGATGTGGTTCCGGCTCTCGGGTTCAACGATCCCAGAATCAAGGTGGTAACGGGCGACGTCAGCGATGCGGAAGCGCTTGCCCAGGTCATCGACGCAAAAACCACCTCCATATTCCATCTGGCCGCTGTGGTCAGCAGCCAGGCCGAAGACGATTTCGATCTTGGCCTTTCCGTCAACCTTGACGCCTCGCGCCTGCTCCTCGATACCTGTCGCCGAGTGGGCCACTGTCCCAAGGTGATCTTTGCCAGCTCGCTCGCCGTCTACGGTGGCGCGCTGCCGGATGTCGTGCAGGACGATACGGTGCTGACGCCGAAGACGTCTTTCGGCGTGCAGAAGGCGATGACCGAATTGCTGTTGTCCGACTTCAGCCGCAAGGGGTTCATCGACGGAAGGGCCCTGCGCCTGCCGACGATTGCCGTCCGCCCGGGCAAGCCGAACAAGGCCGCAACGTCGTTCACCAGCAGCATTATCCGCGAACCGCTGAACAACGTTCAGACGATCTGCCCGGTAACGCCTGACATGAAACTGTGGCTGATGTCGCCGCGGCAGGCGATCGAATGCCTGATCCATGGGCACAATCTCGGCGCCGAGGCCTTCGGCCAACGTCAGGTGCTCAATCTGCCCGGCGTGACGGTTACCGTGCGCGAGATGGTCGAAGTGCTCGGCAAGATCGCCGGCCAGCCTGCCACGCGGCTCATTCGCTGGGAGCCTGATCCCGCCATCCAGCGCATCATCCACACCTGGCCGACCCGCTGGGACATGAGCCGCGCGCACATGCTCGGCTTCAAGGGCGACCAGGATTTCGAAAGCATCGTTCGCGCTTTCATCAAGGACGATCTGGTCGGGTAGAGTTTCACCGATACGGCTGCAATAGCCCAAGGTCCGCATTACCGCGGGCCTTGGGCTTTGTTTTTCGCTATCCTTCACATCATTGGGGCCGAGACCAAGTTTTCGTGTTCTGTGATAAGAACACCCGATCAGTAACTGGAGACTTTATGCGCGAACGCGATACTTCCCTGACGACCGACCAGAAGGCGCTGGCCGTCAATCTCGACAAATACAAGTTCGGTACGATCGTCGAGATCGGCGCAGGACAAGAGGTGGCGCGCCGCTTCTTCCAGGTCGGCGCGGCGGCCGGAACCATCGCCAAGACGATGTCGGCCTACGACATGGCGGTCAGCGACGACATCTACGGGCAGGTTGATCGTTACGTCAGCCGGGCCCGCCTGTTGCAGATGCTGGACAAGGAGTTTAGCCAAGTCGTCTCCCGCCTTGCCGACGTCCGGCCGAAGAACACTACCTTCTTCGCTTATGCGGCCACCGTGACGGCGCGCAGCTTCAAACAGAAGAACGAGTGCCACGGCTGGGTCGGCATCCGCCTGCAACTGCATCCCGGCACCGAACCGAGTGACGTGATCCTGCACGTGCGCATGCTCGACAACGACAACGCGCAGCAGAGCGATGCGCTCGGCATTCTCGGGGTCAACCTGATTCATGGCGCGTTTTTTCATCATCAGCGGCCCGAATGGATCGTCGAATGCCTCGCCGACGGCCTCGGGCCGGAGCGGATCGAGGTCGACCTGATCCATTTCTCCGGTCCGTATTTCGAGGACGTGGAAAACCGGCTGATGAACCTGCATCTGGTACGCAGTTGGCTGACCCGGGCGGTAGTGTTCAACCCGGCGGGCGAGGTCGTGGTGCCCGGCGAGTTGCTCTACCGCAAACCGGTCATGGTGATGCGCGGCCATTTCAAGCCGGTAACCAACGTCAATGAAGACATGATGGCCGCAGGCCTCAAGCAGTTCAGCCAGTTGGCCGCCGTTGACGACTCGCAGATCGTCTCGCTGGCCGAGGTGACGATGAACTCGCTGATCCACGAGGACAACGTTGTCGATGCCGACTTCCTCGCCCGCGTCGACCTGCTCGGGTCGATGGGCTACACGGTAATGATCTCCGATTACCTGCGTTATTTCCGGCTGCGTGCGTACCTGCGCCGCTACACGCAGAAGCCGATCGGAATTGTTCTCTCGGTGCGCGACTTCCACTACCTCTTCGACGAAAAATACTACGAGGGCCTCGAAGGCGGCATCCTCGAAGCCTTCGGCAAGCTGTTCCCGGATAACACCTACGTCTATGTCTACCCGTCGCGTCCGCGGGGCACCGATCGCTCGGCGGAGATTACACTGGACAACGTTCAAGTGCCGGCCAACCTGCGCCATCTCCTCGATTTCCTCAAGGAGAACAACAAGATGATCTCACTGATTCCGCTCGACGATCGGCACATGCACATCGATGCCGTCGAGGTGCTCAGTGCGCTGCGCCGCGGACGAGGCGATTGGGAGAAGGATGTGCCCGAGGTCGTCGCCCGTCGAATCGTCGAGCGGAAGCTGATGGGTTTCGATAGCGAGTGAAACGGCGGTGACGATTCGCATGCGCCTGGCGGCCTTGGCCGTGCAGCTGGTTCTCGCCGGCTGCGCGCCGCTGGCGCCGTATCCCGAGGGAGCGATCCGCAAAGTTGCGTCGCCGAACTTCGACGCGCGCCGGCCCAATTTCGTCGTGCTGCACCACACCGGCAGTGATTTCGTGGACCGTGCGCTCGCGACGCTGACCTCGTCCGAACGGAAAGTCAGCGCGCATTACCTGATCGGGCGCAACGGCGAAATCATCCAGCTTGTCGACGACCGGGATCGGGCCTGGCATGCCGGCTTCTCGTGGTGGGGCGGAAATACCGACGTGAATTCGGCGTCGATCGGCATTGAACTGGACAACAACGGTGACGAGCCGTTTGCCGATGCGCAGATCGACGCGCTGCTTGGCTTGCTCGCCGATCTCAAGCAACGTTACAACATCCCGCGCGCGAATTTCGTCAGTCATGCCGACGTCGCGCCGGGCCGCAAAGTCGATCCGAGCGCGTGGTTTCCATGGAAGCGGCTGGCGGAAAACGGATTCGGCCTCTGGTGTGACGCGCCGTGGCCGCCAGCTCCCGAGAGTTTCGACATGGCGTTGGCGCTGACGGCTCTCGGCTATTCGCCGCTGACCCCCGATGCATCGCGCCTGTCATTTCTCCTCCACTACGCGGCCGGGAACGAATCGCTGTCCGTCGACGCGCAACGGGCGTTGGCGTTCTGCCTGCTCAACGCGAGATATGAAAACGAGAGTGGAGCGGGTGTAGACGCTCAAGGCCCAGCTGACGCCATGCCGTATTGAAACACCTTGCTTTTGGCGCGTGGACTCCGCGCGTCTTGATGTGCCGGTTGTGTTATTGGGCGATTCGATACAACTGAGTAATATCGCTGTTGTTCGAACAGCCGATGCAACGATGTTGTACGGGAAAGTTGCCGAGGGGTCGCGCGCTTAGAAATGATTTTTCAGTTCTGGCAGTGAGCCGATGAAGACTACTCGCTCACAGATTTCCTCTGGCACTCCGGTCGGGCCATGCAACGAGAATACATGCATTCCTGCCGCAACGCCCGCCATCAACCCGGGAATGCTGTCTTCGACGACGGCGCAATACTGCGGTTCGTGTCCGAGGGTTCTCGCGGCAAGCAAGAAGAGTGCTGGGTCCGGTTTGAAACTACCATGATCATACGCGCTGAAAATTCTGTCGCCGACAAACGGCAGCAAGCCAGTCAGATCCAGCGTCAGTTGGACTTTTTCACGCGGTCCGTTAGTCGCTACGCCGAAGGGTATTTTCAGGTCCTTCAGCAACTCGACGGCGCCGGGCATCGGGCTGAGATTTTCCTTGAAGCGCTGCGTAATCGTCTGGCGATACCTCTTCGTGAACTCGGACTCGAAGTCTGCCGGTTTCTCTGGAACGCGTTCCCCGATCCAGGCCGCAATCTCTGCCATGCGGACTCCGCGGAATTGCGCATGTGCCTCGTCGCGGCTCAAACGGAGGCCGATTGCAAGCGCCATTTCGTGCAGGACATCCATGGCCGGGACTTCGCTATCAACCAAGGTTCCATCACTATCGAAAATTACGGCACGAATGTCTTTATGCATGGCATCAAGAGAAAGGAATATGGGAGCGATCGCCATTTCCTCCGGGCGGAAGAAACGAAACCGCAGCGAGAGTGCCGTTGGCCCTAATACCGCTTGTTGGCAATGGCGTTCCGGGATTTGTTCAGGTTCGAGATAACTTCCTCGCTGCGCAGCAAGGACACGCCGACTGAAAGGACGTCAATGACGCAGAGTTGGGCAATGCGCGAGGCCATCGGTTCAAAGCGGTAACCGGTTTCCGACGAACCAACCAACAGGGTGTGCTTCACCACCTTCGACAACGGCGACTTGGCGTAGCTGACGATGGCAATGGTTGCCGCCCCGGCGTTCTTGGCGGCTTGAACCGAAGCGATGACGTCATGCGTCGAACCGGAGTGCGAGATGGCGACAAAAACCTGGCCCGGTTTCATCATGGCCGCCGCCATGATAGCCATGTGCGGGTCGCTGTACCATTCACACGGAATGCCGATGCGGAAAAACTTGTGATGGGCATCCATGGCCACGGCCGCCGATCCGGCCAGACCGTGAAAAATGATCTTCTCCGCCGTGCAGAGCTCGTCGATGGCTTTCTGAACAACGGAAAAATCGAGCGTGCCGAAGGTGCTGCGGATCGCTTCCTGGTTCGCGTCGAAAACCTTACGCACCAGTTCCGGCACTTCTTCCTTTTCGTTCATCGACTCGTGGATCGTGCGCACGGCCGGGATCACGTTTTGTGCGAGATGGATCTTGAAGTCCTGGAATCCCTTGAAACCCAGTGCCCGGCAGAAGCGGATGACCGTCGGGTCGCTGACTTTGGACTGTTCGGCTAACTGGCTGACCGAGAAATGGATAACCTCTTCCGCCTTTTGCAGCACGTAATCGGCAACCTTCGTCTCCGATTTGCGGAGTTCGCCGTACTTGTCAGATATGAAATTCACTTGATGGACCATAGCTGCGGATTATCCATGATCTGGCGCGGCGCCACCAGCAGACGGCTCCGCGCCATGCCCGATCACAGCCCCGGCGTCTTGAACGTACCCGTCTCGAACGGCAGGTTCAGTTCGGCAAAACCTTTCTCCAGCACGGTACGTATTTCGCGATATTTCGGATTGTCGAAGCCCGGCAGAATCATCGGCTGGCGCGGGAATCCGGCGTCAAAGCCGCGCGCATAAAGGGCCATGTGCGAAGCGATCGTCGAGTCGGTGAAATGGAGCTTGGAGGACAAGTCCATCATGACCAGATAGGCCTTGCGCGCGCGGTCCCATTCCCCGGCGAACGTGGCGCGCACCAGTTCGGTCATGATTTCCGGGGCCCAGTTGTTGATGCCGGCAATGGCGGCCTTGACGCCCATATGCACCAGCGGCAGCCATCCGGTCGAGGTGCCGATGATGAGCTGGAAATCGCTGCCTGCTTCCTGGGCACCGTAGGCCACCTGGGAGATCAGGCCGATCGCCAGCGGGCTGTCCTTCATGCCGGCGAGGCCATAGGCCTGGAGCGCACGGATCGTCTTGAGGTTGAACGTGTAGCGGGAGGTTTCCGGATTGTTGTAGGCATACACGGGGATCTTCACCGCATCGATGATGGCCTTGTAGTACTCGACGATCACCTCGTCGGTGTGCTTGTAATAGAACGGCGGAACCGCGCCGACGGCGTCAACGCCAATCTGTTCCGCCGCCTTGGCCAGTTCGACGGCGCTCCTGGTGTCAATGCAGCCGACATGCGGCAGCAGGATCTTGCCCTTGAAGCCGTCGGCGGATTGCCGCGCCAGCTTGAAGACCGAAATCCGCTCTTCCGTCGACATGAGCGGCCCGGCACCGTAGGAGCCGGTCAGGAAGAGGCCGTCGACCCCTTTACCAAAAATCCAGTCCATGTGCCAGCGTGTTTTTGCCGCGTCTATCTGCCCGGCGGCGTCGAAAATGGTGATGTTAGGTACGAGCGAGCCCTGGATCGTCATGATTCATCCTTTTGAAAAGTCAAGTTGTGGGAGGGAAGGGGTGTGGCTAGATCATTTTTTTTCTTATCCGGCGTTCCAGCGCACCGGGATTGACGGCGCATCCCGTGCGGCCGTGCAGCAGCACGTCGACGAGATTGCGCGCCACAATTCGTGAAACGTTGCCGGCCGATTCGACCGAGGTTGCCGCGAGGTGCGGAGTCAGCGTCGCGCCGCATGTCCGCAACGGAGACTCGAGAGGCAGCGGTTCGGGATCGAACACATCGATGGCAGCGCCGGCGATCTGCTTGTCGCGCAGAGCGGCGCACAGCGCTGCCTCGTCGACCAGGCCGCCGCGCGCCGTATTGATCAGATAGGAGCTGCGCTTCATCAAACCTAGGCGGCGTGCGTCGACGAATCCTTTGGTCTTTTCATTCAGGGAAAGCGCAAGCACCACGAAATCGGCCTCCGCAAAGACGTCGTCGGCGGCAGCCGCCAACGCCACCGCAGAACGTTCAGCCCATGCGGTATCCGGATTGACGTCAAATCCGATTACTCGCACATTGAATCCGGCCAGCAATTCGACAATGCGTTGCCCGATGTTGCCGAGGCCGATGACGCCTACTGTCTTGCCCGAAATTTCGTGCCCGGCGGTGCGCTCCCAGCGACCGGATTTCAGGATGTCGATATGCCTGTCGATCGCACGTGCCGAGACGAGCATCAGGGCCACGGTCAGTTCGGCGACCGCGTTGCGATTAGCGCCTGGCGCATTGGCCACCAGCACCCCCTTGTCGGTAGCCGATGCGACGTCGATCGCGTCCAGCCCCGTCCCATGCATATGCACGATCCGCAAACGGTCGGCCGCTGCGAACACGCCCGCGTCGACGGTATCGTTGCCCACGATAAGGGCATCGGCATCTCCGATCTCGGCGGCGATTTCAGCGGCAGTCATCGATGGCCTGGATCCCCAGACAACGTCGATCCCGTTGGCTTTGAGCATCTCCACGGCATCCGGCGCGATACGGCCGAATGACTTGGAGGTTACGAGGACTTTCACGACGGATTCCTTTCCTGAAGATCGATTTCTTTCAGAGCGGCTACCAACCGGATGTAATTGCGGTAAACCTGCTCGTAACATTCGTTGGCGGCGCAATCCGGCAGGTATGACCTGGAGGCGCGCGGGCCGCCGGCAAAGGCGAGGCGGTCGAGCACGCCCAAGCCATGGAAGGCGAGAATAGCGGCTCCGGCGATCGACCCCTCGCCATCTTCCGGAACCCGTATCTCGGTGTTCAGAACGTCGGCCAGCAATTGCGGGATGATCGGGGAACGCGCAAGCCCACCGGTCAGCACGGTGTGGGAAGCCATTGTCATTTTTTTGTGCATGATGCCGACGATGGTCCGCAGGTCGAAGGCGATCGCCTCGAGCATGGCGCGTGCCATGTGTCCGGCCGAGTGGTCGGCTGTCAGGCCGAACATCGTTCCCTTGAGGCGGCCGTCCCAATACGGCGAACGTGCCTTGCGCAGATAGGGCAGGAAATACAAGCCGTCGGACCCCGGCGCAATCCCGGCGGCTGTGCGGTCCATAATGTCGTAGGCGTCGCGTTCGGCGAGTCCTGCCGCACCGAGCACTCTTGCGGCAAACCACTGATAGGCGTTGCCGACGTTCGTCACGATGCCGCCGCTCGCCCAGAGGTCGTCGGTCAGGCAGAAGCACCACAGGCTCGCGGCATCATCGACGGTCGGCTCGGATGCCAAGCAGCGAGCGGCGCCCGAGGTGCCGAGGTCGATATTGACCGTCCCGAGTGCCGATGCCCCGGCCCCCAGATTGGCCAGAGGACCGTCGCCGCCGCCAAGGAATACGGCGATGTCGTCGGGAAGGCCGAGGCCGGCCAGGGGAGAGCCGGACCGCAAGGCGAAGCGACTGGTGCCCGACACCGGAGTCGACAGGCGTTCGGGGGCGAGTCCGAGATAACCCGTCGCCTTGTCGCTCCATCGGTGTGCGCGGATGTCGAACATCCCGGTCGATGATGCCATCGAGTAATCGACGGCCCATTCCCCGATCAGCGGGAATGTCACGTACTCCTTGATTGATACGAAGCGCGCCGCCGAGCAGAACAATTCCGGCTCATGGTGTTTCATCCAGGCCAGTTTGGCGAACGGGAAAATCGAGTTCATCGGGCAGCCTGTATCGGGGTAAAGCCAACGTTCGCCCACGGTCTTCTTGATCGCTTCGGCCTGAGGCTCGGAGCGTCCGTCCGACCACACGATGTTGCGGGTCAGCGGGCTGCCGTTTCTATCGATGGCGATTACGCCATACATTTGCGAGGAGAAGCCGATGGCCCGGATTTCCCCGGGTGCGGCATCCGGTTGCCCCAGGCACAATGCGATCGCGCGATAGACTTCTGAGCGCACCAGATCCGGATCCTGCTCCTCGAAATATGGCGCGGGACGAACCGTCGAGTACGCGATCTGCGAACGGGCGTATATCTTTCCCGTCGCGTCGTACACCATCGCCCGAACGGATGAGGTGCCGATATCGACGGCCAGGACGCGGGTTGTCAGCACGTTCATGTTTCCTCCCTTAGCTTCCATAAAGTCCGAGAACCTGCTTGGGGATATAGGTGATGATTTCCGGAAAGACAACGGCTACAAACAGGGCCGCGTAGATCGCGATGATGTAGGGAACAAGTTCCTTTACCACCTCGCTTAACGGGCTCTGCGACATCGAGCATCCCAGATAGATCAAGGTGCCGACGGGTGGCGTGACCAGTCCCGCGGTCAGGGTGGCGCAGAAGAAAACGCCGAAATAGATCGGATCGACTCCGAATGCCGCGACCGGCGCCATGAAGATCGGCGTCAGGATGAGGATGGCTGGTGTCAGATCCATGATCATTCCGACGATGAACAGGATGCCGAAGGTGACGGCCATGAAGGCATACGGTCCGTGGATGGTCGACACCAGCGTCTCGGTGACCTGCTGAGGCACGCGCTCGTAGGTAAGAATCCAGCCGACGGCCGTCGCGGCGCCGACGATGGCCATCACCGCGGCGGAGCCTCTCATGGCGGTCGCCATCATCGCCGGCAATTCGCGAATCCTGAATTCCTTGTAGATGACGGCGCCGACGAACCAGGCATAGACCACGGCCATCGAAGCCGTTTCCGTCGCCGTCATCATGCCGGAGGTAATGCTGACCATGATCAGGGCCGGAAATACCAATGCCCACGCGATCCCCTTGGTGTCTCCGAAATCGATGTCAGGAACATTGATGCCCCAGCCGCGTTTCTTCGACACGATGTAGGCAACGGCGACTTCCATTGAGAGGATGAGCGTTCCGATCAGGAATCCTCCGGCGAACAGTGCCGCTACGGAATCGCCGGTGGTCGAGCCATACACGATCATCGGGATCGACGGCGGGATGATCGGCCCGACCACTCCACCCGCGCCGATCGTCGCCGCGGCGAACGCCGGCGAGTATCCCTGCCGCACCATGGCCGGATACATGATCGCGCCGATCGCCAGCATCGTGGCAATGGCCGAGCCGTTGATCGCCGCGAAGACTCCGCAGGAGACGACCGTCACGATGGCCAGTCCGCCGGGGATGTCCTTGACCAACTTCGACACGGCGGCAATGATGCGGCGGGTCATGCCACCGCCATTCATGAGCTCACCGGCGAGGATGAAGAAGAACATCGCAGTCAGCCCGAAGTTGTCCAGCGAGACCATGAATTTCTGGGCGAAGACGATGAGGTCGACGCCCTTCATCAGCAGCATCGCTACGGCCGCAGCGGCAAGGGACAGCACAACAGGCGCACCGACGGCAAATAGGGCACCGAAAATCGCCAGGTAAAGAAACAGGGTGATCATGCCGACTCCTTGCGCACGAAGATCGCGGCGATTTTTACGAGGCCGATGATGACCCACACCGCGCCAGCGATGACGCCCGGCCACATGAACAGGGAAGTGGGCATGTTCGTGGCCGGTAGCGGCACGTCGCCCGTCATCAGGGTAAAGCGGCCGCCTTCATACGCCAGGAGCCCGCCGACGACGATCAGGCACAGGCCGGTCACCGCCTTGTAGATGAAATTGAACGCTCCGGGGCGCTTTGCCAGGCTATCGAAGCCGATGTGCTCGTTACGGATGAATCCGCCGGTGATGGCGATGAACATCGCGAAAACAAACAGCACGCGAATGATCTCTTCGGACCATATGATCGACGAATCGAATGCGTAGCGCATCACCGCGTTGCTGAACATCAGCAGGGTCATCGCGATACCCAGTAATAGATAGATGGCCATTTCGATGCGCCGCCACCCGGAAAGCCCCTTGGGCTTGTCGTTGCTCATTGTTGCCCTCTCCATGATTACATCGCTTGTCGTCCGGACGCGCCGCCGCCAAAGCCCCGGCGACCGCCCGGATCTATGGACAAGCTTACTTCGCTGCTTCGAGCACTTCCTTGAGGGTCGTCTCGTAGGCGGCGCCATATTCCTTCTTGGCCCACGCGAACGCCGGTTCCGCCGCCTTCTGGAAGGCTGCCTTTTCAGCGTCCGTCAGGGCGTAGAACTGTGCCTTCTTGGAGATTTCGTCGATATAGGCTTTTTGCTGGTCACGCCCCAGTTTGCGCTGCCACAGGCGCATTTCGTAGACCGTATCGCGCACCAGCTTCTGGACGTCTGCGGGCAGCTTGTCCCATTTACCCTTGGAGTAATAGACGGGAACCGACGAATAGACGTGGTCGGTCTGGGAAACGAATTTCTGCTGCTCGTAGAACTTGTTGGTGGCGATCAGCGAGAACGGATTTTCCTGGCCGTCGACCATCTTGGTCGCCAGCGAGTTGTAGATCTCGGTGAAAGGTAACGGAGTCGGGTTGGCGCCCAGATCGGAGAAATACTTCATGTGCAGGCGGTTCTGCTGCGTGCGCATCTTGAGGCCTTTCAGGTCCGCAGGCGTCTTGATCGGGCGCACGTTGTTCGACATCTGGCGGAACCCGTTTTCCCAGAAAGCCAGGCCGACCAGTCCCTTTGCCTCCATGCCTTTCAACAGCTTCGCGCCTGCGGGGCCATCGAGCACCTTGTCCACTTGGGCGTCGTTGATGAAGATGTACGGTGTTTCCAGCACGTAGTAAATCGGGTTCTGCTGTCCAAGTGGCCCGGTCGTCGTCATCAGCATATCGGTCATTCCGGTCTGCAGTTGGCCGATGATCTCGCCTTCCGAACCGAGAGCCCCGCCCGGGAATACCTGGACGTCGAGACGGCTGTTGGCCCCCTCCAGCCGTTTCTTGAGTTCCAGCGCTCCTTCATGGATCGGCCCGCCGGCTGTTCCGTAACCAACCTTGATTACGATCTTGTCGGCCGATTGCGCCAATGCCGATGTGGTTCCAACCAGCACCAATGATGCAACTAATACCAACTTCTTGAACATGACTACCTCCTGAGTTGAATCTGAGGAACATCGAATCACCCGTTCATCCGGGAATGGATAACTGCCTGCCTTGAGTTATGTTGTAGCGCTACATATAGTTATGTCTATGCGTGTAATACTACTACATAAACTGTGTGTGTCAACTACTTCTGATACGAGTTTGCTGCGTCTGGTGATTCGGGTCTGTATCGGCGAGCGTTGTCAGAAGGCAATCGCTGGATCAACGGTTAGCGCATCGAAGCGTCGGGCGGCATGCTCTTGTAGAACGACGCTTTCAGGCGAAAAAAAAAGCCCGCCGAACGGCGGGCTTTGCGTTACAGACGAATACTCTTACTTCTTCTCTTCGCCGCCCGTCAGCAGGGGAATGCTCCCGTCCGACTGGGAGCCGAGCAGGCCGCTGCGGGTATAGATGCCGAGTTTGTGGCGCGTATCGGAGATGTCGAGGTTGCGCATCGTCAACTGGCCGATGCGGTCGGTCTGCGTGAAGGCGGCATCTTCCACCTTTTCCATCGACAGGCGCTCGGGGGCGTAGGTGAGATTCGGGCTCGCGGTGTCGAGGATCGAGTAGTCATTGCCGCGGCGCAGTTCCAGCGTGACCTCGCCGGTGATGGCGCGCGCCACCCAGCGCTGGGCGGTCTCGCGCAGCATCAGGGTCTGCGGGTCGAACCAGCGGCCCTGGTAGAGCAGGCGGCCGAGACGCAGGCCGTTGATGCGGTATTGCTCGATGGTGTCCTCGTTGTGGATGCCGGTGATCAGACGTTCATAGACGATGTGCAGCAGGGCCATGCCCGGGGCTTCGTAGATGCCGCGGCTCTTGGCTTCGATGATGCGGTTCTCGATCTGGTCGCTCATGCCCAGTCCGTGCCGGCCGCCGATGACGTTGGCCTCGGCGAACAGATCGACGGCGCTGGCAAAGGTCTGGCCGTTGATGGCCACCGGCACGCCCTCTTCAAAGCGCACGGTGACGGTCTCGGGTTTGACTTCGACGCCTTCGCGCCAGAAGGCGACACCCATGATCGGGTTGACGATGTTGATGCCGTTCTTGAGGAATTCCAGATCCTTGGCTTCATGCGTTGCGCCGAGGATGTTGGAATCGGTCGAGTAGGCTTTTTCGACGCTCATCTTGTAGTCGAAACCATTGGTGATGAGGTATTCGCTCATCTCCTTGCGGCCACCGAGTTCATCGATGAAATCCTGATCGAGCCACGGTTTGTAGATGCGCAGCGCCGGGTTGGCGAGCAACCCGTAGCGGTAGAAACGCTCGATGTCGTTGCCCTTGTAGGTCGAACCGTCGCCCCAGATGTTGACGTTGTCTTCCTTCATCGCCACGACCAGCGCGGTGCCGGTAACCGCGCGGCCGAGCGGCGTGGTGTTGAAGTAGGTGGCTCCCCCCGTCTTGATGTGGAAGGCGCCGCACTGGATGGCGGCAATGCCCTCGGCGACGAGTTGCGGGCGGCAGTCGATCAGGCGGGCGATCTCGGCGCCGTAGAGCTTGGCCTTGCGCGGGATTTCGTCGTAATCGCTTTCGTCGGGCTGGCCGAGGTGGGCAGTGTAGGCGCAGGGGATGGCGCCCTTGCCGCGCATCCAATGGACAGCGGCGGACGTGTCCAGGCCGCCGGAGAAGGCGATGCCGACGCGCTCGCCGGCGGGAATCTTTTGGAGGATGGTTGCAGCCACGGAAGTCTCTCGCGATATTTTGAAAGACGCGTATTGTAGCGTGTCCCTTGTGATTTGCCGTACCGCAGATTACCAGGACATCAGTCCCGCATTGTGATCCGGGAACCAGTGCTCAAGCTTGTTATCCCTTCAGAACGGCAGGCTGCCCTGCGCTCCGCTGCTGTCTCGAGCCCCTTCCGACGGGCGTATCAGTCCGCCGGCCCGGACGCCGAGGAGGCGGATTTTCCGGGTCAGTGGGACGCGCTTTAGGCACAACCCCGCTGCTTTGCGAATCTGGGCTCCGTCGGAAATACCCCCGGGTAACGTGATGTCGCGTGTGACGACCTGGAAATCGGCGTAACGCAACTTGATCCCTACCGTACGCGAGGCGTATCCCTTGCGTTGCAGATCATCGGCGACGCGCAGGCACAGCGCGGTGAAGACGTTCGAGAGTTCCCCTCGATCGTCACGGGCATGCAGATCGCGCTCGAACGTGGTCTCCCGGCTGATCGATCTCGGCTCGAATTCGACGACCACCGGACGGTCGTCGATGCCTTGCGCGGCCCGGTGCATCCAGCGACCTGTCGTCTGGCCGAAGAGAGACACCAATCGCTCGGGCGGTGTCGCCGCCAGTTCGCCAATGGTGCGAATTTCATGGCGGTGGAGTTTCTCCTGTGCTTTCGGGCCGATCCCGTTGATCTTGCCGACCGGCAGTGGCCAGATGCGCGTGGGCACATCTTCGGGGCGAAGGATCGTGCATCCGTTCGGTTTGTTGAGGTCCGAGGCGATTTTCGAAAGCAGCTTGTTCGGAGAGATGCCGACGGAACACGTGAGCCCCGTTGCATCGAACACCGCTTGCTGCAGCTTGCGAGCCAGCGTTTCGGAGTCCTCCCGGTGATCACTAAGATCGATGTAGATCTCGTCTATCCCGCGGTCTTCGATGCAAGGCGCAACGGCCGCGACCTCGGCCTTGAATCGGGAAGAATAGTGCCGGTACGCGTCGAAATTGGCGGGCAGGAGGATGGCATCCGGTGCCAGCTGGGCCGATTTCATCAATCCCATGCCGGAAAAGACGCCTAGCGCGCGTGCCGGGTAGGTCGACGTAGTGGCGACACCGCGGCCCGCGTAGTCACGCAACCGGGCAAAGATCCTTGTACCGTCAGGCGATATCCGCGGCTGGTGAATGCTCCGTCCTCCCACCACCACGGCCTCGCCGCGCAATTCGGGGTAGGCCAGCAGTTCGACGGAGGCGAAGAACGCGTCCATGTCGAGATGCGCGATACGGCGGACGGGCGGCATGGGCGCATCGGCCGGGGGACGGGTGGGTTCTGGGACGATTCCGGGAAGCACGTCGAGACGATCGGGGTTGGTGGCGCAGTCAGCAACTTTCCTTGATCAATGATCCGTCCACTTCGAGTGACGGAGTCCGAGGGCAGCTTTACGGCGCCAGCAGGCCGGGGTCTGGAGCGCGGCAGCGTCGAATAACGGTCTGCGGAACAAGGACTCTGCCAGGCGCTGGTGATCGTACGTCCCCGAAGTCACTCCGACCAACTTGTCAAACCATTCCTGTACCTGATTCATGAGTCTTCTCCTCTGTCGCATCTAGCCGGTAGGCAGTTAGGTCGACGAGGAGAATACCCGACTACAGAGTAACTGTAAATATATACAGTATATCTACGGGAATCGGAGCTACCTTTTCTCGAAACGTTCGTTGCTGAGCAGAAACGTGACGAGGAAACCGATCGAGACGAAGGCCGTACTGGCAAGGAAACTGTAGTAGCCGGCGTCTTTCGGCCACTTGTCGGTGATGATGCCGAGCATCTGCGGTCCGACGATACCCCCGGCCGACCAGGCGGTAAGGATCATGCCGTAGACGACCGGCATCAACTTGGCTCCGAACACGTCGAGGATAAAACTCGGCATGGTGCCAAAGCCTCCGCCGTAGCACAGCAGGATGTAGCAGAACAGCACGGCGAAGACCAGCGGACTGGCGGTGTGTGCGAGCGCGACAAAGACGAGGATCTGGCTGCCGAGCATGATCGAGAACGTTCTGGTGCGCCCGATCTTGTCCGATATCCACCCCCAGAAGAAGCGTCCGATACCGTTGAACAACGAGGTCACGGCAATCAGCGTTGCGCCGTAAGCGGCAAGGGTCTTGATGTCGAGGGAACTGTCGAGCTTGCGCCACAGATCCTGAAATAGCGGCGACTGGAAACCGATGATGGCGATCCCGGCCGTAATGTTGCAGAAGAACACCAGCCACATCAGGAGAAAACGGCCGGACAGGATGCAGTCCGCAGCGCGCAGTCGCGTGATGGCATGAGCTTTGGGGTTCGCATCCGAGGACGGGGGCGTCCACCCGGCGGGAACGTAGCCCTCGGGTGGGTTGCGCAGGAACCAGCCCAACGGCACCGTAAGGATCAGGAAGATGACACCGAGCGCGGCGAACAGCTTGGTCAGGATCGCCTGGAGCGCTTCGGGATTCTGGAGTGCCGCTTTTCCATCGGCAGTGACGTAGATGAGTTCGACCCCGGACGTGAAGTAATCGTAGAGCAGGGGCGCGAAAAGCTTGGACATCGCCAGTGCGCCAAGGCCAAACCCCATGATCACCAAGCCGGTGGACAAGCCTTTCTTGTCCGGGAACCATTTGGCCACGGTGGCCACGGGGGTGACGTAACACAGGCCCAGCCCACAGCCGCCGATCACGCCGTAGCCGATGAACAGCATGGCAGGCGATTTCATCGACAGAGCCAGAGCTCCGAGCAGATAACCCAGTCCAAACAGGATGCCGCCGGACATGGACAGCTTGGTCGGACCGACACTGGCTAGTTTGGTGCCGCCCCAGGCGGCAGCGATGCCGAGGAAGCAAATCGACAGAGAGAAGGCCCAGGCAGTCATGCTGTTGGACCAGCCGAACGCGTCGCCCAGCGGCTTCTGAAAATAGGACCACGCGTAGGCGGTGCCCAGGCAAATCTGCAGGGCGATACCCAGCAGGCAAATGATCCAGCGATTGGGAATGTTCTTCGGGGAGCTATTGGCGTAAGTCATTGAGTACTTTGTGGCCTGGCTTTCCAGCACGGCCGCAGCATGGAGCGGGTTGAACGGAGGGGTAAGCAGAAACGGGAGCATGCGGTCAGCGGCGTACTGACGTCTCAATGCGCGCCGATCGGGTGCCCCCGTCAGGGGCGCCATTCTACCTTGATCCTGTAGTCGATGGCTTGCGGTGCCACGTCCATCGCCGGGGTTCCGAGAGGGCGTTTGAGTTTCGGATTAACAAGGTCGTTGGCGACCTCGGAGTGTATGGGGCGGACTATTACTTCTTTTTTACTTCTTTTCTGTTCGCTTTCGGTTTACATCGACGCGACGTTCTTTCCGAATCCGTATTCCGGCTGCGATCCACAGAAGGGCGAAGATCATTACCAGGAATACGGCTATCCACGGAGCTGCAAGGATGCTCTGAATCATATTGTTGTCCGATCGATCGCCAGGCTGTACAACAAGTCACTCTCCGGTGTCGGAATTGCGCATGATGTCTGCAAGTGGTTTTGATGCAAACGCATCATTCTTGTGAGACAGATGCACGATCAGTTCATGTAGATTGATTTGCAAAGTTTTTAAGGCGACTTCCGGTAATCCGGACAATGCTGCCGGCAGTATCCCCTCCGCCGGTCCTGGCAGCCGCGACAACGCCTCGAGAGCGGGGGGGCAAAGTTGCAGTCCGATCCTTCTGCGGTCGCTCTTGCCGCGGACTTTGGATACGTGGCCGCTTTCAACCAGTTTTTCGACGATCAGGCTGCATGTCGATTGGTGGATTCCCATCCGCGCCGCCAGTTCCGTTATACCGATGCCTTGTTCCTGCTGCACTTCCTGCAATACCCACATCTGCGATCCGGGGAGGTTGCATCGATTTTCGACGTCTCGGAAATGCTGCCGCATCGAGCCGTAGATAACACGAAACTGCTGCAGGACATCCAGCGCGAGTTGTGCGCGAATTGGGTCGTGTTTCTTCATATGGCAGGTGAAGGGTTGTGCGTTCTTGAAGTCTAATATACATTTCTTTGCAATGTATATTTTTCGGTGGTCGTTTTTCGGCCCCGCTCATGTCTGCGAGAACGATTTGTTATTGAATTCGGTTCAGCTGTTCGGGATTGTACTGCTCGGTGGGCTTTGCGCAGGCGAGGTCTCTCGTCGCGTGCTAGCGCTTCCGCGGACGACTGGTTATGTCGTGTTCGGTCTGCTTCTTGGGCAAAGCGGCCTGAAGTGGATAACGCGGGGGCACATCGAATCGGCGCAGTTGTTCATCGATCTGGCGCTGGGACTGATCCTGTTCGAACTCGGTTACATGGTTCCGCGAACCTCCGCGTCTACGAGTTGGAATCGCCTCAAAGTTGGGAGCGCCATTTCGCTATTCAGCGCGACGGCCATTGCCGTGACCCTGGCAGCATGGGGTTTTCCGCTCAAGACTTCTATCTTTGCGGCAACGTTGTGTCTGGCGACCTCTCCGGCAATCACCATTGCCACTACAAGCGATGTTGGTGCCAAGGGCGACAACAGCGGTCTGCTCCTGACCTTGGTTGCCATCAACGGATCCTTGGCTTTCGCAGGGGTAACTTGGGCCACCTCGGCACTCGCGCAGTCCCAGGGATACTTCAGTGGCGATGTTCTTGCCGGGGCAATTCAGAAGATTCTCCGTTCCGTCGCACTGGGAGCTGGGTGTGCCGCCGTGGTGCTGCGTGGGGCAAAGCGTCTCGGACGACACTCTGATCACCAGCACTTGCTCATCATCGGAACGATCGTGTTCGGGGTCGGCATGGCCTTGTCTCTCGACCTGTCGGTCTTCTTTCCGATGTTGGTCTTTGGGTACCTGACGAAAATTCTGGATCGCAAGAATTCTGTCGTCGCCATCCGCATTGCCAGCGATGCGCGAATATTCCTGGTCATCACGTTTGTACTGGCCGGGGCCGCTCTGGACATCGGTTTGGTGCCTCGCTATTGGCCGGTTGCCGTTTCAATCGTGGTGGCGCGCTTCGCCGCCCAATTCCTGACCTTGCGCACCTGCCGGAACGTACTCGGAATGACTCCGCGTGTCGCCGGCTTCGCCGCCATTGGATTGCAGCCGATGTCGAGTGTCGCGCTGGTCCTTCTGTCGAGTACTCAATCGCTCTATGGGACGCTGGAAGCCGATCTCGCCGGTTCATTGATGGCGACGATACTGCTGCTGCAACTCATCGGGCCGCTGGCGACCCAGACTGCCATTCTGGGATTTGGCGAAGCCACGCATTTGAATCGCGACCGGTTCGGACAGAATTCGTCCACACCGGAATCCGCGTAGCAGACAAGACAAACGGGGCAGCTCGGTTCCGGTTTTGGCGTGCAGGACAAAACAATAAGGTGCTCCTTAGAGAGACGCACCGAGGGCAGGCCGCTGCGCACAAATCGGGCAAAGACCCGGGGGCGGACGGTCGGTAGTGTGGAGCGCGCAGGACCGCGTTCCATGACAAAAAGGTTGCATTCATAGCCGGAGCTCGAGAAGGCGCCAAGGAGGGGAAATTGGATCAATCAAGTGAATGTATCGGTACGGAGACATTAGGGGTATTCATCCGCGGAGAATACGGCTGCGTCTCCGATGGAATTATTCGGGCACTCGGCGACGGGCGGGTTGAGCCGCATGTCGTGATAACCGCGTGCAACGGCGGTTGCCGACTAACATTGCGAGGCGAAGTGCTGGAGAAATGGGGGCCGGACCGTGATACGGCAAGGATTGCGGAGCTCCTGAATATCCTGCCTCGCTGCCACGAAGAAGATCTGGAACTCGAAATCATGATTGCCATGTTCGGCAGTCCAGAAGAGTTTCTTTATCAAAGCTTCGATGAGTTCCTCTGCGCAGTCCGCGTGAGGCGGAACATTGTGCGCGAAGCGTGGCGTACCCAACTGGCGTTCAGCGCCAAAGAGGCGGAACGCCCGAAAGACTACTGGGATTATTCCGAGGAGCGTGGATTCGTCGTCAAGGCGGGGAAATCAATCATTCGGGCGCTGCGGGAGGCGACGCAACCGGGCCTGTCGGGCGTGTCCTACTCCTTCTCGTGTTATCGGGCGACCGAATACGTGACCCTGCTGGCTCTGGCACTGGAACTGGAGCAGACAGACGGCTTCCTGCTCGCCCGACTGCAGGAACAAATGGAAACCGAGGCCATCAAGTCGAGAAGGTTTCACGATGTGTTTCTCCGCGAGTACGGATC
The DNA here is from genome assembly GCA_002304785.1 of Candidatus Accumulibacter sp. UBA704. Lineage (GTDB taxonomy): Bacteria > Pseudomonadota > Gammaproteobacteria > Burkholderiales > Rhodocyclaceae > Propionivibrio. The sequence continues at coordinate 12,971 of DBMG01000064.1, read as the reverse complement.
GATGGAAAAGCCGTTGCCGAAACGATTCTATGTGCCAGGCGACCGAGTCTGGTTCCGCAATCCCGACCCGTTCTCCTCTGACGTTGGCGGGTACGAAGGTTCCTGGGTCTTCTATCTGGGAAGCGGATACTTCTCCAACTTCTGGAAGCGTTCTCAACCGTATACTCTGGAGACCAAGTGCATTGAAATCTTTCACTGGCGCCACGGACTGTACGTCGACGCGGACGGCATGCCGCAAATGGACGAAGCGGAAGTGGATCGGAACGTGCTGACTACACTGAGTGATCCGGCAATGACAGCGATCATTCTCGAGAGGACGCTGCGCTATCGGGACAACTCCGGCGAATATCTGGATGGCGGATGCATTGATACGACGCGAGAGTGCGTGCGCTACATTGGTCGCAAAAGCGGCAATTTCCTGGAGGCGGCATGACCATTCCGGCACCGTTGGCAACCAGATTGTTGGCGATGTTCGCAAGGCTCTGTGTTCAGTGGATCGAGAGAAAACAGGGCTGTTCTTGCCCGTTAGCCCGGCGATGAGACCTGTCCCGAACTCGCTTTCGATAATTGACGTCATCAAGGCGCTGGCTTCGCAGCTGATCGTCTGGCATCACTTCATCTCCTATGGCCCGATGGCCAGGACGGTCTATCCCCATGCGGCAAGCCTGTTCGACTGGCTGTACAACGACGGGCGACTGGCTGTTCAGGCATTTCTGGTGCTTGGAGGCTTTCTGGCGGCGCGTTCGCTAGCGCCCCAGCCGCACCAGCTTTCATTCGATTCGTCGGGGGCGGCATTGGCCCGCCTGGCCTGGCGCCGATACGTCCGGCTGGTTCGTCCCTATCTGGTGGCGCTCGCTCTGGCCATTGTGTTGTCGGCGTTTGCACGCTTACTGATGTCCGATCCGGATACACCGGCAGCCCCTTCGCTCAAGCAGGTGCTGTTTCATGTCTTGCTCATTCATGACATTACCGGGGTTGATGCCTTGACCACGGGGGTTTGGTACGTGGCTATCGACTTGCAGTTGTACTGCATGCTGCTCTTGCTGCTGTGGGCGGCTCAGCGCCTCGCACAGGTGCTGAGAATGGATCCTCAGACCCTGGGTTTGTCGCTCATCGTCGGATTGGCAGCATTGTCATTGCTCTGGTTCAACCGCGACGACACCTTGGAATCATGGGCAGTCTTCTTCTTCGGTACTTATGCGCTTGGGGTCATGGTGCAATGGGTTTCGGCTGGAAAATCGAAGCAACCATGGATGATCGTCATGCTGTTGATTCTTGTGCTGGCGTTGGCGCTTGACTGGCGTAAGCCTCTGATCGCAGCGATGCTGACCGCAGCCTTTCTTGGCCTTGGCCTGCACTCAAGGTGCCGGACGGACAATGGCCTTGCTCGATTCGTCGGCTGGCTCAGTCGTATCTCTTACTCGGTGTTCCTGATTCACTACCCGATTGTTCTGATTGTGGGAACGATCGTCGCCCGGTTATGGCCGGAGAATGTTTCCATGGCTGTCTTCGGATTCTTGACCGCCTGGCTGATGACCTTGTGGGTGGCAAACGCAATTCACGGTCGCTTGGAGATAGCGTGGGCGGGGCGGCGTCCATTCGGCAGTTCGGTTTGAAGCCGAAGCGGCTGAGACCCCAAGCCACCTCGAGCGATCATGGCAAAAAAAATCCCGAGCCGGTGTGGCTCGGGATATCAATCCCATCTTTGCGATGGGTCAGGGAGGGTCAAACATTGTCAGCGGGGGACGCTGAAGCAATGGGTGCATCTTAGGGGGCACCCGGCGTTCTGTCTGTACGTGTTATCACCAATCACGTAACGGTTTGTAATGTCCGCCACCGGGCAGCGGAATCCTCGGTTGCCTGTTTTTCGGGCGGTGGAAAATTGCCCTTCTTCGTCAAGAACCTACGGTACTTATCCAGTTCTTCTCCACAGGCTTCTCCAAGCGTTCTGTGCATGGAAGCTGTCTACGCGGTTCCAGAAAACGAAATTTCGTCAGAAACAACCTCTTCCCACTCTTTCGGCCTTTTCCATCGGGTTACCCACTCCGGCAGGTTTTCGGGCTCCATCGGCCGGGCAATGCCGTACCCTTGCGCGCTGTCACAACCACAGCGAATGAGCAGAGCACCATGTTCGGCCGTCTCCACGCCCTCGGCGACGACTTGCCGCCCCAAGGTATGGGCCATGCCGACAATATTCTCAACGAGTGACCGATCGTCCGGGTTGTCAAGCATGTCGAGCACGAACGAGCGATCGATCTTGACCAGGCCGACCGGCAGCTGCCGCAGGTAGGTCAGCGACGAATAGCCCGTTCCAAAGTCGTCGAGNNTCCATGCAACCACGGATGCGCGCCGTAACCTCTTCCAGGTTTTCCAGGGCCGTTGTTTCGACAACTTCCAGTTCAAGAGTACGGGGATCGACGTCGGGATGTTCGCGCAAAATGGCGTCTAGGCGTTCGACGAAATCCGCGCGTTGCAGATGGAGGCCGAAGAGGTTGACGCTCATGTTGATCGACAGCCCTTGAGTCTGCCAGCGCCGTTGCTGGCGCAGCGCTTCGTGCAGAATCCATTCGCCCAAGGGGAACGTCAGATCGGAAGTCTCGATGGCCGGCAGGAATTCCATTGGCGGTAGGAGGCCGCGCTCCGGGTGCTGCCAGCGCAGCAAAGCTTCCACGCCAGTGACGGAACCGCTGCGCAGGGAGACCTTGGGCTGATAGTGAAGCCGGAACTCCCCTTGCGCCAGTGCCTCGACGAGACGGTCGTGGAACGCCTGATGTTCGCGCTGGTCCCGTTCGCTTTCCACGTCGAAGAAGCACATTCGGTTCTTCCCATGCCGTTTGGCGTCGTACATGGCCTGATCGGCTTGGCGCAGGAGGACATCCGGTTCCTCGGTGTCGGCCGCGGGATACAAGGCTACGCCGATGCTCAGGGTAATTTCGGCGTGGAAGCCGTCCAGTGTGTACGCTTCCTCCGACGTCGCCAGAAGGCGGGTAACGGCTTTGGCCGCATCGCTCTGGTCCTCCAGTACGCAGAAGAGCACGACAAATTCGTCGCCACCGAGGCGGGCAACGGTGTCGCCGGCACCTGCACAGCGGCTCAGGCGTTGGGCAACCTCCACAAGAAACCGATCGCCGATATGGTGCCCCAGGCGCTCGTTGATGTCCCTGAATCCGTCAAGGTCGAGACAGCAAATTGCCAATAGCCGGCCAGTATGTTGGCGGCATTCAAGCATGGCCTGGCGCATCCGCTCGGCTAGCAACGTTCTGTTCGGCAGGCCGGTAAGGGCATCGAAGAAGGCCAGATGTTCAAGACGCCGCTGGTTTTCCTTGAATCGGGTGATATCTGAAATCACAGCGGCAAAGCGTACAATATTGCCATTGGCATCGTAGATCGAGAAAATGCGAGTGTGCTGGACATACGCCACTCCGCCCTTGCGGAGGTTGACGAGGTCGCCATCCCAGCGCCCGGTCGTGAGAAGGACTCTCCACAGCGTAACGTAGAATTCTGCATCTTGAGCACCGGACTTCAGAATGCGCGGATTCTGACCCTTGGCCTCTTCGGCCGAATACCCGGTAATCCGCGTGAATGCCGGATTGGTTTCGAGAATGGTCCCATGGTTGTCGGTGATCAAGACCCCTTCCGTCGTGTTCAGGAATACTTCCTGAGCCAAATGCAAGCGGTCATCGGCAGCGCGCCGGGCACTCACGTCCTGGATGGTTCCGCTCATGCGCACCGGCTGGCCGGCAGGATCCAGATCGAGCCGGCCCAAACCATGGACCCACGCTACCCGGCCGTCGCATGGGCGGACAATGCGATACTCCTGATCGAAAGCCCCGCGCTTTTCAACAACCTCGGTGGAAAAGTACCGGATCATCCTGCTGCGGTCGTCAGGATGCATCAACTGCTCCCAGCCTTCGACGGTGTGCGGAAAGTCCGCATCGATGCCGAAAATAGCGTCCATTTGCTCGGAGCACACCCAATTCCCCGATGCAATATCCAGTGAATATGTTCCCAGAAGTCCTGCCTCTTGAGCTGCCAACAGGGCGTCGTCACGCTCGCGCAAGTGTTGCAATGACGTTTCGAGGCGGGTGTTGCCTTCGCGCAAGGCAAGCGCAGTTTGCTGCTGCAAGCGCCATTGCCGATAGAACAACACGACCGCCGCGTTGCACGCGACCAGGAGAATGAACACGACACCGGTAACTTGCCACGCGGTATTCCACCATTCTTCGAGAAAATCCTCTTTCGATATTCCGGCCAGCACATGGATCGGAGCATTGCTGAGAGTACGGAAACTGGATACCCGGTCGAGATTGTCGAACGGTGCGATGGCATGGTAGGTTCCCTGGGTCTGACCGGCCGCCAGTCGGTCCAGTAAGGTCCGGGAGACGCGAGAATCACCAATCGAAGCCTGATAGTTGCCCTGACGCTCCGGAAAGCGGGTTATCAATCCCATATCGGCGTCGCGCAGGTCAATGACGCCACGCTTTCCCAGTTCAAAGCCTTGCAGCATCCGGTTGAGACTTTTCACCGGCAACGGCACGACGACGACCCCGTCAAACCGGCCTTCCGAGTCTCTGAAGGCACGCGCGAGTATGACCACCCAGTTTCCGGTCAGTCGACTCTTGAGCGGCTTGGAAGTGGCCAGTCCCGTTATCCGGCCGGATTTGAGGTTAAGAAAATAATCGCGATCGGCCGTAGTGAATGAGGGCGTTGTTCCGTTGCCTTCATGGAAGAGGATTGTTCCCTCTGCGTCGGTGATGCTCCACGCTTCGGCTTCCGGCAGTGCGGCTTTCTGCCGCGCAATCAATGCTTTTACGAGTTTCTCGTGCTCGGTCTTGTCTTTCCTGCGATTGTGGTCAAGTTCGGCCGCCACGGTTTGAAGCGAAAGATCGATCTTGCTGATTTCATTGCTTAACTGCAGATCCACCGCCAAGGCGATGTTCTGGCTGCGAATTTCGGCCTCGCGGTTGGTTCGCTCATAAAGCTGACTGAGGCCGATAACGACGAGTGTGATGACTGCGACATTAGCGGTGATGAGAGCGGCCAGTCGCCACGGTCGCCCTTTGGGAAGTTTCATTTTCTAGCTCTCGGCAGGGGCGGATATGTACCTTTGTATGCTTGCGATTGCGGTATCCAACGCGGACTGAAGATCGTTGAGCGTATTCGCGGAATCCGATCCAGAGGCCAGTTCCCGTTCCAATTGGCCGGCAAGGAGGGCAACGTCCTCGATAGCGAGATTCCCCGCCGCGCCCTTGAGTCTATGGGCCAGTTTCGCCCCTCCCTGCCTGTCGTGACTCAGGATTCGGGATACGACATCGGAGTTTTCAGTCGCGAAACGGGTCAAGAGTCTCTGATAGGCCGTTCCGTTCCTCACACGGGCCAACCCGGCGCCGATGTCCAGTCCTGGAAATTGATCGTCAGCAGAGTCCGTGGGCTCCTCCTGCGCTGGGGGCAGGTCCGGCGGCATGGTGGTGACATGTCCTGTGACCTTGATGATCAACGCAATGGCCGCGTCGACATCGAAGGGCTTGGCAATGAAACCGTTCATTCCGGCTTCGTTCGCCAACTCCTGCTGTTCGAGGAACGCGCCTGCCGTCAACGCGATGACGGGCATATCCGCCAGAGCCGGTTCGGAGCGAATCCGGCGTGTGGCTTCGTAGCCGTTCATGACGGGCATCTGGACGTCCATCAGAACAACATCGACCTCGTTGGGGTGCGTGAGCAACCAGTTGACGGCCTGCTGCCCGTCGCTGGCGAGAATGACATTCGCGCCTTCCAGGTTGAAAACGCGCTGGGCGACATCACGGTTGATTTCACTGTCGTCCACGACCAGAATGCGGAGCCCGACCAAGCGCCGGTCGGCACGCGTGGGCGCCTGTTCTTCGCCGCCCTGGCGGACGCGGATGGCTCGTGAGACGGCGTTGAACAAGGTCGAGGGAGTGACGGGCTTGGCGAGTATGGCGTCGGCAAAATGGCTGTCCGGGTGGTCCAGAAATTGATTGTTCGAGAACGCGGTAACCATGATGATGATGGGGTCCGACGCATCCTTGAGTTCGTTCCGGATGGTTTTGGCCGTCGCCAGGCCGTCCATGTCGTGAATCTTGAAGTCGATGAGCAGTATCTCCATGCCGGCGCGGGTGTTCGATCTCCTCGACTTGATATACGAGATCGCTTCCATGCCGGACCCGACCGTCATCGGATGCCACCCCAATCCGTCGACGATGCCGCGCAGCGCTTCCCGGGTGATCGGGTTGTGCTCCGCGATCAGCACGGGCAGATTGGCCAGTTCAGGCGAGGCCAGCAAGCCATCCTGCGCCCTTTCAAAGGTCAGGACGAACCAGAACTCGCTGCCGCTGCCCAATACGCTCGTCAACTGCAGTTCACCGCCCATCGCTTCCACTAGGCGCCGGCTGATCGTCAGCCCCAGGCCCGATCCACCATAGCGGCGGCTGGTCGAATTGTCGGCTTGAAGAAACGGCGCAAAGATCTCCTTCTGCTTCTCGGCGGGAATGCCGATTCCCGTGTCGCTGACGGAGAAGCGTAGCGTGATTTCCTTGTCGTTTTCATTGATCACGGAGATTGAAACGGCGACGTGCCCGCGTTCGGTAAACTTGATCGCGTTTCCGGTGAGATTGATCAGTATCTGCTCCAGTCGCAGCGCATCACCTCTCAAGGCGCGAGTTCGGCTCGGAGGCATGGCGATGATGAGCTCAATCTCCTTTTCCTGCGCGTTGGCCGACATGATCGTGGAAAGATTGTCGAGCACGTCGCCGAGGCGGAATGGCGCTTGCTCGATTTCCAATCGGCCGGACTCGATCTTGGAGAAATCGAGAATGTCGTTGATGATGCTGAGCAGCGTTCGACCGGCCTGTTTGACCCTGCGAACCATTTCCGTGGCGTCACCGGGCAAGGCGATTTTTTCGAGCAGATAGGTGAGTCCGAGAATGGCGTTCATCGGTGTGCGGATCTCATGGCTCATGTTGGCGACGAATTCACTCTTCGCGCGATTGGCCGCCTCGGCATCGTTGGCGCGCAGAACGAGTTCGTCGTTCAGCTTCGTTCGTTCGGCCAGGAGCCGATTCAACTCCTCGTCCATCCGTCGACGTTCGTCGAGATCATCGGCCTGGCGACGGTAGGTGCGATACGCCAGCAAGGTTGCGAACATGGCGGCCAGGACAGCCAGTGTTCCCAGCCCAAGAAGGAACAGGATTTCGGTTCTCGATGCTTCCCGCAAATCGTCGGTGGCGAGCCCGACAAGAACGTAAAACGGGTATTGCCCAAGTTTGCGATAGACGTTGATGCGCTCAATACCGTCGAGTTGCGTTTTTGCGACATACGCTCCCTCCATCGGAGAGGCGTGCAGATGATCGGCAAGCTCCTTGGAAACCGACCTGTTCCCGACGGCGCCTTTGGTGTCCGGAAAGCGATGAACCAGGGCCAGATCGAGGGCGCGTATCGTTGCAGCACCTTGCGCGCCGAGTTCAATGGATGACAGCGGCTCGTTGAAATGCGATGTCGCCAACGTTGCGAAAATAACCCCGCCAAAACGGCCGTCGGCGGTGTCGATTCGACGGGCGAGCACAATGCTCCAGGTCCCGTTGATGCGATCCTGGATCGGACCGGTGGCGATGAGTTCCGAATTCCGTTCGGTGCGTGCCTGGATGAAGTAATCCCTGTCACTGACATTGATCGGCTTCCCGTCCAGGGATTCACTGCTGAACAGAATGACACCCGCAGCGTCTGTGACTCCGATGATGCTTACGTTAGGCAGAAAACGCTTGTGTTGCCGGATGTAATCGGAAAAATCGATCGAAGTCGGCTTGTTGCCTTGATTCAATTGATGCACATAGGCAATCGAATGCAGTGCGACGTTGACCTTTTCAAAGCGTCCTGTAATTTCGCGGTCCAACAGCTGGGTCACATTCTTGGCCAGGAGAATCGAGTTGTCCCGGTCGTATTTCTGGCTTTGCTTGATTGAAGCGCTGACCAAGGCAATGACAAGGGCAATGACCGTGACCACTGCGCCAGCGTAGAGCGGCCAGCGGGGCGTTTTTTGACTGATCGCTGTTCCCTTTTCACCGATTTGCGGATCATCCGTCGCGGCTGCGGGAACTGACTTCAATGCGATAAACAAGAAAATAGCTGTTACAGCAACGAACAAGATCCCCTTGGCCGTCGAGAGCAGAACGACCGCGTCGTTGCTGGGCGCGAGCGGCAGCAATTTGTCCGACAGGAAAATCCACGCCAGCGCCAACACGGCATAGCTGATTACGGAAAAAAGAATGAAATGCTGGCGTGAACTGCTGGACATGTCTGGCCACCTGAAGCCGTTTCGGGCACGCAAACTTGAAGTGATCCGAGCCTTGCTCTCTCTTCTGTTGCGCTGCAACACGTGCCATGAAGCACAGGAGGCCCGGGAGGTTTTCATTTTACGACGACAACTTACCACAAATGAATGTAAAGAATGGTCAGCGAGAAGCGATGTGAAATGTTTCGCGAGTTGTCTGTGTCTATCGCGCCAAAAAAACGTGATGAGACCCGGTTTTTCGGCCCGGACGCCTGACCGCTGAGCGAATGGTCGTCGGCCGGGCAAGCGCGGGTGTCTGTCCGGTCACTGCTCAAGTCGCGGACTGAATCGCCCCGGTTTTTCTAGACACTCGTCAGCCGGTTGAAATAGCGTTTTTCATACTCTATCGGGGAACCGCACTCCCGACCCAACACAGTCATTGCAGATCTGCGCCAGAGGCTATTAATCATGAGAGCATGAGAGCATGGGAGCCATAAAATTTATGATGTTGCGGCCTAATTAGGGACTGCCGTATTAGGAACGAAACACGTAACGCGCAATATGGTGATAGGTTTCCCCCGGATACAGGATCGACTTGGGAAATCCATTTTGGTTCGGCGCATCTGGCCAGGATTGTGTCTCAATTGAACTGAATGCAGGTCGTTCAGTCACATCGCCATGTTTATGTGAGGGGTTTCTTCATGAACGATATCATTCGCCAATTGGCCGACAAGAGACAGGCTGCCTGCCTTGGTGGCGGACAAGAACGCATCGAGGGCCAACACGCCAAAGGCAAGCTGACCGCGCGCGAGCGGATTGAGTTGTTGCTCGACACCGGCTCGTTTGAAGAGTGGGACATGTTCAAGGAGCATCGGTGCGCAGACTTCGGCATGTCGCAAAAACAGATTCCGGGCGACGGCGTAGTCATTGGATACGGCACGATCAACGGCCGTCTGATGTTCGTCTACTCTCAGGACTTTACCGTTTTCGGCGGGTCCCTCTCGGAAGCACACGCGCAGAAAATCTGTAAACTGATGGATCATGCGATCAAGGTTGGCGCTCCGATCATTGGTATTAACGACTCCGGCGGCGCGCGTATTCAGGAAGGTGTCGACTCGCTGGGCGGTTATGCGGAGATATTCCAGCGCAACATGCTGGCTTCCGGCGTCATCCCGCAGATCTCGCTCATCATGGGGCCGTGTGCCGGTGGTGCCGTGTATAGCCCGGCGCTGACCGATTTCATCTTCATGGTCAAGGACTCATCCTATATGTTCGTCACCGGACCGGAGGTCGTCAAATCGGTGACGCACGAGGATGTCAGCGCCGAAGACCTGGGCGGCGCCGTCACGCACACTAGCACGTCGGGCGTCGCCGATCTGGCCTTCGAAAACGATGTCGAAGCGCTCATGGTCATTCGCCGTTTTCTTGGTTTCTTGCCCGCGAGCAACCGGGTGAAGCCACCGACCTGGCCTGCACAGGACCCTGCCGAACGGCTCGATTTTTCACTCGACACGCTGGTTCCGGATAATCCGAACAAGGCATACGACATCAAGGAACTGATCCTGAAGATCGTCGACGACGGCGATTTTTTCGAGTTGCAACCGGACTTCGCCCGCAACATTGTGATTGGCTTCGGACGGATGGATGGATCGCCGGTCGGTTTTGTCGCCAGCCAGCCACTCGTCATGGCTGGCTGTCTCGACATAAAAAGCTCGACGAAGGCCGCACGTTTCGTCCGTTTTTGCGACGCGTTCGGCATTCCGGTGGTCACCTTCGTCGATGTTCCCGGTTTCATGCCCGGGACGGCTCAGGAGTTCGGCGGCATCATCAAGCATGGTGCCAAACTGCTTTATGCCTACGCCGAATGCACGGTTCCAAAAGTAACCATTATCACCAGAAAAGCGTATGGCGGCGCCTACGACGTGATGGCCTCGAAGCATTTGCGCGGCGACGTCAACTTCGCCTGGCCTACGGCTGAAATTGCGGTGATGGGTCCGAAAGGCGCTGTCGAGATCATTTTCCGCGAGGAAAAGAACGATCCAGACAAACTGGCGCAGCGCGAAGTCGAGTACAAGAAAAAATTCGCCACCCCCTTCGTTGCCGGCGCACGCGGCTTCATCGACGACGTCATCATGCCGCACGAAACGCGCAAGAGAATCTGTCGTTCTCTGGCCATGCTGGCCGACAAGCAACTCGAGAATCCGTGGCGCAAGCACGGCAACATTCCCCTGTGAGAATTTCACCCGTGGGCTCGAAAGCCAATTCATCCGCAGGAGGTACCGACGCCGAGCGGTCCGCCTGCTTCCGCAGCGGGGTCAAGGAGATCGAATGTTCAGCAAGTTACTGATTGCCAATCGCGGGGAAATCGCCTGCCGCGTCATTAAGACCGCNNCGACGGATGGGCATCAAGACCGTTGCCGTCTATTCCGAGGCTGACAAGAACGCGCTGCACGTTGAGATGGCTGACGAATCCGTCTGTATCGGGCCTCCACCATCAAAGGAATCCTACCTCGCCATCGACAAGATTATCGCCGCCTGTCGCCAGACCGGCGCCGAGGCCGTACATCCAGGCTATGGCTTTCTATCCGAGAACCCGGATTTTTCAAGGCGCCTGGAAGAGGCGGGCATTGTTTTCATCGGCCCGAAACATCACTCGGTTGCTGCGATGGGTGACAAGATTGAATCGAAGAAACTGGCTGCAGCAGCGGGCGTGAGCACGATCCCCGGTTTCAACGACGCAATAGCCGATGCTCAACAGGCCTTGGAAATCGCCCGGCGCGTTGGCTATCCGGTGATGATCAAGGCNNCGGCCGGCGGCGGCGGCAAGGGCTTGCGCATCGCCAGGAACGACGCCGAATGCGCCGAAGGCTTTGATTCCTGCCGCAACGAGGCGCGGGCGGCCTTCGGCGATGATCGCGTGTTCATCGAAAAATTCGTCGAAGGGCCGCACCATATCGAGATTCAAATCATCGCGGACAGCCACGGCAATACGGTTTATCTGCTCGAACGCGAATGTTCCATCCAGCGCCGGCACCAGAAGGTCGTCGAAGAGGCGCCGTCCCCGTTCATCGACGAAAACTTAAGAAAAGCCATGGGCGTGCAGGCTGTTGCGCTAGCCAAAGCCGTCGGATACCAGAGCGCGGGCACCGTCGAATTCGTCGTCGGTTCCGACAAATCCTTCTATTTCCTCGAAATGAACACCCGGCTGCAGGTCGAACATCCGGTCACGGAAATGATCACCGGACTCGACATCGTCGAACTGATGATCCGTGTCGCAGCGGGAGAGAAGCTGCCGATCGCGCAGGACGACATCAAACCGGATGGCTGGGCGATCGAATGCCGGATCAATGCGGAAGATCCAGTCCGCGGATTCCTGCCATCTACCGGGCGCCTGGTGCGTTTTCAACCACCCGACGAAGCGCCGGGGAAAGTACGCGTCGACACGGGCGTCTACGAAGGCGGCGAGATCTCGATGCATTACGACTCGATGATCGCCAAACTGATCTGCCACGGCGAGACGCGGCAACAGGCCATTGAACGCATGCGCGAGGCGCTGAACGCCCTCCTGATTCGTGGCGTCAGTTCAAACACCACATTCCAGGCGGCGCTGATGCAGAATCCACGATTCGTCTCGGGTATTTTTACGACTGCGTTCCTCTCCGAGGAATATCCGAAAGGCTTCACTGCGGCCGATGTTGGTCATCCCGACCTGACCTTGCTCGTGGCGGTAGCCGCCTTTGCAAGACGGCGCTACATCGATCGTGCCGTCAAGATCAGCGGTCGGATGAAAGGGCACGAACGCAAGGTTGGCCCGGACTGGGCGGTATTCATCGAAAGAACCAACTATCCCGTCGTCTTGACGGAAATCCCAGGAGGTTACTCGATCCAGCATGCCGATCGGCAGTACCGCATCGTCTCGAACTGGCAGTTCCGTGACCTGGTGTTTCGCGGCACCTGTAATGACCAGCCCATTTGCATGCAACTCGAGCGATCGGGGCTGGAGTATCGCATCACGCATCTCGGAAAACAGGTCAAGGCTGTCGTGATAACGGCCAAGGCCGATCGCTTGCTGGCGAGAATGCCGGCCAAAGCACCGCCCGACATGTCGAAATTCCTCCTCTCGCCGATGCCCGGACTATTGCGGGAAATCGCAGTATCCCCCGGACAGACGGTACGCGCTGGCGAAAAACTCGCAGTGATTGAAGCAATGAAAATGGAGAATATCCTCAAAGCGGAAAAGGACTGCAAGATCAAACGGGTCGTTGCCCAACCGGGTGAGAGTCTCAGCGTCGATCAATTAATCGTCGAATTTGAATGACTGTTTTATTGATCCGGCAGCAGAACGTTGCGACTGGTATCTCCAGAATGCAGTCTTAAAGGGGACACTTACCAATAACCCGAAGCGGCCAGAGAAATCGACCGCTTACTGGGAGAAAAGAGACCTATTCTATTGCCCAGACTAGGGGCGGCTTTGGCCGACGATTTATCGGTGAGCAGCCTCGATGAACGGCCGGTCTGCTCTGTCACCAGCGTAGAAGCAGGGATGCCGTGTAGGACCGCTGAGGGTCGGGTCCGGCTGTAGCGACGATGAGGAAGCGGCCGTTCAAGGCCGCAAGAGGCTGAAGGGCGGCTCACCGCCACGTTGCCGCCCGACACCGAACAATTGATCAACGGCCGCTCAGGCCGA
>DBMG01000188.1 GCA_002304785.1 Candidatus Accumulibacter sp. UBA704 | reverse complement strand
AGATGACTTCGCCGGGGGCTTACTTTTCTACAGCCTCAACGTTCAAATTTACCGGCCTGCGCGGCCTTTCGCGCTGGTCCGGTGGACTGCGGGGTTAGCCCACACGCTAGTAATTGGCCCATAGTGACTTTCTGAACCTNNGGAAGCGCCGGTCCTTCCGCTCTACCTCGGGAAGCAACTCGCTTTTGTGGTCAAGGAGGTAGCGCCAGACTTGGTCGGGAATGTGAAATGGCAAGTCAAGGATGTGGCCTGGGCCTTCTTCAACGATTCCTTTGTGATTCAGCGATTGTGCGGTTCGATTCGTTCGTTCGGCAGAGAGCGTTTGTGTATTGTGGAAGAGGCAATACTTAATCCACATTTGCTCGTTTAGGTCGAGGCTGCTGAGACGGAGCGCCAGAGCGTCCATGACCTCTTGCTGTTGCTTCTGTCGAGTCTTCTCTTTTCGTCGTGATTCCAGCCAGCCATCGAGAAGTCGGCGGTCAATGTACTGTAGTAGAGCGCCAAGAGAAACTACAGATGTAAGCACGAGCAGTATCCACAACGCACCTTTGAACTGTTCGCGAAGCTCGCTCAATCCAATCTGTTTTGCTGCGTCATCAGGGACGAACAAGACAAAGCACGTCGTGACAAAAACCGCCCATGCGTACTTGCCAATGAAATCGAGGATCTTTGAGAGTGCTTCCATCGTTGTGTGGGCTAACGACGCTGTAGAAAAAATATCTTCATAAATCGCATCGTGCCGTGAACCGAATGGAATATCAATGATCCAATGGTTATTGGATACGGAGGTAGTCCATGGCACGCTACAAGACGATTGACCTGAGCCCCCGGTTTCTCGCGGTTGATCTGGAGAAACAGCTGTTACCCGGCAGCTTTGCTCACGCCGTCCATCACCTGCTCGATCACGATTTCGACCTGTCTGGTTTTGACGCCCGCTACCGCAACGACGACACCGGCGCCTCGGCCTACCCGCCGGGCATGCTGCTCAAGATCATCCTCTGTGCCTACGCCGAAGGCGTCGTCAGTAGCCGAGGGATTGAACGGCTGTGCCGCGAACACGTCAGCTTCATTGCCCTCTCCGGTGACAGCGCACCGCACTTCACGACGATCGCCGCCTTCGTCTCCGGATTGGGAAACGACGTCGCCAAGCTCTTTGCCCAAGTCCTGTATCTCTGCGACCGGCAAGGGTTGATCGGGCGGCAGATGTTCGCCATCGATGGCGTCAAGCTGCCAAGCAATGCCAGCAAGGCCAAGAGTGGCACCCGCGCCGATTTTGCCCGTCAGGCGGACAAGCTCGAAGGCGCCGCGAAAGCCATGCTGGCCCGTCACCGCGAGAACGACACCCTGCCAGTTGAACCCGACTTGGCCGACAAGACTACCCGACGCATCGAGAGGCTAGAGCAAGAAGCGGCTCAACTGCGCGACTGGCTCACCGCACACCCGCACGATCGCAAGGGCAGCAAAGGCACGCTCCGCAAGAGCAATCGCACCGATCCGGACAGCGCCAAGATGGCCACGTCCAAAGGCGTGATTCAAGGTTTCTGTGGCGTCGCCGCTGTCGATGACGCGCACCAGATAATCGTCGAAGCCCAGGCCCATGGTACGGGAGCAGAACAAGAACTGCTGCTCCCCGTCATCAAGGCAACGGACCCATTACGTACCGACCAGACCCTGATCACCGCCGATGCCGGTTATCACTCCGAAACCAATCTCAAAGCGCTGGCCACCGACAACATCCCGGCCCTGATTGCCGACAATGGCATGAGGAAGCGGGACGAACGGTTCAAGGATCAAGAGAAGTACAAAGCCCTTCCCGATCCGCTCTACGACAAGGCGCATCCAAAGAAAGCCAACAAGACCTACAAACCGGCGGACTTTGCTTACGACCCGACGACAGGAACCTGTATCTGCCCAGCCGGCAAGATGCTCTATCAGAACGGTTCGAACTGCATCCACAACGGCTACGTCTCGACCAAGTTCTCCGGAGCGCTGCGCGATTGCGTGCCGTGCGATCAACGCGCGAAATGCCTGCGCACCGCGGAGAAAACGAAAGTCCGACAGGTCAGCTTCTTCCGGGGCAAGGCGGACTCAACTCAAGTGAGTTACACCGATCTCATGAGACGGGCGATCGACAGCCCTGAAGGCAAAGCGCTATACGGGAGACGTTTCGCCACCGTTGAGCCGGTGTTTGGAAACATCCGGCACAACAAACGTCTCAATCGCTTCACGCTGCGCGGCCAGCAGAAGGTCGATACGCAGTGGAAACTCTTCTGTCTTGTCCACAACATCGAGAAGCTGGCGCACCACGGGTATGCGGTAACCGGGTAAGAAAGAAGAAAAAGGGAAAGATCGCAGAACGCCCAGCTGTGAGGTCACAGCGATTCTGGCAAGAACAAACCGGTCAATAGGCAAAAACAAAATGGCGCGAAAATCCGCGCCATTCCTTTGTCCGTATTCCCTCGGAAAAAGGGTTTTTCTACGTAAGCGCCCGGCGAACTCACCTTGACGCGAGATTCAGGAAGGGTTGCTCTGCCAGCGATGCGGAAGAAGTTCGGCGATTTTGCTGAACGGCTGGGTTGGCAGGCGCGACAGGACATCCTTCAGATAAGCGAAGGGATCATGGCCATTGAGCTTGGCGGACTGGATCAGGCTCATGATGGCGGCGGCGCGCTGGCCGGCACGCAGGCTCCCGGCGAAGAGCCAGTTCTTCCGCCCGGTGGCAATCGGGCGAATGCGGTTCTCGACCCAGTTGTTGTCGATCGGCACTTGACCGTCGTGCAGATAATGGGTGAGCGCCGTCCAGCGCCGTAGACTGTAGTCGATCGCCTTGGCGGTTGCTGAGCCGTTGGGTACTTGTTGCCGTCGCCCCTTGAGCCAGGTTTCGAATTCATCAAGGATCGGTTTGGCCTGTTCCTGACGTAATCGTCGCCGATCGTCATGCTCGAGTTCGGCCACCTCGCGCTCGATGGCGTAGAGCTTCTGGAAATACGCGAGGGCCTCGCCGGCGATCTGGCTCTGATGGCCGGCGTGCAGATCAAAGAATTTCCGCCGCGCATGGGCCATGCAGCCGGCTTCGGTCACGCCCTCGGCAATCAGCGCCTTGTAGCCCGAGTAGTCGTCGCACACCAGGGTGCCGCGCCACTTCCCCAGGAAGTTCTGCGCATGCTTGCCGGCCCGGCTTTCGGCGAAGTCATAGACCACCGCCTTGATTGGCTCGAAGGCGCCAATGCTGTAGGACCACAGGTAGGCCCGATGCGTCTTTCCTGCGCCGGGATCGAGCATCGCCACCGGCGTCTCGTCGGCATGCAGGACCGGATGCGCCAGCATCTCGTCTTTCAGGGCATCGACCAGCGGTTGCAGGGCCACGCCCATCTGACCCACCCACTGGGCCAGGGTCGATTGCGGGAGGGGTAATCCGGCCCGACCGAAGATGCCTTCCTGGCGATACAGCGGCAGGTGGTCCAGGTATTTGGCGATGAGCACCTGGGCGAGCAGCCCGGTGGTCGGAATCCCCTTATCGATCACATGCGCCGGAACCGGCGCCTGCACCAGCGTTTCGCACTGGGTACAGGCCCACTTACCGCGGATGTGCCGTTCCACCGTAAAGGTGCCCGGGGTGTAGTCGAGCTTCTCGGCGATATCTTCGCCGATGCGCTTCATCTGGCAGCCACAGGCACAGGTCGTTGTTTCCGGTTCGTGGTGAATCTCGGTGCGCGGCAGTTCCGCCGGCAACGGCTTGCGTTTGGGGTGGTCTTTCTCCTTGGCCGGGGAACTGCACAGCCGTTCGAGTTCTTCGCCGATCGCGGCCAGATCGGCGGCGGTCGTCTCTTCGAACAGCTGCGCCTGCTCAGCCGACAGATGCTCCGCCTTCACGCCATAGCGTTGTCGCTTGTAGTACGCCAACTCGTAGGTAAGCTTGTCGATCTTGGCCTGACTCTCGATCAGCAGGCAACGCAGTTCGTCAGCGTTGAGTTGGTCAAGATGGGCGGGAAGCGGCATGCCTCGAATGATGCCCGACCGACGCCCATCGGGCTATGGTGGACTTCCACAATGGCATATCTTCAAACAATCCGGATCACGCCGCCGTCGGCCAATCGCTCCCACGGCAGACCCAGAATCAGGGCGTCGAACTGTGCTCGGGTGAGCGGCAGCGTTCCACTGCCGCTCTGCCAGTGGAAACGTCCCTGATTCAGACGCCGATGGGCCAGCCAGATGCCGTGCCCGTCATGGATCAGGACTTTCATCCGGGTGCCGCGTCGGTTGGCAAACAGGTAGGCGTGATGCGGCTGCGCCGCACCAAACACCTGAACCACCTGCGCCAGAATCGTCTCCGTGCCGGCGCGCATGTCGAGCGGTTCGACCGACAACCATAAGGCCTCGACCCGGATCATCGAAGCCAGTCGCGTAACCAGGCGCCACAATCCCCCGAGGCCTGGACCGGCCAATCGATCTTGATCGCGGCATTGCCACGGCGAATTTCGATCCGGATAGCTGGCGATTCCGGCGTCGCAATCGGCACCGGCACGAAGGCCGGGGCCATCCCCGTGAGCATCGGTAAGCGCCGCGTCGGCGCTTCAATACCACGCTCACGCATCCAGCGACGGACCTGATTGGCATTGACCCCATTGGCCATCGCGATTCCAGCCACCGAGGCCTCCGGCTCGCAACAGGCCGCAATGACCGCCTGCTTGAATTCTTCCGGGTGATACCGCCTGCGCCGCATCGGTTTCTGTATTTCCATCGATCGTGTCCACCATGTTTCTTTAGCGGACACGATCTTCCCGGTCTATTGCCTCAATTCACAGATGACTTCGCCGGGGGCTTAC
>DBMG01000030.1 GCA_002304785.1 Candidatus Accumulibacter sp. UBA704 | reverse complement strand
CACAAAAACCACGGCCGAGAACATAAGGGCAACACCCAGGGCAATCACACCCACCACCACCCCGACAACCCGGGCCAAAAGGGTCTTGGGCGGCTGCCCTGACGGGTCAAAGCTGATATTCATCATTGATTCCAGATCCTTCCATCGCCATGTCGACCGCGCGCTTCGATAGATGCGAGGCAAACAGCTCGATGAAATCGTATTCGAAACGGCGCAGGTAGGTTCCGCGCCGCAATCCCAGGCGAGTTGTGTTCAGGCCAAAAAACTGCGACACATCGCGTGCCTGCAATCCCTGATCGCGCGCCGGATCATAGGCCATGCTGGCGATGATGCCCAGGCCAAGCCCGAGGCTGACATAGGTCTTGATCACGTCGGCATCGATGGCCGCCAGCACGATGTTGGGTGTCAACTGGGCTCGCTCGAACGCCTTGTTGATTCTGGACCGGCCGGCAAAAGCCGGATCATAGGTAATCAGCGGCCAGCGTGCCAGTTCGGCGAGCGTGATGGTATTGGCGGAGAGGATCGGGTGTCCATCCGGCGCGACGACGCTATGCCCCCACTGGTAACAAGGCAGCATCACGAGTTGCGGATACTGATCGAGTGCCTCGGTGGCGATGGCAATGTCCGCCTCTCCCTTCAGGGTCCATTCGGCGATCTGCGTCGGGCTTCCCTGGTGCATCGACAACCGGACATCCGGGTGCCGTTCGACGAACTTCTTGACCACGGCGGGCAAGGCATAGCGCGCCTGCGTGTGCGTGGTGGCGATGATCAGGCTGCCCGTGTTGCCGCCCGCATATTCCTCGCTGACGCGTTTTATGTTGCCGACATCGCGGAGAATCCGCTCGGCGATGTCGAGGACACGTTTGCCCGGCTCGGTCACCGCCGTTAGGCGTTTGCCGCTTCGCTCGAAGACCACCACGCCCAGTTCATCCTCGAGCATTTTGATTTGCTTGGAAACACCGGGCTGCGAGGTATACAGAACCTCCGCGGCCTCTGACACATTGAGTCCGCAACGGGAAACCTCAACCAGATAACGCAACTGCTGTAGCTTCATCCTCACATCCAAATAACGTTCTGTTCTAATAATCTAACTTAATATTCTTTTTCGTTCAACTTATAAGCAATACCATACGGTCACTTTAATCAACCGAGGGACCGAACATCATGGATTGGCTCTACCCCCTCTCGGGATTCGTCGTTGGCACCATCGTCGGCCTGACCGGCGTCGGCGGTGGCTCGCTGATGACGCCGCTGCTGGTCCTGATATTCGGCATTCATCCGGCCACCGCGGTCGGCACCGACCTGCTCTACGCGGCGATCACCAAGGCCGGCGGCACGGCGGTCCATGCGCGCAAGGAACATGTCGACTGGCGCATCACCGGCCTGCTAGCAAGCGGCAGTATTCCGGCGTCGGTCGTGACTATCTGGGCACTATCCTTCCTGCCGAAGCAGAGCGCCGCTGTCAGCCACGTCATCTCCATCTCGCTGGGAATCGCCCTGCTGCTCACCGCACTGGCCATCGTCTTTCGCCAGCAACTGCAGCGGTATGCTCTGTTGCACGCTGGCGACCGAACTCACACCCGTTTTCAGTCTCCAACGACCGTCGGCGTCGGCGTGATCCTCGGCATCCTGGTCACCGTGTCTTCGGTAGGTGCGGGTGCGCTCGGCGTCGCCGTGCTGTTCTTCCTGTACCCGAAACTGCCGGCAATACGTATCGTCGGCAGCGACCTGGCGCACGCCGTGCCGCTGACGCTGGTCGCAGGCGTCGGGCACTGGGCCATCGGCGGCGTCGACTGGACCCTGCTTGGCAGCCTGCTGCTGGGTTCCCTGCCCGGGATATGGTTGGGCAGCCATGTTTCGGCGAAGGTACCGGAACGCGTTCTGCGCCCGATGCTGGCCAGCATGCTGGTGCTGGTCGGCGGCAAATTGATTTCCCTGTAATCGTCATTTAAGGAAAAGCGGACATGTATCGCTACGACACCATCGACCAACAGCTCGTCAACGAGCGCGTCGCCCAGTATCGCGGCCAGATCGCCCGCAATCTGGCTGGAACGCTGTCGGACGACGAATTGCGCCCGCTGCGCCTGCAGAACGGCCTCTATATCCAGCGCCACGGACCGATGCTGCGCATTGCCATCCCCTATGGCCTGCTCTCCTCGGCACAACTCCGCAAGCTGGCCGACGTCTCGCGCCGCTATGACCGCAGCGTCGGGCATTTCACCACGCGCCAGAACATGCAGCTCAACTGGCCGAAATTCGAGGAAACGCCGGAAATCCTCGGCGAACTGGCGACCGTCGAGATGCACGCGATCCAGACCTCGGGCAACTGCATCCGCAACATCACCACCGACAAGTTCGCAGGCGTTGCACCTGACGAGTTGACCGACCCGCGCCCGTACTGCGAAATCCTGCGCCAGTGGTCGACGTTCCACCCGGAATTCGCCTTCCTGCCGCGCAAGTTCAAGATCGCGGTCAATGCCGCCGCGGAGGACCGGGCGGTGATCCGCACGCACGACGTGGGACTGGAATTGGTGCGGAACGAATCGGGTGAAATCGGCGTCCGCGTGTTCGCCGGCGGCGGCATGGGGCGCACGCCGGTCATCGGCAAGGTCGTGCGCGACTTTCTGCCGCGCCGGCATCTGCTCACCTATCTTGACGCCTTGATCCGCGTATATAACCGCTACGGCCGCCGCGACAATCTTTACAAGGCGCGCATCAAGATCCTGGTCAACGCACTGGGCGTCGAGGAATTTTCCCGGCAAGTGGAAGCAGAGTGGTCCTTCCTCAAGGATGGCCCGGCAACACTGACCGACGAGGAATTCGACCGCGTTGCAGCGCATTTCGCGCCGCCCGCGTACGCATCGCTACCGGCAGACGACCCCACCTTTAACGCCGCCATTGCTGCCAACAAGACCTTCGCCGCTTGGGCGAAGCGCAGCGTGCATCCCCACAGAGTGCCCGGATACGCCGCCGTGACGCTCTCGCTCAAGGCACCCGGCGTAGCACCCGGCGACATAACCGACATCCAGATGGACGTTGTCGCCGATCTTGCCGACCGCTTCAGTTTCGGCGAGCTGCGCGTCACACACGAGCAAAACGTGGTGCTGGCCGACGTGCGCCAACGCGACCTTCCCGACATCTGGGCCACCGCCCGCGCGCACGGCTTGGCCACGGCCAACATCGGTTTGCTCACGGACATGATCTGCTGTCCCGGTGGCGATCTGTGCGCCTTGGCCAACGCCCGCTCGGTGCCGATCGCCCTGGCCGTGCACGAGAAATTCGACGATCTCGACTACCTGCACGATATCGGCGAGATCTCGCTGAACATCTCGGGCTGCATGAACTCCTGCGGCCACCACCACGTCGCCAACATCGGCATCCTCGGCGTTGATAAGAACAACGAGGAGTGGTACCAGATCACCGTCGGTGGCCAGCAAGGCAACGACGCAACGATCGGCAAGGTCATCGGACCGTCGTTCTCGGCCGAAGAAGTGCCGGACGTGATTGAGTCGCTGGTCAACGTCTATGTCGAACAGCGTTCGTCGAGCGAACGTTTCATCGACACCTACAAGCGCCTGGGCATCGAACCGTTCAAGGAACGCGCCTACGCCGGGCGCGACCGCAGGAAACCGGCCATTACGGAAGAAGGAGCCGCCCATGTCTAGGATCATCAAGAACAACCGCATCGTCGAGGACATTTGGCAACTCCTGAAGCTGGCCGAAGGCGAAACGCCGGAATCGGTTGCGCTGACGGGCGAGGACATCATCTTCCCACTGCCCGTCTGGCAAGCGCGCAAGGACGAAATTCTCTCGCGCGAACGCCCCATCGGCGTGTGGATCGACAGCCACGAAGGGCCGGAAGCGATCGCCGACGACCTCGGACGCTTCACGGTAATTGCCGTCAACTTTCCGAAGTTCGCCGACGGCCGCGGCTACTCGACGGCACGCCTGCTGCGCGAACGTTTCGGCTTCCAAGGTGAACTACGCGCCATCGGCGACGTGCTGCAGGACCAGATCTACTTCATGAAACGCTGCGGCTTCGACGCCTATGCCGTGCGACCCGACAAGGATATCGAAGCGGCATTGGCCGGCCTCACCGATTTTTCCGAGTCCTACCAAACCGCCGTCGACCAGCCGCAGCCGCTGTTCCGTCGCCGTTCCGCCTGAGGAACCGCCACATGCCGCCCATCCGGACCATCAATCTCGACGACACTGCGCTACTTGATGCTGTGTCGCAGAAGACGGAACTTGCCATCGCGCTGCTTAAGAAGATCGCTACCGATTACGCGCCAGCCGCGCTAGCCAATAGCCTGAGTGTCGAGGACATGGTGCTGACCGACCTGATCCACACCGAGCAACTTGGCATTGAAAACTTCTCGCTCGACACCGGCCGCCTGCCTCCGGAAACCTATGATCTCATCGCCGATGTCCGGAAACACTACGGCCTGACGCTCAAGCTCTATTACCCGCGCCACGACCTGCTCGAAACCTATACTCACGAGCACGGCATCAATGCCTTCTACGAATCGGTCGAACTCCGCAAGGGCTGCTGCCACGTACGCAAAGTCGAGCCGCTGCAACGCGCGCTGGCCGGGAAAAGAGCCTGGATCACCGGCATGCGTGCCCAGCAGTCGGCCACGCGCCAAGGCCTGCCGGTTCAGACGTTCGACGAAGCCAATGGCCTGGAGAAATTCAACCCGCTGGCCGACTGGACGGAAAAGGAAGTCTGGACCTACATCAAGCTCAACGACGTCCCGTACAACGCCCTGCACGACAAGCACTACCCGAGCATCGGCTGCGCTCCGTGTACGCGCGCCATCACCGTCGGCGAAGACATCCGCGCCGGGCGGTGGTGGTGGGAACAACCTGAAAGCAAAGAATGCGGATTGCATGTCAAGAAAGCCTGACTTCTGAAAGCCAACGTATGACCACGCTGACAAAACAAACACTGACCCACCTCGACTGGCTCGAATCGGAAGCCATCCACATCATGCGCGAGGTCGCCGGGCAGTGCGCCAACCCGGTTCTGCTGTTCTCCGGCGGCAAGGACTCGATCTGCATGCTACGCATCGCCGAAAAAGCCTTCCGCCCCGGCCGCTTTCCCTTTCCGCTGATGCACATCGACACCGGCCACAACTACCGGGAAGTCACCGATTACCGCGACAAACGTGCCGCCGAGCTTGGCGAACGGCTGATCGTGCGTTCGGTGGAAGACTCGATGAGGCGCGGCACGGTCGTGCTCAAATCGCCGGACGAATCGCGCAACAAACATCAGTCGGTGACGCTGCTCGAAGCGATCGAGGAATTCGGTTTCGACGCCTGTATCGGCGGCGCCAGGCGCGACGAGGAAAAGGCCCGTGCCAAGGAACGAATTTTTTCCTTCCGCGACGAGTTCGGCCAGTGGGATCCGAAAAACCAGCGCCCGGAGCTGTGGGACCTGTACAACGCGCGCAGCTTCAAGGGCGAGAACATCCGCGTCTTCCCGATCTCGAACTGGACGGAATTCGACGTCTGGCAATACATTGAGCGCGAAAACCTCGAACTGCCGTCGATCTACTACGCTCACACCCGCCCGGTGGTACGCAAGAGCGGCGGCCTGCTGCCGGTGACCGACATCACCCCGGCACGTCCGGAAGACAAGGTGGAACATCTCAAGGTGCGCTTCCGCACGGTCGGCGACATCACTTGTACCGCGCCGGTGGAATCGGACGCCGACACCGTTGCAAAGATCATCGCCGAAACCGCCGAAACCACGATCACGGAACGCGGCGCCACGCGCCTCGACGACCAGACTTCTGAAGCGTCGATGGAGCAGCGCAAGAAGGAAGGCTACTTTTGAGATCGGAGATGAAAATGAACGCACCGGAAAAACTCCCGCCCGTCACCGACCACGGTCTGCTCCGCTTCCTCACCTGCGGCAGCGTAGACGACGGCAAGAGCACGCTGATCGGTCGCCTGCTGTACGACACCAAGGCCATCCTCGTCGACACGCTCAGCGCCATCGAGCGCACGTCGAAAAAGCGCGGCATGGATGCCATCGACCTCTCGCTGCTCACCGACGGCCTGCAGGCCGAGCGCGAACAGGGCATCACCATTGATGTGGCTTATCGCTACTTCACCACGGGCACACGCAAGTACATCATTGCCGACGCGCCGGGGCACGAACAGTACACGCGCAACATGGTCACCGCCGC
Source organism: Candidatus Accumulibacter sp. UBA704 (assembly GCA_002304785.1). Taxonomy (GTDB): domain Bacteria; phylum Pseudomonadota; class Gammaproteobacteria; order Burkholderiales; family Rhodocyclaceae; genus Propionivibrio. The sequence continues at coordinate 81 of DBMG01000030.1, read as the reverse complement.
CTCTACCGCAGATCTCGCCGTCATTCTGATCGACGCGCGCAAGGGCGTACTAACACAGACGCGCCGCCACTCCTACCTTGC
>DBMG01000192.1:20759-26062 GCA_002304785.1 Candidatus Accumulibacter sp. UBA704 | reverse complement strand
CGAACGCCTGATAGGCAAACGCCGGCGGGGTGCGGATCTTCATGCCCTTCATATCGGCGGGGGTAATGATCGGCTTCTTGGAGTTCGTCAGCTGGCGGAAACCCCATTCCCAGTCGGACAGATGCACGAGATTCTTCTTCAGCAACTCCGGTGCGGCCCAGGCCTTGAAATCGCCATCGATGATCTTGTCGGCCATCGCGTAGTCTTTGAATGCGAAGGGCGTGCTGATCACGTCATAGAACGGCAGATGTTTGGCCAGTTGGTCCTGGCCGGACAGGCTCATATCGACGGCACCGAGAAGCACCTGTTCCAGAACTTCGGGAGGCGATCCCAGAACGTTGTTGCCGTAAAGGGCGATCTTCACCTCGCCGTTGGTGCGCTTTTCCACGTTTGCCTTGAAATCCTTGGCGGCAATGCCGCAGGGGTGCGTATCCGAGGCAAAATGCCCCAGTTTCAGTTCGACGGCAGCCTGGGTGCCGGTTGCCCCCAAGGCGATCAGTATTGCAAGTGCCAGTTTTTTCATCACGTTTTCTCCTTTTATTGAGTCATTCAGAACAGCTGCGATTCAATGAACCGCGACAGCTTGAAGCGGATGGACCTCCCTCAGGCCAAACTCGTTTTGGTCAGACCGCCTGACCATCTGACCACGAGCGTGAGCATAAGGCTTGCATCGATTGTGTCAACCCTTTTGGAACATTATTCCATTTTTGAACAAAAACCGACCGGGAGCGTACAAACGCACGGGAAAACAATGAGATTGAGACGAACGTCAACGGGTATGGAACTTGATCAAACTGCAGGCCGGCTTCAAAAAGATCGCTGGTGGCGATCAGGCTTTCTCGAACAGCGCGATCGATTCGACGTGAGATGTATTGGGGAACATGTTCACCACCCCGGCACCTAGCAGACGGTAATTCTTCTGATGCACGAGGATCGCGGCGTCGCGCGCTAGCGTCGCCGGATTGCAGGAAACGTAAACGATCCGGCGCGGACCATTCTCGTCGCCAATCGCCTTGACCAGCTCGACAGCGCCTTCGCGCGGCGGGTCGATGAGCATCTTGTCGAAACGCCCCAAGGCGGCGAGCGTTTCCGGCGTCGCCTCGAAAAGATTGGCCACACCGTACTCGACCAGCGCCTCCAGTCCGTTGGCGGCGGCATTCTCGCCGGCCCGGCGCACGAGTTCCGCGCTGCCTTCGACCCCCACGACCTGCGCGCCTGATCGGGCGATCGGCAACGTGAAATTGCCCAGACCGCAGAACATGTCGGCGATTCGCTCACCCTTGCGCGGATCGAGCAGGGTTATCGCTCGACGCACCAGCACACGGTTGATCGCGTGATTGACTTGCGTAAACTCCGTCGGCGAGAAGCAGTGCTCGATGTCGTAGTCGGGGAGACGATACGACAATTGCGGTCCTTCCTGCGGATAGAAGCGGAAGACCGATGCCGGCCCTTTCGGCTGCAGGTAGAACACCACGCCGTAGCGGTCGGCAAACGCGCGCAGCAACGTCTCGTCGGCCGCGTTGATCGGCTCGAGAATGCGCAGCACCAGCGCTGTCATGTATTCGCCGACAGCCACCTCGATCTGCGGCATCGCCGTGCTGATCGACAGCCCGGTTACCAGTTCGCGCAATGGCATCAGCAGGTCGGAAACGTGTTGTGGCAGGTTGGGACAGACGTGCATGTCGGCCACGTAGCTGCTCTTGCGTTCGTGGAAGCCGATCAGCATGCCCCCCTTCTTCGGCACCATGCGTGCCGACAACCGGGCCCGGAAGCGGTACCCCCACTGCGAGCCATGAATCGGCGCATAGAGTTGCTCGGCAACCAGCCGGCCCAGATGCCAAAGATTAGATTCGAGCACGCGCTGCTTGGCCGCCACCTGCGCCGCCGGATCCAGGTGCTGCATGCTGCATCCGCCGCATACGCCAAAATGCGGACACTTCGGCTCGACACGGCTGGATGAGGCTTTGAGGATTCTGTCTACCCGCGCGATCTCGTAGGTCGGCTTTTTCCGGTAACTGGAATATTCGACGCGCTCGCCGGGCAAGGCGCCTTCGACAAATACCGTTTTGCCTTCGAGCCGCGTGATCCCACGCGCCTCGTGATCCAGAGATTCAATGATTCCAACCGGCATGCCGCAGCCCCGAGACAAAATCAGTGATTTTATCTTTCATTCGGCCATCGGTGAAATACCTCTGAAAACCCTTGGTCCATGCGGTTCTCGGGCGTTCATCAGGCCTACAGTTTCCGATGGTTCTACCGATATAGGTTAGAATCGGGCACTAAATAAAGACCTCCCCGCCGGGAGGATCTAACCAGAGCAATTTGGGTTTTTACTTCGACATGCCAGCCCCTTACTTCTTTTTCCGACCGATTGTTGCCGCCGACCGCAGTTGGGCGGCACTCGATTGGCAGTCCGAATCCCTGCCGAACTCCGATGCTTCCGCGTTCGTCCAGTGTTTTATCAATTCGGCCGCGGCGCCACTGGCCGAAATGCTGCCCTTGGTCGTGCCAATCAACCCGGATTTCCTGTTGCAGGACGATTTTCTCAAAACCCTGGACAGCAACCGGATCACCTTCGCCCTGCCAGCATCGATCCTGGAAATCGACCCGGTAATCGCACAATGCAAGGCGCTCCATAACCGTGGCAAGTCGCTGGCCCTGCAAATCGAGCACTCGGAGATTCTGCGCAGAATCCCCCTCGCCGCGTTCAACGCCATAAGCTTCGACGCCACCGTTGCGCGCCAGGACTTCTCGGCCCTCGACCTGATTTATGCCAACGACGCCGGATTCCGGAAAATTGCAACGCACGTCGAATCCTACGAAATGTTTGGCTGGCTGGCCGAAAAAGGAGTCGAATGGGCGGGGAGCCACTTTCTGACCACTCCGAATCCTGAACTGGGCAAGGAACCCGATCTCGCCCGGCTCAAGCTGCTCAAGTTGCTCAATCTGGTCAAGCAGGATGGCGATACGCGCGAAATCGAAGCCATCTTCCGCGAAGAAGCCAAGCTCTCCTACAACTTGTTGCGCTTGGTCAACTCCGTCGCCGTCGGGGCGCGGACCAAGATCAGCAACTTCTCGCAGGCCATTGCGATCCTCGGGCGCCGCCAGCTCCAGCGCTGGCTGCAACTGCTGATCTACGCCAACAACCTGGCCGATGGCAACACGCCGAACCCCCTGATGCAGTTGGCCGCAGCGCGTGGACGCCAGATGGAGCTCCTGAGCGCCGCCATCGATCCCATCCCGGATGTGCCGGAACTCAGCGACAACGCCTTCATGACCGGCCTGTTCTCGCTGCTCGGCGTGCTGATCAACCTGCCGATGAACGAAATCCTGAAAGAGATCCCGCTTCAGGATGAAGTCGTCGATGCCTTGAACAATCCGACCGACGACGGGGTTCTCGGCCAACTGCTTACCGCGATCTCCGCCGGAGAAGCCGGCAATTTTGACGCAGCAGGACGGATCCTGTCAGAACTCGGCATCCCCCCGTCTGTCCACGCCAAGTCGCAGGTAACGGCCTACTACTGGGCCAGCCGTATCAACATCGACAACCACGACTGACCGACCCGGCAACAATCCTACCGGGTTCGCTTCAGATGGCTGGCGCAGCCGGCGCGGCAATCGCTGGCGCCGAATCCCGGCACAACCACCTCGCCGGTAGTGCGCTGGTTGACCAGGCACTCCACGTCGCTTAAACGCCTGACCTGGCGTACGCGAACACCATGCGCCGCCAGCAGGTAATCGATGTGCCAATGCAGTTTCTTCGCCGGCGACAAATGCCGGGCGATGCGCGCCTCGAAGTTGCGCAACGCGCTTCCGGTATAGATGTAGAGCCCCGCCGGAAACACGAACTCACCGAGCCGCCCGATACGCACCCGGACCGGATCGGCAACCTCGATCAGCAACTGGTAGGTTCGCGGTGTATCAGGACCAGTCGCTGCAGAACGGGTTGTTGAGACGTTCTTCGCCAAAGGTGGACATCGGCCCATGGCCGGAAATGAAGGCCACGTCGTCGCCAAGCGGCCAAAGCTTCAGGCGGATCGAATTGATCAGCGTATCGAAGTCGCCCTTCGGGAAATCGGTGCGGCCGACCGAGCCCTTGAACAGCACATCGCCGACGAGCGCCAGGCGCGCGGAGTCGTTGAAAAAGACCACGTGACCCGGCGTATGTCCGGGACAGTGCAGCACCTGCATTTCGACGTTGCCGAAACGGACGCTGTCGCCCTGCCCGAGCCAGCGATCAGGGGTAAAGGAACGGACATTGGCGAACCCGTACATCTGCGCCTGTTGTGGCATGTTGTCGATCCAGAACTGATCTTCCCGGTGCGGGCCTTCGACGGGCAAGGAATAGCGCTCAGCCAGATCGGCAACGCCGCCGGCGTGATCGATATGCCCATGCGTGACCAGAATCCGCTCGAGTTGCAGGGCATTCTTTTCAACGGCGGCGACGATCCGGCGCAAATCCCCCCCCGGATCGACCACGGCCGCACGCAGGGTTTCGTCGCACCAGAGCAGCGTGCAGTTCTGCTCGAACGGAGTCACCGGAACGATCTGGAATTTCAGTGCCATGGCTACGAGGGTATTTGTCTAAAACAGGCACGGAGTATAGCAGAGCCTTAGTAGCAGCCAGTTTCGAGCCAAAGCCCGCTAACCGTCGATCGTCTTGATCAGCTCGAACAATCGCTTGTAAAACTCCGGAGCAGTCACGGTTTCTTCTCCAAGCTTGACCAGCGTATCCTTATCAACCGCCCACGGAAGCGACAGTGAACCAAAGCCCGCGACACTCACGCCGGCGCTGGTTCCCTGCGACTTGAGCTGAAAATGCGATTCCAGCGCATTCGCGTAGATCACCGCGCCAAGGCTGCTGGGCAGGCAGACCAGGGTAATCGTCAGTTTCGTCGCCTGATCGGCAACCGGCTTGAAGTATTTTTCGCCGCGGATGGCCAGCGGCTTGCCATCGTCGACCTGATAGCCCTGGCTGAGCAGTGCGCGCTTGCCGATTTCACAGGCACTTTCCGGCGCACGGCTGCTGTAGTACTCGAAAGGTGCGTCGCGCACGAACGCCTCATCCTCGTAGACACGAGCCATTTTCGGCGTGCTGCACGCGCCTAGCATCAAGCACGACAACATTACAACACCGAGTAAGCCGGAGTACCGGGACATGGCACGAGAGACCGAAGCGAAAGCGCGTATCTTAACCAAAAACAGGTACGCAGGCTTGAATCCGATGTCTTCCGTACAACGCAGAAGTCTCAAGGAAGAACCGCCGCAACGCCCTGCCCCGCCACGAATCCCGTGGCCAGGCA
>DBMG01000192.1:4398-20745 GCA_002304785.1 Candidatus Accumulibacter sp. UBA704 | reverse complement strand
ACACGCCGGGCAAATCGCGGATCATCAGATTTTCGTCCAGAGCTTCGAACAACACGCCGCCGGCACTGCTGATCGCTTCATCCAGCGGACGAGTGGAGATCAAGCGAATCGGCAAGGCCTTGATGGCCGCCGCCAGCGCGGCCGGATCATTCATTTCCTCGCGTAACAGTGGTTCATGTAGCAGCGCCATCTTCACGCCCTTGAGGCCCAGCCGGCTTTGCAAATGGCTGGACAGTGAACGGGCTCCGCGCGGACGCGCCACCTCGTCACGCACACGCTGCGCGTCGTGATCGGGCAAGAGGTCAAGAACCAAAGTGGCAACCCCTGCCTGTTCGATAGCATCGCGCAGCGGCGCCGAGAGCGCGTATATCAGACTGCCTTCGACGCCATGTTCCGTAACAACGAATTCGCCGCGCCGCCGAATCTCCACGCCACCGGCATCGACGAACGACGCCACCACGGATTTCACCGGTTGGCCGGCGTAGCGCTCGCGCAGATGGCCGCTCCATTCGACATTGAATCCGCAATTGGCCGGGCGTAACGGCGCGACCGGCACCCCCATCCGCTCCACCAAGGCCACCCAGCGCCCATCCGTGCCCAGCTTCGCCCAGCTGCCTCCACCCAGCGCCAGCACCACTCCGTCGGCCTCCATGATCCGGTCACCTTCGGGAGACTGAAAGCGCAGCCGATACCGGCCATCCGCCAGGCGTTCGATGCCGCACCAGTGGTGACGGACATGGAAATCAACCCCCGCCCCGCGCAAGCAGTGCAACCAGGCGCGCAGCAACGGCGCTGCCTTCATGCCGACAGGAAACACCCGACCGGAGGATCCGACAAAAGACTCGGTCTCCAGCCCGCGCATCCAGGCGCGCACACTTTCCGGCCCGAAGACGTCGAGCAACGGGGCGATGCGGTCCCGGCGCTTGCCGTACCGGGTACAGAAATCGGCGAGCGGTTCCGCATGGGTGATATTCATGCCACCCTTGCCCGCCATCAGGAATTTCCGGCCAACCGACGGCATGGCGTCGAACACGTGCACTTGGGCGTCAGTCCGGGCGGCCACCTCGGCTGCCATCAGCCCGGCCGGCCCGCCGCCGATGATGGCTATTTGTTTCGCTTCACTCATCGTGTCAGACGTCTACCGACGAGGCCGGACCGGTGAGCCGGGCCGCGAGTTGCCCCAGATTCAACACCGCCAGCGCCAGCTGCAGGCGTTCGGGATGCGCCGTCGCCAGCAAGGTCAGCCGCCCATGGCGATTGGCCGCATCCCCGGCCAATCGGAGGCATTGCCGCGCCACGGCGTCGGCCACATCGACGAGCCTTGCGCGTCCCTCAACGATCGGCTCCAGCACTGGCGCCAGGAACGCGTAATGCGTGCAGCCGAGCACGACCTGATCCGCCCCAGCAGCAAGAACCGGTTCGAGAAGCCGCGCAGCAGCCCCGGCAAACCCGGGATCATCGAGTTTGAGCGTTTCCACTCGCGTCGCCCACCCCGGACACGGGACCACATCGACACGCACCGGACCGGCATGCTGATGAATCAGGCGAGACAAGCGCTCGCTGCGCGCCGTCGACTCTGTGGTCAACACCGCAATCCGGCCGCTTTTCGACGCCGCCACTGCTGGCTTGATACCCGGCTCGATGCCTACCACGCGAATATGCGGCAGCGCATCGCGCAGCGCGGCGACCGCCGCGGCCGTGGCCGTGTTGCAGGCCACCACGATCTGCTGGCACCCCTGCCCCGCGAGATACTGCCCGATGCGCAGCACCCGCTCGCGGATGTAGGCATCGCTCTTCTCGCCGTAGGGAACGTGCGCCGTATCGGCCAGATAGAGCAGGTCTGAGTGCGGCAAGGCACGGGAGACGGCGGCGAGCACGGAGAGACCACCAAGGCCGCTGTCGAAAACGCCGATCATGGCCGCAAGCCCCTTGATGGAAAAATAAATCGCATGCTCGTTCCGGGACCTATGACCCCTGGTCCAGCGACGACGCCGCGAGCCCCAACCCAAGGGCCATCAGCGCACCGCCGATGCAGCGCTCCACGATGTGACGGCAGGACGCAACGAATCCACGCGCCGTCTCCGACGAAAACGCATAGGCGACGAAAGCGAACCAGACCAAGTGCGCGAGCGACATGAAAGCCCCGTAGCCCAGCTGCGTGGGGATCGGCGTGGAAGGGCTGATGACCTGGGCGAACAGCGAGACGACGAACAACGTCGTCTTGGGGTTTAGCGCATTGGTGAAAAAACCGGTGCGCAACGCCGCCAGATCGGAGATCGGAGCGAAATTCGCGGCGCCCTGATCCGGCGCAACCTTCCTGGCCCGCAACATGGTCGCCCCGAGATAGATGAGATAGGCCGCCCCCGCCAGCTTGATGGCGTTGAACAGCAGGACGGATTGCGAAATCAGCAGCCCGATGCCGGCCATCGAATACGCCACATGGACCAACACGCCGAGCGAGATCCCCACTGCTGTCAGCAACCCGGCGCGGCGCGACAGGACCATACTATTGCGTGTGACCATGGCAAAGTCCGCGCCGGGGCTGATCACTGCCAAGATGGTAATGGTGGCGACGGAAACCGCTTCGAGCATGTTTCCCCCCTCAGCGCGCCGCGACGATGACGATTTCCACACACATTTCCGGGTTGGCCAGCCGCGCCTCGACGCATGCGCGCACAGGCGCAGCCCCTTCGGGCACCCACTCGTCCCACACGGCGTTCATCGCCGCGTAGTCGGCCATGTCGCGCAGGTAGATCGTGGCCTGCAGCAGACGCGATTTGTCGCTGCCGGCCTGCGCCAGCAGCTTTTCCACGCTGGCCAGCATTTCGCGCGTCTGGCCAGTGATGTCGGCCGTCAGCGTCTGCGGGACTTCGACGAGGTAGACGGTGCCGCCATGGGCGACCATGTCGGAGTAGCGGCGAGTGGTACCGTGGCGTTCGATGTTCATGCGATTCCTTTCTTGCGTCGACAAAGAAGCCGGCGCGCGGCCGGCTTTCCTTGCGTCAAAAAACAGTTCAGTGCTTGTTGCCGAACAGCGTGCTGACCGGAATTTTGCCGATCTTCTGGCACCATTCGATCGGGCCGGTGGTATGCACCGATGTACCTTCGGAATCGACGGCAACGGTCACCGGCATATCCTGCAGATCGAACTCGTAGATCGCTTCCATGCCGAGATCGGCAAAGCCAACCACCTTCGAAGCCTTGATCGCCTTGGCCACGAGGTAGGCGGCTCCGCCGACGGCCATCAGGTAGGCCGACTTGTTGTCCTTGATGGCCTCGATGGCCACCGAACCGCGCTCGGACTTGCCGACCATGGCGATGAGGCCGGTCTGCTCCAGCATCATGCGGGTGAACTTGTCCATGCGCGTCGCCGTGGTGGGACCGGCCGGGCCGACCACTTCGTCACGCACCGGGTCAACCGGGCCGACGTAGTAGATGACGCGGTTGGTGAAATCGACCGGCAGTTTCTCGCCCTTGGCCAGCATGTCCTGGATGCGCTTGTGCGCGGCATCGCGGCCGGTGAGCATCTTGCCGTTGAGCAGGAGCTTCTGGCCCGGCTTCCACGAAGCGACCTGTTCCTTGGTCAGCGTATTGAGATCGACGCGGGTCGCCTCCTTGAGATTCGGCGTCCAGGTGACGTCCGGCCAATCGGAAAGCTTCGGCGGTTCGAGCTTGGCCGGACCCGTTCCATCAAGATGGAAGTGGATATGGCGGGTGGCCGCGCAGTTCGGGATCATGGCAACCGGCAGGTTGGCTGCGTGCGTCGGGTAGTCAACCACCTTGACGTCGAGCACCGTGGTCAGGCCTCCCAGACCCTGAGCGCCGATGCCAAGGGCGTTGATCTTCTCGTAAAGCTCAAGACGCAGTTCCTCGGCTTTCGTCTTGGCACCGCGCGCCTTGAGCTCATGCATGTCGAGCGGCGCCATCAGCGACTCCTTGGCCATGAGCATGGCCTTTTCCGGCGTACCGCCGATGCCGATGCCCAGGATGCCGGGCGGGCACCAGCCGGCCCCCATCTGCGGCACCGTCTTCAAAACCCAGTCGACGAGGTCGTCGGACGGATTGAGCATGGCGAACTTGGCCTTGGCTTCCGAACCGCCGCCCTTGGCCGCGCAAATGACTTCGACGTGGTGTCCCGGAACGATTTCGAAGTGAACGATGGCGGGGGTGTTGTCCTTGGTGTTCTTGCGGGTGCCGGCCGGGTCGGCGAGCACCGAGGCACGCAGCGGATTGTCCAGGTCGTTGTAGGCGCGCTTGACACCTTCGTTGACCATGTCCTGCAGGCTCATCGTGGCATCCGGCCACTGCACGTCCATGCCGACTTTCAGGAAGACCATGCCAATGCCCGTATCCTGGCAGATCGGACGGTGGCCTTCGGCGGACATGCGGGAATTGGTCAGGATCTGGGCGATAGCGTCCTTGGCCGCCGGTGATTCCTCGCGCTCGTAGGCTTCCCCGAGCGCCTTGATGAAATCGAGCGGATGGTAGTAACTGATGTACTGGAACGCATCAGCAACGCTCTGGATCAGATCTTCCTGTTTAATGGCTGTCATTTCAGGCTTTCTATCAGTAAGTTAGTCAACAGGTTGGAGGAAATATCGGGCATGTTGTCCTGATCGAAGCAGGCCAGGAAGGCTTGGAGTATCCGGAGGGCCGACGGCGGACAAATGTCTTTTTATCGCGTCAAATTCTATCACCAATCCCCCGGCCGAATCTGCTCCGGACAGTGCTGGAATCATGGATTGGCACAGAGCCGGACCCGCCCACGACGTGCATCTTCGCGGTCGCCGCAAGGGGTCTTCGCCCCCGACACAGGCTGTGGCACGCCCTCATCGTCCATCTGCGCCGCGAGCGTATCCCAGCCAACCAACCCGTCGCGATCAAGCGTGAGGCGCAACAACCAGCCTCGTTCAGCCTCCGGGTAATCGAATCCGTCGAAGACGAAATTGCCGAGGCTATAAACGATCAGGCGCCCCCGGTAGTACTCCGCGCCTTGGGTGACGTGCGGATGCCCCCCGACGACCAGCGCCGCTCCCGCATCGATCATACGTCGCGCCAAGATGCGCTGCCGGTCGCAGGGCTCCGTTTCGCGTTCCCAGCCCCAGTGCATGAAGGGGATCACCAGGTCCGCCCCCGCCTTGCGCGCGGCGCGGATGTCGCGAACGACCTGGTCGTCCTCGCTCCAGGCAACGCCCGGCGTATTTACCCCCGCCTCAAAGGAGCGCGGCTTGAATTCGTCGTAACCGAGGACGGCAATTCGCAACCCCTTCGTTTCGATCCACAGCGGCGCATGCGCCTCGGCCAGATTGCGGCCTCCACCGAAATAACGGATGCCGGCGCCCTCAAGATGCTGCAGCGTTTCCAGAAACGCGGTTTTGCCGTAATCGCCGGAATGGTTATTGGCCACGGACAGCGCATCGAAATGCGCTTTCAGGACCGGAACCACGCCCGGTTCAGCGCGAAACGTCACGATCTTGTTCTCCAGCGCCTTGCCGGTCGTGGCAATCGGCGTTTCCAGATTGCCGATGGCGAAATCCGCGTCGCGCAGTACCGCAGCAAAACGCGCCAGGGGATCGCGACCGGAAGCCACCACCTGCCCCGGACCATCGTCGAGCATGATATCGCCCGCGAACACCAGTTGTACCGGCTCGGCCTGAACAGAGCACAGGAACAGGCTGGCGAGAACAGGCAACAGCTTTTTCACGGCCGCCTCCTGTGGAGCATTGGCTTGTCGGGCTTCCACTCGCACCAGTATTGCATTTCGCCGTCCGTAACCGGTTCGTAAACCTGATGCAGCCCGGTGAATCCGTACGGTGACGGATGTCTTGCGGGAGGATAGGGATAAGTCGCCTGGTGGATCAGCACCAACCCGTCATCCGTGTCGGCATAGGCATACGCCTTGACCGCGGCGAGATCCGCCGGGCGATTCTGAAAGACAACGCGAAACCGGAAATAGGAACCGATTTCGATAACACCGACCGAGTAGGCCGACTCCACCGGCGCGGCAACAAGGCGACGTGTTTCTCCCCCGTAGGTGCAGTGGCAAACCACATCCTCTGCCAAGGCGGGCACTGGCCCAAGCAGGGCGAGCACCATAAGCGAACGCGCTGTCAGGAAGCTTCGATAAGGCGTTGCCGGTTGCATGACCGTAAAATTCAGCGCGAGCGGATCCAGAGATCGGGGATTGGGATTGTATCCAATGTGAGTGAAGTAATTGGCACAAGCCTCTTTCTCCGCAGGAACTTCGAGTGTTTGTTGATCCCAGAGCGTTCTGCTAGAATGCGCCCTCTTCTGGAGAGGTGGATGAGTGGTTTAAGTCGCACGCCTGGAAAGCGTGTTTAGGATAATATCCTAACGCGGGTTCGAATCCCGCCCTCTCCGCCAGACAAGCAGATCAAGCCCATGATTCCATGGGCTTTTTCTTTTTATATTTCCTGACCGCCCCTTTTTTGCCCCCAAATCAGAGCCGGGGGTTTCCTTTGGGGAGCTAGTTAGTCCCTCATGAACCCCGTCTTGGTCGGCAAGGCTCATTTTGACGATCGCAAAACCTGCAAAAGCATCAGGAACAGATTTTCATTATTCGCCGGTTGCTTACTGCCCCCTTCCTTGGCTGCCTGTTTTGAATCAAGAGCTTTCTCGTCGCCTCTCCCCTCTCGATCCGTGGAGTCACATCCCGCTTCAGTCTTTTCCACTGGGGGATTCGTGGCAACTTCAGCATGGTCAGTTGGCTCACCCGCAATACCGCCCCCTTGCCACAGGCTGAGGACCGCAATTGCTACGAAAGTCGGCAAGGAGAATACCTGAAGTAATCGGATCCGCATTTCGAACCTCCTCTAAGAAGTCGAGCATCGGACTGGTCACCGTACCGATTGACGAACTGCTTCTCTAAAGATAGTGCTGAAAAATGAGAAGTCCATGAATGATGCAGGGCTATCGGTTGAACATTGAACGTCAGACCGGATCGCCTCGAATATCCCCAGCCTGACACAAGAAGGGAGAGCATGTGTCCGGTTCGGGGCGTGCCGCCAGCGCCCTTCGACCTCATTACCCAGCTTTTCCTGGCTGACAACAAGGCTCGCGTCATTTCAATCGATGCCGGTGATGCTCGAATTGGCGGTTACTATCTGAACTTTTCCAACTGAAGAAGAGCAATCCAGGAATGCAAACAGAAGCTGACGAAAAGCCAAGATATGCCGTCGTGGCCGCTGTACAACTGCCGAACGTGAACGACGTGGAGTTCGAGGCGTCGCTGTCAGAACTGCGCGATCTGGCGAAAACGCTGGGGTTCAGGGTTCTCAACACATTCACGCAGAAACGATCGGGTTTCGACACGACAGCCTACCTGGGCGTCGGCAAGCGCGAGGAGATACGCCGCTTCGTGAACAACGAAACCGAGTTCGACGAAACGGCGCTGGACGCCGACATTCCGGGAGCTCGCATTATCGACGCCATTCTCGTCGACCACGAGATATCGCCGTCGCAGGCGCGCAACCTCGAAAACGAAGTCGGCTGCGAGGTAATGGATCGCACCATGGTCATCCTCGAGATTTTCCATCGCAATGCGCGCTCCCGCGCCGCGCGTGCCCAAGTGGAAATTGCCCGCCTCGGTTACATGGCGCCGCGCCTGCGCGAGGCAGCCAAGCTGGCAGGCCCCCAGGGTCGGCAACGCAGCGGCATGGGCGGCCGGGGCGCCGGCGAGTCGCACACGGAACTCGACCGCCGCAAGATTCGCGACCGTATCGCCGAGCTGCAGCTTGAGATCGTGGCGATGGAGGCCGAGCGCAAGACGCAGCGCGCGCGGCGACAAGGACGCCAGACACTCGCGAACGTGGCGCTCGTCGGCTACACGAATGCCGGCAAATCGACCTTAATGCGGGCGCTCACCGGCAGCGAGGTGCTGGTCGCCAACAAACTGTTTGCCACGCTGGATACCACCGTGCGCACCCTCCAGCCGGAGAGCGTGCCGCGCGTGCTGGTCAGCGACACCGTCGGCTTCATCAAGAACCTGCCGCACGGACTGGTGGCGTCGTTCAAATCGACACTCGAGGAAGCGCTCGATGCATCGCTGCTGCTCCATGTCATTGACGCCGGCGATCCGGGGTTCGAGCGCCAGCTTGCGGTGACCGACCACGTGCTCAAGGAAATCGGCGCGGACGCCGTCCCCCGCCTCCTCGTCTTCAACAAGATCGACCGCGTTGGCGAGGCGGCGGAGCAAGCCGAGTGCGAAGCCGAACTGCGGGTACGGTACCCGGATTGCATTGTGATGAGCGCCCGCCGCCCGGATGACGTCGCGACGCTACGTCGGAAGATCGTCGCCTTTTTCCAGAAGGATCTCGTCGAGATGGAGCTTTTCCTCCCCTGGTCGGCACAGCAATTCCGCGGCGAGATATATGCCAATTGCGAGGTTCTGGACGAACGCGCAGACGGCGACGGAGCGTTCTTCCGCGTCCGCGGCGAGCGCGACATGGTCGAGAGTCTGCGCGGGAGATTCTTCCGGGAGCGATGAATCGCGCCGGGAATGGTTAATGACTCGGTCATGCTGCGACCGTGCACAGCGCGGCGCGCGTGGTACGCAATCTGACGTATTTCTGCATTTCTGCATCTTCCTTAATCTGGCACTGCGCTAGGGCAAACGCCAAAGCCACAGACCATGCCACCGTTTAAGGAGTCCTCCCATGAAATCCCGACGCACCTTCATCAAGGCGACCGTGTTGTCAACGGCGCTCGCTTCCATCGGCCTCGCCTCCTTCGGCGCCCTCGCCGCCGACACGATCAAGGTCGGCGTGCTGCACTCGCTCTCCGGCACCATGGCCATTTCCGAGACCGCGCTCAAGGAAACCGTGCTGATGACCATCGAGGAAATCAACAAGGCCGGCGGCGTGATGGGCAAGAAGCTCGAACCCGTCGTTGTCGATCCCGCGTCCAACTGGCCGCTGTTCGCCGAAAAGGCCCGCCAGCTGCTGACCAAGGACAAGGTCGCCGTCACCTTCGGCTGCTGGACCTCCGTGTCGCGCAAGTCGGTCCTGCCGGTCTACAAGGAGCTCAACGGCCTGCTCTTCTACCCGGTGCAGTACGAGGGCGAGGAACTCGAGAAGAACGTCTTCTACACCGGCGCCGCACCCAACCAGCAGGCCATCCCGGCGGTCGAATACCTGATGAGCAAGGACGGCGGAGAAGCCAAGCGTTTCGTGCTGCTCGGCACCGACTACGTCTATCCGCGCACGACCAACAAGATCCTGCGCGCCTTCCTGAAGTCCAAGGGCGTCGCCGAGACCGACATCATGGAGGAATACACGCCGTTCGGGCATAGCGACTACCAGACGATCATCGCCAAGATCAAGAAGTTCGCCTCCGAAGGCAAGAAGACCGCCGTCGTCTCGACCATCAACGGCGACTCCAACGTGCCGTTCTACAAGGAACTCGGCAACGCCGGCCTGAAGGCCACGGACGTACCGGTCGTCGCCTTCTCGGTCGGCGAAGAGGAACTGCGCGGGGTCGACACCAAGCCGCTGGTCGGCCACCTCGCCTCGTGGAACTACTTCATGTCGCTCAAGAACCCGGAGAACGACAAGTTCGTGAAGATGTACCGCGACTGGGCGAAGAAGGCCAAGCTGCCGAACGCCGACAAGGTCGTCACCAACGACCCGATGGAAGCCACCTACATCGGCATCCACATGTGGAAGCAGGCCGTCGAGAAGGCCAAGTCGACCGATACCGACAAGGTCATCGCCGCCATGGCCGGGCAGACCTTCAAGGCGCCGAGCGGCATCACGTCGAAGATGGACGAGAAGAACCACCACCTTCACAAGTCCGTGTTCATCGGCGAAGTGAAGGCAGACGGCCAGTTCAACGTCGTGTGGAAGACGCCCGGCCCGGTCAGGGCCCAACCCTGGAGCCCGTTCATCGCCGGCAACGACACCAAGAAGGACGAGCCGGAAGGGAAGTGATTTCCCGGCGAATCAGGAAACTCATCAACGGGGGCTTCGGCCCCCGTTTTTCGTTCTCGGCCCCGCAAACGCGACCCCGAAATTGCCTGCTTGTGGTGCTGCGTGTACGACATTGGTGCGATTCCAACCATCAATGAGCTTGGCCTGACAGCAAAACACAAAGACATAAGTCGTCTAAAACCAGACACTTATCGAGACAACACCACACCACGCGACACATGGCACACCGATTGCTTTTAACTGGCCATACTGGTCCGACCAGTTAGTCCAGCCAAAGGAAAAGCATGCCCAGCCTGTCGAACGTCGCCGCCCAGAACCTGCAACGCCTGATCGCCAACGGCACCTACGCCGTCGGAGAAACGCTGCCTTCGCAGCGCGATCTGGCCGAGTCCCTGGGCATCAGCCGCACCTGCCTGCGCGAGGCGATCTCGATGCTCGAAGCGCTGGGCCTGGTGCGTTCCCACGCCGGCAAGGGGGTATTCGTCACCGCCGGCACGGGGCGCGACGCCGGTGACTATCCGGCCAACCCGGCAGGGATGCGCCCCGAGGCCATCTTCCAGTTCCGCTTCGTGCTCGAACCGGCCGCCGCGAGCCTGGTCGCCGCCGATCCGAAATCCGGCGCCGAGGGATTGCGCGCGATCCAGGCGCGGCTTGAAGCCGCCCTGCACCGATTCGATCTCGTCGAGGCCGCCCAGTGCGACATGGAGTTCCACCACGCCATCGCCCGCCTGTCCGGCAACGAGGCCTTCGCCTCGGTGCTCAAGCAATACGAGACGCAGGTCGCCTACAGCCTGCAACTCCCGTTCGCCAATCCAAAAGGCATCTGGGAAACGGCCGACGAACATCTGGCCGTGATCGACGCCATCGCCAGCCACGACCCAGCCGCCGCGCGGCAGGCCATGCAGACCCACCTGCTGCGCGCCGCCGCGCGCGTCGGGATTCGTTTTTTCCAGCCTTAACGCAACACCCGCAGCACCCACCTCTTGCAACACCATAGGAGAAGCACCATGAGCAGCAAACGTCTCTTCCGCACCCTGGCGCTGGTTGGCGCCGTCGCCCTCGGATCGCTCGCGCCTGTCGTCAAGGCCGACGTCCTAGGCAACATCGCCAAGACCGGTACGATCAAGATCGCCGTGCCACAGGACTTCCCGCCCTTCGGCAGCGTCGGCGCGGACATGAAACCGAGCGGCTACGACATCGACGTCGCCAACCTGATCGGCAAGGAGTTGGGTGCCAAGGTTGAACTCGTCCCGGTGTCCAGCGCCAACCGCGTGCCGTTCCTGACCACGGGCAAGGTCGATCTGGTGATTTCCAGCATGGGCAAGAATGCCGAGCGCGAGAAGGTCATCGACTTCTCCGCCGCCTACGCGCCGTTCTTCAACGGCGTGTTCGGACCGGAAGACGTCAAGGCGGCCAAGGTCGAGGAACTGGCCGGAAAGACCATCTCGGTCACGCGCGGTTCGATCGAGGATCTGGAACTCTCCAAGATCGCTCCTGCCGGCGCCGACATCAAGCGCTTCGAGGACAACAATGCGACGATCACCGCCTACCTTTCGGGCCAGACCCAACTGATCGCCACCGGCAACGTCGTTGCCGCCGCGGTGAACGAGCGCAGCAAGCTGCGCCGCCTGAGCACCAAGTTCCTGATCAAGAACTCGCCCTGCTTCGTCGGGCTGGCCAAGGGCGAAACCGCGCTGCAGGCCAAGGTCAACGAGATCATCGCCAAGGCCAAGAAGAGCGGCGCGCTGAACGAGATCTCGCAGCGCTGGCTGCATGCGGCGTTGCCGGGGGATTTGTAAGAGAGATAGCGGGCGGAATCGCCGTTTAACCCATCCCGACCTCCCGTTGTCAGGCAACGCTATGCACACACCGTCATCCCGGCGCAGGCCGGGATCCAGTTGGCGCTCCGAAAGCCTGGATTCCGGCTTTCGCCGGAATGACGAACAAGTAATGTGCAGACAGTAACCTGGCAGCGGGCCGGGAGGCCTTGAATCACTTCAGCGACGCACCTTTCCCCGCAAACCACCATGGCCTACCAATTCGACTTCACCTTCATCCCCGACTACGCCGGCATGCTCGCCCAGGGTGTCGCGTACACGGTCGGCCTGACCGTCGTCGGCGGCACGCTCGGCATCGGGATCGGGATCGGCGGCGCGATCAGCCGCCTGTGGAACGTGCGCCCGTTCGGCGAGTTGTACCGCTACTACGTCGAGTTGTTCCGCAACACGCCGTTCCTGGTGCAGCTGTTCCTGATCTTCTTCGGCCTGCCCTCGCTCGGCATCAAGCTGGAGGCATGGCAGGCGGCGATCCTGGCCATGGTGCTCAATCTCGGCGCGTACAGCACCGAGATCATCCGTGCCGGACTGCAAGCCACGCCGCGCGGGCAGCTCGAAGCGGCCGATTCGCTGGCGTTCACGCGCTGGCAGATCTTCCTGCACGTCATGCTGCGCCCGGCATTGCGCAAGGTCTGGCCAGCGCTGTCCAGCCAGGTCGTCATCACCATGCTCGGTTCGTCCGTGTGTTCGCAGATCTCGACCGAGGAACTGACCTTCGTCGCCAACTTCATCCAGTCGCGCAACTTCCGCGCCTTCGAGACCTATTTTCTGACCACCGGCATGTACTTCGCGCTGGCACTGCTCATCCGCCAGACGATGCACCTCATCGGCCGTTACCTGATCGTGCGGAGGCCATCACGATGATGTCGTTTTCGTTGTGGGACATCGTGCGCAACCTGCTGATCGGCGGCGCGCTCACCCTGCTGCTTTCGCTCGTGGCCTTCGTGCTCGGCGGCGCCACCGGGATGCTCGTGCTCTTGGCGCGCATCGGCAAGTGGCGCGCGCCGCGTGCGCTGGCGCAGATGCATATCGAACTGTTCCAGGGCACCCCGCTGCTGCTGCAGCTATTCACCTTGTTCTTCGGCTTATCGCTGTTCGGGCTGGATGTCCCGGCCTGGCTGGCCGCCGGATTGGGGCTCACGCTATTTACCAGCGCCTTCCTCGCCGAAATCTGGCGCGGCTGCGTCGAGGCGGTGCCGCGCGGCCAGTGGGAAGCCTCTTCCTGCCTGGCGATGACCTACTGGGAACAGATGCGCCACGTGATCCTGCCGCAGGCCATGCGCCTGTCCATCGCACCGACCGTCGGCTTCGCCGTCCAGGTCGTCAAGGGCACTGCCGTCACCTCGATCATCGGTTTCGCCGAACTGACCAAAACCGGCTCGATGATCGCCAACGCGACGTATCAACCCTTCCTCGTCTATAGCTTGGTGGCGCTCGGCTACTTCATCCTGTGCTACCCGCTGTCGCACTACGCTCAATCACTGGAAAGGAAACTCCATGCCGCTCGTTAGTACCAATCGCCTGCACAAGTTCTTCGGCAAGAATCACGTCCTGCGCGGCATAAAGCTCGACGTCGAGGAAGGCGAAGTCGTCACCATCGTCGGCCGCAGCGGCTCGGGCAAGAGCACGCTGCTGCGCACGCTTAACGGCCTCGAGAGCATCGACGACGGAATCATCGAAGTCGACGGCGCGAAGCTGGAAGTCGACTGCGCCGACGCGGCGTCCTTGCGCGCGCTGCGCCTCAAGGTCGGCATGGTCTTCCAGCAGTTCAACCTGTTCCCGCACCTCTCCGCCGGCCAGAACGTGATGCTCGCGCCGCAGGTGGTCAAAGGCACGGCCAAGAGCGAAACCGAGGACATCGCCCGGCGCATGCTGGAACGTGTCGGCCTCGCCGAAAAGTTCGACGCCTTCCCCGATCAACTCTCCGGCGGCCAGCAGCAACGCGTCGCCGTTGCCCGGGCCATCGTCAACGACCCCGTGATCATCCTCGGCGATGAGCCGACCGGCAACCTCGACTCTCGCACTGCGGAGGAGATCATGGCCCTGTTCCAGGACCTCAACAGCGCCGGCAAAACGGTCATCCTTGTGACTCACGAACAGGATATTGCCGAGCACTGCAAACGGATCATCCGTTTCCGCGACGGACATATCATCTCCGATGAGAAGGTAGCGTCCCCGGCTGACGCGCGGCAGATCCTTGCCAAGATGCCTGCCGGCGATGAAATGGTCACGCACGTTTGAGATCCGGTAGGCGAACCGATAAATAGCAAGCGCCCCCTTTTAAGGAGGCGCTTGTTCTGATCCGGTGCAAAAAGACGGCCCGGAGTACAACCAGGCCGACCTCATAGAGCTACTTGGTTCCGTATTTCTTTGTCTGTTCCTCGACCATCTTTTGCATTTCCGGAGACATGCCTTTCACATAGTCCGGAACTGGTTTGTCGGCGATTTTGATTTTTGGGGCAGGTAAGTCACCAGGTCCCTGAACCGCCTTAAAGATGAAGAATCCGCCTAGCACCACCACGACAGCGATGATGCCGATGACGAGTGGCATGGGCAGTTGCTTTTTCATGATTCAGGTTCTTGGGAACGCCCGGGCAGCCAGAACTACCCGGGCAGAATCCCGCTTACTCAGGAAGTTTGCAGTCTTTGCTTGTGTCCGCAGTGAAGCCGTCAGAGTCGATGCACACACCCGGGATCGTATTGTCCACGGGGTGAGCGACGCTTAGCCTGCGCTCGTGACCCGGGAAGATATAGCCCTTGGTGTGGGTCTTCACGCTGCCATCGGCGAAAACGAATGCTGCCTTGTTGGCATTCGAATAGTCGACGCCGGCGTAGAAGCTTGTGCCGTCGTGCGGGAATGCAGGGTCGATCGACATGACGACAGTGCCGTCAAGCGTGTTCTTGGCCTGCTCGCCCCAGACCCACATCTCCCAGAAGGTGGACCAGATCCACCAGTCGCCGCTGAACGTTCCAAGCCAGTTGCGGTGCTCGGTAAAGAGGATTGTTCCTGACGGGCTGGGAACTGAGCTCTCGGAGAACGTCGGCTTGTTTACGCCGCTCGGAGCGCCGCCCCACCACGGCGGTATGCCACCGACAGATCGGAACACATATTTTGCCGCCGAGAAACTGCGCTTGATGTCACCGATGTTGCTTGGCTTGACCGGTGTGCGGTCGATGCCCGATTTCATCAATTCGTAGTTCTTGGAGTAGGGATAGATGAGCTTGTCCCAAGACGGGCAACCCCAGGCATCCGCATTGCAGGCTCCTGTGGCCCAGCTATTGCCGTCGCC
Organism: Candidatus Accumulibacter sp. UBA704; assembly: GCA_002304785.1. Classification (GTDB taxonomy): domain Bacteria; phylum Pseudomonadota; class Gammaproteobacteria; order Burkholderiales; family Rhodocyclaceae; genus Propionivibrio. The sequence goes on along the minus strand of DBMG01000192.1, from coordinate 5,673 downwards.
ATTGGTGGTGCCACGCAGCGGGTACATGTCGTCGTAGTCGCCGATGTAGAGCTTGATGCCCAGTGCGACCTGTTTACAGTTGGACAGAGTGACTGCATGCTTGGCAGCCGCTTTCGCTTGAGCGAAGACAGGGAACAAAATGGCCGCGAGGATTGCGATGATGGCAATCACGACCAGGAGTTCGATTAAAGTAAACGCACGATTGAGTGGTCTCATGATTGGTCCTCCGTTGGACGGGCAGTTGTATCTCGGATTACTAGTTCAGTTCCAAATCGTAGTGATGTAACGGGGTCACGCTCTTCGATAATGTCGAGGAGCATTCGCGCTGCCGCTGCGCCGATATCGTTGAGCGGTTGGCGTACAGTCGTTAGGCGCGGATAACAGAGCGCCGCATGGGGTGAATCGTCGAAGCCCACAACGCTGAGTTGGGATGGCACGCTTATGCCGAGTTCGCGAGCGGCTTCAAGCAACCCCAATGCCATTTCGTCGTTCGCGGCGAACACCGCGGTCGGCCGATCGGGTCGGTCCAAAATCTTGAGTGCTGCACATCGACCGTCGAACGGGGTGAATCTGCCATCAACGATCCAGGAGGGGTTGATCGGGAGCCCGTGTCGACGCATAAAGTCAGAATAGGCTTCGTGCCTCTCCCAGCCGTCATAGTGTGTCGGAATTCCTCGAAGGTGGCCTATCTTCCTGTGGCCTAGACCATAGAGATGGGCCATCGCTCGCTCCACGCCGTTCACGTTATCAACGGTGACCGTTGGGCTTGCGCCACGCCTTGCAGAAAGGGCCACGTGAGGAAAGTTCCTATGCCTCAGCTCCTCTAGGACGGGCTCTAGGCCGTCAGATGAGATGAAGACAAGGCCGTCGACGTGTCCGCCCAAGAATTGGTCCATCGTGCCGGCAGTGTCTTTCTCGTCGCAGCGCGTGAAGATGAGGACGTGCTGCATCATCAACTCCGCCTCATTCAAGATGCCGTTCAATACGTGCTGCATGAATGGGCCGAGGATGAGGTCGCGGCTGGACCGGTGAGGGATGATTCCGAGCACATGACTGCGCCGGGTGATGAGTGAACGGGCGACTCTGTTTGGCCTGTAATCCAGTTCACGGGCGACTGTGAGAACTTTGTCGCGGACCTCTTCAGGCACGGACCGCGGGCCACCGTTGAGCGCATAGCTTACGGTGCTGACTGAGATGTTCAGCCTTCGCGCAATGTCCTTAATCGTTGATGCCATGAGTTGGGTTCCACTTCCGAAACGTTTCGCGAAACGTTTC
>DBMG01000192.1:0-4360 GCA_002304785.1 Candidatus Accumulibacter sp. UBA704 | reverse complement strand
TGATGCGTGGCCTTGCCCGTCAAGTACGTAGACGTACAGACGATATGCGCCTGGAGTTGTCGGCGCGTCAAACTCGACCTTGGCGCCCTTTTGGCCATCCACGTAGCTTTTGAGCACTGCGGGCACCCTCTCACCTTCGCCCGCCCAGTGGGTGTCAGTGACCTCGTGGCGCAATTCCCAGCGATAACTCACGGGCCGGCCGTCAATCGTAGCTGCCCTAATCTCGGCAACAACCTTGGCGCCGGGAGCGACCTCTTTGGCGAATGCAGAGACGTCGAATCCACGAATCTCCGGCGCACGCCTAGATNNATGGCCATTTGCCTGTCCATAGGAAACTCACGACATCGACTGCAGGTGTAGCCTCTTTTGTGGGCAGAAACATGCCGAACCAGGTTGGCGTAGTCTCCTGTTTGTCTCCCCAAAGAAACGCATACGCACCAAGACACATCTCCGGCGCAGAAGCGACGCCGCTCATGTAGCTCTCCAAGTAAAAAGCCGCCTTTTCCGTGCTGTTAGGTTCAATTGAAGCGCCCCAACCTGTCTTTCCGCCTTCCCATGGACCGTACGGGCCGAACTCCGTGACGACGTACGGCTTGTCCCAGCCGTACTCTCTGAGCCGCAGCGGAAGCGAGCGAAGGCCACCATAGGAGTTCACGCCCAAGATATCGATCTCAGGAGCGTAGCGTTTGATGTTGGCGATCTTCTCCTTTGAGATCTCAGCGACGACGGTCACGGTTGGGTGGTTCGGGTCGATCTGTTTGGCCATCTTCGCGATGTCATTGACCGCCATCCAAACTCTTTCGCCACCTGGTCCGTCGAACTCCATCTCGTTGCCCAACCCCCACGCAAGGATTGCGGGATGATCTTTGAACTTGGAGATGACCGCCCTAGCTTCATCGAGCTGTTTCTTGACCTGCTCCGGATTGCCGTAGTCAAACCCGTGCTCCTTGTGACCAAGCCAGATGCCGGCCATTACGCTGATCCCCTGCTTTTCTGCCTCGTCTAGCTTGCCGGGGAGAGCTTCGGCACCCCAGGTTCGCATCGAGTTTCCACCGGCGGACTTGACCTGAGCAACTAAGCTCAACTCGCCTCCCGCGCCGTGTATGAAGTAAGGCTTTCCTCCACGTAGGAGCTGCCAGGCTCCGGCCTCTCGAACCACCTTCACGGGAACCGGCTTTTGTTCGGCTGAACCTGATATCGCCAACAATGCGCTCAAAAGAAGGGCGGTAGTCACCATGCCACCATTCTAACACAGGAATTGAGAAACGTTTCGGATGAAACCGATCACATCACCGAAAGCTTTGACTATTGCTGGAGTGCGCGCAATGCAGGCAGTGTCACTAGCATTGCCCGTGACGGTCGCAGTATAGTCAGTGAGTCTCAACGGCGAGACCTGCACCCACTCGGAGCAAATCTGGCGGTCCCATCCAATGACCCCCGCTGGTGTTTTGCAGCTACACCCAATGTGCAGTATGGGCGGCGGGGATAAGCTCCCGCCGCCTTCTTGTGTCTCACTCCCTAATCTCGATCAACCAGCCCTTTCCCGGTTCAACCCTGATAGCGTCCACCGATGTCCAGGAAGCGACTGGTTGATAGCCTTCGATCGCGTGAGCCACGAGCTTCACCTTCATCGGGTCCAACCCCAGCGCTTTCCAATCGATCCTGAGCGTGACGGAGTTGGACCTGTCATCCCAGCTAGCGATTGCCACCAGCATCTTCCCTTTTCCGCGGTAGACCGTCGCAGGAATCGACAGACTGTCGGTCTTGACCGGACACCGACTGTCCCACCAACCGATCATCTCCGTGCCCGCCATCCCAAAGGCGTCCCAAGCCTTCCAGATCGGCCTTGGGTCGCCGCTCCAACCGAGGCGCGTGGTCATTCCAAACAACATCCCTCGCCATGGGTTCCCTCCGCCCTGGAGCATCTCGCTCATGACGCCATACGGAATGCCTGCCATCGCAACGAGGTAATAGTCGGGAGAACGGCTATAGTCGAAGCCTTCGCCGAACCAAATTCGGTCAACATACGGGAACAGGTCCATGTAGATGCTTGCGCTGGAACCGCTCCCTGCTAGCGGGTCTTCGTGGCTCCACGAATGGAGGTCGATGAGCGGATTGGGGCGACGGTGGTCGAGAATCCGCCGCGTCCTCTGGAGAGCTTCCCTGCTCAACGCCGTGTCATCGATGTAGATGCCATCAATGGCCACGTTGCGCGCCAACCAATCTAGCCCTGAAAGGAAGAACTCATTCCAAGCGGAGTCCGGACGTGTCAACACGGCTAGGTCTAGCTTGCCTGCGTATTTGCCACCGAGGGTCGCTACCCATGCGGGAATGAACCCCGTTCGGAGGTGCTCGTTAAGCCAAGGATGCGGCCCGTTCGGGTTGATAATCGTCTTCGACGACGGACCTGGGCCAGGCTGAATGACAGCCCCTTCGAACGTGCGGAGTGCCCAGATCTCCGGCAGAAGTTGGGTGAGTTCGCGGGTCGTGTAGTAGATCTTCGTTCGAAGGTTCTTGCTGTGCGTCTCTTTGACGAAAGCCTTCAGTGCCCCCACAGATTCGTCGTTGAACGGATAGTTGATGAACGGGTTGATGACCGAACAATGGTGGATGTTCATCACGTTCGCACCCGAATCCACGGCCGTTTTCAGTGCGCCTGCAAGTGCCTTCTCATCCGGCAAGTCGCCTGTATGGAAGTAACGTGTGGCCCACTGCTCGTCGGTTTTGATGGGCCGGAAAGGTGTCAGCAGGGACTCAACCGTGAACTCCAGCGTCTCCCCGGCGTGCATCTTCCTCGGCCCAGTGAACGCCTGGAGACGCACCACTCCATCCTTAGCTTCTCCGACCCGAATGCCGCCAGTGCCCCAACTCTCCGGCAGGCGAAGGGGCGAATAGCCGTAGTAGATATTGACCAGCGGACGCCTGTAATTTGCGCCCTTGAACCGCCACTGGGCGCCAATGTTCACGTCGCCAAGCCACACACTATCGCGATGCTGCGATGTGTCCCAAAGCCACTCGGTCTTGTTCGGCCTGTTGCCACCGGGAAACCCAAGGCCGAGCATGTACTTCGCCGAGTCCTCGCGATAGGGAGCGTCGAACCTAATGTCGCGCAGGTCGAGGTCCTTTTGGGCGGTGAGCTTGACAGTAAACCGGCAAAAGCCATCAAACTCGGTCTTCCCTTCGCATTGCCAAGTCAGCCCGTCGGCCGCACGGTCGGAGGTCCAGGACAAGGATGACTTCCTACCATCGTGGAACTTGATCGATGCTTGTTCCCACCGGATCGGACCTGAGGCTGTCTCAACCACGAGCTCAACCGGACGGGCGAGCATATTTTTCCCTTTCTCGACCAGCCCGGTGTTCGAACCGTTGAAGCGACTGACGATCTGCTGGGGCAATCCGTTTGAGCCGATGGTCAGCGACCGGCCCAATACTCTCACTTCGCTTCCCTTCCTTGTGACAGGTTCAAACCCCTTCGTTGGCGAGTCTTCGAGCCCGAGCGAAGTCGGCAACAACCACTTGAGTCGGCTCATGCGCCACGCCTCATCTGTGCCGGCGTTCGTTACTTTGGGACCGGCAACTACCATCTTCACCGGCAACGACTGCCGCCACATCTCGCTCGTGCTGACGTCCGAGAGAAGCAACTCCGCAACGCCTTCGTAGGTGCCGGGGGCGTCAATCTCGGACGCGAACCAAAGCGTCCTGTGTTCGTGAGAAGGAATCCCTAGCCCGTCCGTAACCCGGCTTTCCGGCGGTTGAACCTCAAAGAACAGGCAATGCATCTTGTCGCCCGCGCCTTCCAGACGTAGCTTTGCCTGAAGGACCTTGACACCAGCGGCACGACCGTTCAACACCGAAACCTGGAACGGATAGAACTCGCCGGGCTGCGGTTTGCCTACGAACCCCGGGCTGGGTGATAGCCAAGCGGTCGGCAGAAGGTCGTCGCGCCAGATAACGCTCAACCGGTCTGTTCCGAACAGCTCAACGCGTGGGTGCTCCTTTATATAGGCCGAAGCTTTCTCAGCAGGAGCGAAGTCATCAACGAGCTTCAAGGTCGTATCCATGGCGGGTAGGGCCGTGCTGAACACGAGCACGGCCAAGGCAGTACTCAAGGCCATGGCTGATTATGAACGCAAAAGCTAGTGACTCGTTTCACCAGCGTCGAAATGCGCCTATGCCTCAACATCAATGCCCCTGGCTCATGTTGAGGATGTTCAGTTGGCGGTAGTCGGTCTGCGGTTGGTAGTCAACTGAACCCCATGCTTCAAGCGTCACACAGCACTCCGTCCAGATTCAGCCGCGGCTTACTCACGGTCCCAGAGCCAGACCTCAGCCTAACGCCACGGTCCTCGTCTGCCCGGGC
>DBMG01000078.1:19700-21412 GCA_002304785.1 Candidatus Accumulibacter sp. UBA704 | reverse complement strand
GCGCTGCAACCGGTGCCGCAAGACGGCAATCCCGCTCCCGACAGCGAAATTGCGCCGCTCTGCCCCCGCTGCTCGGGCACGATGGTCAAGCGGGTCGCGAAGGGCGGGGAAAAATCATAAACAACATTACGAAACTAACGGAATGGAATTTGTCAGAAGAAGACTTCAAGTGATTCATAGCGGTTCTTACCCATATTGGGTTGTTCATTCCGAACGATCGAACGTTGCCGTTCGAGAAGAGCGCTTTCACCTTACCCATAGTCGCGAAGAATTGTTCTGCGTAACAATCAAAGAGGCCAGGGTCGAATTGAATATGAATCGTCGGTGAAAGTGTGAGCTTGGCCCCTTCTTGTCTCGGAGCTGAACAATGAGCAGCCGTACATGACGTCGACTTCCCGCGAGGCGCCGTTGAGCCCGTTGATTCTGCTCTGTCTGGCCGCCACCTGGCTGATCTGGGGATCAACCTACCTGGCGATCAAGTGGGCACTGGTCAGCCTGCCGCCGTTTTTCCAGATGGGTACCCGCTTCCTGCTCGCCGGGGCGGTGCTGATGGCCTGGATGCGCATCGCGCGGGGTGTGGCATGGCCGAGTCGGCGCCAATGGAAGCACGCCCTCTGCGTGGGCGCGCTGATGCTCGGGGGCGGCATGGGCGGCACGGCGTTTGCCGAGCAGAGCGTGGAATCCGGCCTGGTTGTCGTATTCATCGCCGTCGTCCCCATCATGATCGCCGCGCTCAACATGTTTTGGCGCATCTATCCCACCCGGCTTGAGGCGACCGGCATCATCGTGGGCCTGGCCGGCGTGATCATGTTGACGCAGGGAACCGGGTTTGGCACCAGCCCGATCGGCCTTTCCGCCATGGCTATCGCTTGCGCCAGTTGGTCGATCGGCAGTGTGATGAGCCAGCGCCGCTGGGTACTGGCGCCGGGCGCAATGGGATTTGCCAGCGAGATGATCTGCGGCGGCCTGGTGTTGCTGGCGCTGGCCGCGCTTTCCGGGGAGCCACACAAGGTCGCTGTGAATTGGCCGTTCGAAGCGCGGGCCGTGATGGCCTGGAGCTACCTCGTGGTCTTCGGCTCGCTGATGGCCTTCAACGCCTACATGGTGCTGCTGGCTCGCGCACCCGCCGGTCTGGCGGCCAGCTACACCTTTGTCAACCCGGTAATCGCGCTTCTGCTCGGCGTCTGGCTGGCGGATGAGGTTGTTTCACCCTTCGAGTGGATGGCCGCCTCCGTGATCCTGCTCGGTGTGGTGCTGCTGATGGCACGACGCTGGCGGTGATTGCTGAATCCCACGTAATAGGGACGCACCACGATTGTTTTTGCCTCGAAGCCACGCGGTTCAACGGGAAATGAATAGAAAACCACATCTTCTATAGGTGACCAGTTGCACGTGTACAGAAAATGCCATTTTCTATACATGTCGCGACGTGCGTGAAAAGGAAGTCCTGAGTGACCTCGCACAACGCAGTTGGCTGTCACGACGGATCGAACCGCGCTGAAGGAATCCGTCGTTTCGGGCTTGAATCGGAAGCTTGTAACGCACCGCTGGATTTCGGCTTTCGCCGGAATGACGTGTGGGTGTCAGCCGCCTCGCCCGATTACCGCCGCCGTCGCCAGCAATTCATCCAGCAGTGCCAGTGACGCCTTGCCCGAGCAGTTGAACGGGTTGAGCACCGGCAGTTCGGCGTACTTGAGCAGCAGCGAGGGGTT
>DBMG01000078.1:840-19667 GCA_002304785.1 Candidatus Accumulibacter sp. UBA704 | reverse complement strand
TCGTCGCGGACGATGGTGTTGTACAGCTCGCAGACTTCGTCGCGGCCGCCTTCGAGCACCTGCAGGAACAGGTCCTGGCTGTAGCAGAGGACGCCGGTGATGCCGAGCCGGGGGTTGTGGGCGCGCGACTGGGCGAGGATGGAATCGACCACCGCGGTGGTCAGCGGGGCGGCGGGGCGGCTGGCGTAGAGCAATCGGACGAGCATCGTGGCCTCAGGGTTTCAGGTTGATGAGGGAAAGGAATTCGCGGCGCAGCGCGGCGTCCTTGAGGAAACTGCCGCGCATCACGCTGTTGACCATCTTGGTCTCGGAGTCCTTGACGCCGCGCCAGTGCATGCAGAAGTGGTCGGCTTCCATGACCACGGCGAGGCCGTCGGGGCTGACCTTGCGCATCAGCAGTTCGGCCATCTGGGTGATGGCTTCCTCCTGGATCTGCGGCCGGCTCATGACCCATTCGGCGAGGCGCGAGTATTTCGACAGGCCGATGAGATTGGAATGTTCGTTGGGCATCAACCCGATCCACAGCCGGCCCATGATCGGGCAGAGGTGGTGGCTGCAGGCGCTGCGCACGGTGATCGGGCCGACGATCATCAGCTCGTTGAGTCGCTCGGCGTTGGGGAATTCGGTGACCGGCGGCGCGGGCATGTAGCGGCCGCGAAAGACTTCCTTGATGTACATCTTGGCCACGCGGCGCGCGGTGTCCTGGGTGTTGTGGTCGCTCTCGGTGTCGATGACCAGACTTTCCAGCACGCCCTTCATCTTGCCCTCGACCTCGTTGATCAAGGCGTCCAGGTCGCCGGGTTCGAGAAAGGCAGCGATGTTGTCGTTGGCGTGAAAACGCTGGCCGGCCTTGGAAATGCGCTCACGGATGCGTGCCGAGGTGGGCGGGAGGGCGTCGTCGTTCTTGTGCGGAGTGTTGCTCGTCATGGGGCTCGGTGTCGGGTTGTTGTTCGTTGGATTCCATCGATGCGCAAGTCAGACAGCGAACAGCCGGTCGGCGTTCCATCGCGATCAGCCGTCGAAATCGGTTTTGTCCGACTGCGGTTCCTCGCCCGCCTCGCATTGCGACCGGATCTTGGCGATCAGGTCCGCCACCTCTTCATACGGGCGTTTGCCAAGTGCCTGGAGAAGGGCGAATACTTCGTTGTCGGTCAGTTCAAGGGTCTGCTGTTTCATGTTTCGTCTCCCATTGGGTGCAGGCCAATTCAGTATGGCCAATGGGGCGGGGAAAGCAAATTGCGTCGCCGGGAGCCGGATGCACTGACGCGGGTGTTCCTAGAACGCGCACTCGATGCAAACGTCCGCGAATTCGACGAAGACCCTTTCCCGCTGGGTGGTCGCCTTCTCGATCAGGTCCAGCTCGGTCCACGTATCGAACAGATCCTGCGCAGCGGCTTCGTTTTCCGCGGTCAGGGCGGCGAGGGCGAATTTCAGCGCGGTCGTTTCGATTTCCGTGAATCCTTTTTTCTGCGTCAGGCGTTGNNTGCTCGGTCGCCATGATCAGGATTCAGGACCGGGAGTTCCGCCCATGCCGCTAGCCTTGGCGCTCTCCGAGCGCCTTGAGCCGCATGGCCACGGGCGAGTGGCCGTGGTTGAGCGGGCCGCTGCCTTTCCCGGTACGCACTTGCGAGCCGGCCAGCAGCGCATCGCGCACATAGGCGCGGGCGCTGTGCACCGCTTCCGCCAGAGGGGCGCCGAGGGCCAGGTAAGCCGCCGTGGCGCTGGAGAGCGTGCAGCCGGTGCCGTGGGTGTTGGGGCTGTGAATGCGCGGGGCTTCCATCCAGTGCCTTTCGCCCGAATCGGTCAGCAGCAGGTCGATGACGGTTTCGCCCGGCAGATGCCCGCCCTTGAGCAGCACGGCGCGCGCGCCCTGTGCCAGCAGATCGAGCGCCGCCTGTTCCATGTCCTCCGGCGAGTTAAGCGGGCGGTTTACCAGCAACGATGCTTCGTCGAGGTTGGGGGTGATCACCGTGGCGCGGGGGAACAGTTCGCGAACCAGCGATTCCATTGCGGATTTTTCGATCAGCACGGCGCCGCTGGTAGCCACCATCACGGGGTCGAACACCACGTTCTTCAGCGCGTGACGATCGATCGCTTCGGCCACCGTGCGCACGATCTCGGGTGCGTGCAGCATTCCGATCTTGACGGCGTGGGCGCCGATGTCCTCGATTACGGCATCGATTTGGTCGCGCAGCATCTGCGGCGGCACGCCATGAATGGCCCGCACGCCGCAAGTGTTCTGCGCGGTGAGGGCGGTAATGGCCGTCATGCCGTAGCAACCCAGCGCGGAAATGGCCTTCAGGTCGGCCTGGATGCCGGCGCCGCCGCCGCTGTCCGAGCCGGCGATGGAGAGCACGCGGGGGTATTCGAAGCGGAATGTCGCAGCGGTCATCTGGTTCCTCGTGGTCGATGGATTTGGCGCAAGGATATCAGTCTCTCGGCCGGGTGCTTCGCGGAAAGCGCGCCGCGCCGATTTTTCGAAGTAATTGCATTGTTTGTGAATTACTGCACGTGCAGCGTGCCGTTCGAGAGATAGACTGGCTTCGAGTTCCGGATCTCCACTTCCGGCGATGCGGACTTGGCCCGACCGTAATGATCGGCAAGGCTGTGGCAAGGTTCATGAGAGTACCGGATATGTTTCTGTTTGACGAAAAACGCAAGCTGAAGGATCGGCGAGTTGCCGACACGGGTGCGCCGGCGGGTTGCCGCGAACGCCGCACGGAGGCCGACCGCCGGCAGACGAAGATCAGTGAGATCTCGTTCAGCGAATGGGCATCGCATCTGGTTGAATTCCGCAAGCACGCGACGGCCCGGGAAGCGGTTTCCAAGGTGGGGAATTCCCCGGACGTTGCGACAGCAACCGGGGTCAGCCGGCCTTTTTCTCCTTCTCCTTCACCCTCTCCCAATCGCTGAACCATCCGGTCAGCGGGCGGGCTTCACCGAGCCCGGACAGGCACGCGTCGATGGCGTCGTGGTTACCCCACACGACTCCGGCCAGAGAACCTCCCGATTCGCGTATTTCGATCTCGCGGCAATACAGTCCCCGATTGCGTTGCACGTAAAACCCGTAGGTGCGGCAGGCGACCGGGCGCTGCGCATACACCGGGCAGGCGCCGGAACTTCGGTCCAGCAACGGGCAGACGACGGGCCGCGATGGCTGCCTCTCCAGCATTTCCATCTCCCGGCGGATTCGCCCGAGCTGTTCCGGCGGCAGGGTGGCCAATCCTTCGCGCAGCACCTCCCATTCGGCTTCGGTCAGCGTCGGAATTTCTGCCAAACGATGGCAACAGCCGTCACAGCCCTTGGCGCAAGGCCATTCCGCCACGCTGTCGCGGATGGATTGCACGCGGGCGTCGATAGTGGAATGCAGTCGGGTGAGGTCGTCCATGATGGCGGTACGGTCCGATGAAATATTGTTGCCTGGGAAATTGTAATGCAATAAACTTTCCATAGAAAGGATATCGCATGAAATCGTCTGCTGCCATGAAGACCGATGCCGGGCCCGTCGCGCAGGCCGCCGTGCTGTCCAAGGCGGTGACTCGCGCCGCCGAGCGGCTGGGGATCTCCAGAGCCTTGCTGGCGAAGATCCTCGGCGTCAGCCCGGCGACGGTCACCCGTCTGTTTGCCGGCAATTACATGCTGGACCCGTCGCGCAAGGAGTGGGAATTCGGGCTTCTGTTCGTGCGCGCCTTCCGCTCGCTCGATTCCATCGTCGGCGCCGACGAAACCGCGCGGCAGTGGTTGTCCAGCGAAAATCTCGGCCTCAACGGCCGCCCGATCGACCTGATCGGCCAGACCGAAGGGCTGGTTCGTGTTGTCCAGTACCTGGACTCCTCGCGCGGTCTCGTCTGAGGCGCGCGCCTGGGCGGCGCGGGCCTGGCGCATGGTCGAGGCGCAGCACGTCGCGTCGACCATGAAGATCGTCGACGACGCCGACGAACAACTGCTGCTCGAAACGCTCCTCGATGGCAGCAAGCCGCCCATTGCATCCGCCACGGCCGGCATGGACTACTTGCTGGCCAGTCCGTTCCGCTACCCGCCGCGCCAGGGCGGGTCGCGTTTTCGCGATGCCAATGCGCCGGGCGTGTTCTACGGGGCGCAGCACGTGCGTACCGCCTGCGCCGAGTTGGGCTACTGGCGCTGGAAGTTCCTCATGGATGCCGTCGATCTGTCGCGGATCGAGCCGGTGGCGCACACGGCGTTCAGCGTCGATATTTCCGCGCAGGCGGTCGACCTGCGCGCGCCGCCGTTCGACCGGGACGCCGCGGTGTGGACGCATCCCGCGGCCTATGCGCCGTGCCAGGAATTCGCGGCGGTCGCGCGTAGCGCCGAGATCGGCGGCATCGTGTACCAGTCGGTGCGCGATCCGCAAAAAGCGTGGTGCGTCGCGGTGCTGACGCCGGAGGCGTTCGCCAAGCGCAAGCCCAATGCCGAACGGCAGACCTGGTGGCTCGCTGTGGCCAAGGACAAGGTCGTCTGGCGCAGGAACGAGCAGTCGTTTGTCTTCGTGCAGAACGGGTGATCAGTCTTCGTCGAGCGGCAGCAGTATCTTGACCGTGGTGCCCTTGCCGGACTCGGAGTCGACGAAGATCCGTCCCTGGTGGGCCATGATCACGCGGTAGCAATAGCTCAGCCCGAGCCCCCAGTTTTCCTGTCGGTTGCCGGTGCTGTAGAAGGGTATGAAGATCTTGTCGAGGTTCTGTTTCTCGATACCTCGGCCGTTGTCGGAAATCGAAATATCGGCCCATCCCTTGTTCCTGTGTATTTCCACGGTGAGGATGCGCGGATCGTTCTCCATGGCCTGGATGGAGTTGTTCAGGATATTGGTGAACACTTCCTTCATGTGTTGCGGATCGAGCAGGACTGTTAGTGGCGAGTCGTCCGCGGAGTAGCGCACTGAAATCTCTTCCTGCTTCAGTTGGTCCAGCGCGCGATCCATGATCTCCTTGACGTTCGAGGCGGACAGGTTGAGCGAGGTCACCGCGAACTTCGACTGGATGCCGTTCAGCGTGGTCAGCAGTTCCTTCGAGTTGTTGATGATGCGGTCTGCGTGGGCGTTGGCCGACGGCCCGTCCTCGATCTTGCGCTTGAGCGATTCCGCATCCACCAGGACGGCCATGGCGAAGTTCTTGATCATGTGGTTGTAGAACCGGATTCCGGAGTTGGTGATATCGAACGAGCGGAAGATGTTGGTGCGGACGTTGTGCAGGGAGAAATAGAGGTGATTGAAGCGGTAGAGCGCCAGCAGCAGCGTGATGAAGGACACCAGCATGACGTGGGGGTAGAACTCGATGATGTTTCCCTCGACGAGAATCGATACCGGGAAGAAATGCATCGAGTTCTCGGCAGTCGTCAGGGATATCAGCCGTTTCGGCGACCACCACAGGAAGGTAATGAACATGAGAATGATCGATGTGTATCCCGACGCAATGAGAAAGTAATAGCTGCGGAAGTACTTGATCTTCGGCGTCCCGAAATAGTTGTAGATCATCATCACGAAGCCGAAGGCGATGTAGGCGCGATTCACCATACTGGTCACCGCATGGATGTTCTCGTCAATGCTGTAGAAGTCTGCGAAGCTGATGACGTCCTGGTAGGGTGAGACGAACACTGCCCGGTAGACGTATTCGTAGACCCAGGGCGAATAGATGAAGAACTGCAGAATCTGCGGGATTGCCAAAACGACGTAGAGGCCGGTGTTCTTGCGCAACGGTTTGAGAAAGGACAGCGGAAAGCACAGCGCCGAGTAGATGAAGATGACGATGCCCAGATTCATCACCGTGATGATCTTGTCGGCGGTGCCGAAAAGCCCGATGGGGAAGGTGGGCAGCAGCTTGGTGATCAGCACCTTCTTGGCGAACAGGTTCTGGTAGAGCTCGCGCTGGTCGAGGTACTGGATATAGGCGATGAAGCAGAACACCGAGATGATCCAGCCGGCGGTGAGCAGGAACAGGAAGATCCGGGTGTCTCCCTTTTCCTTGTACAGGATGAAGATGGAGAACGCGATCAGGATGATCGCCAGGTAGATCATCACGGCAGTTCTCCGTGATGTGGAACGGTTTTTCCTTGACTCATGAAAAGCCGCCTTTCGGGGGACGGGTCAGAACCGGATGGATTGTCGCAGCAGGTCTATCGATTGCGAGTTCTTGAGGATTTTCACGATGTCGCTGGAGGTTTTCATCTCCAGCTTCTTGAGGATGCTTCCGATATGCGTCTTGACCGTCGAAAGCTCGATACAGCGGATGTGCGAAATCTCGTTTCGGCTCCTCCCATCGCAGAGCAACAGGAGGATGTCCAGTTCCACCTGGGTCAATACCCGGACGATGTGCAGGATCAGCTTGATCGACTCCTGGCTTCCGCGCAGGTTGACAAATTCCTTGCGCAGCTTCTTGGCGATCAGCGGCGATAGCGTCGACTGGTCGATGAACGCCAATTTGATCGCCGAGAGAATTTCCTCTGGCTGCGCGTTCTTGAGCAGATAGTCGACGGCGCCGATCTGGAAGGCGTTGAAAACCGTCTCGTCGTCTTCCAGCACCGTGGACATGATGATCTTCACGGAACTGAGCGCCGCACAGATCTGCATGGCGGCGGTGATTCCGGCGCGATCGTTTTCCATGATCACGTCCATGAGGACCACATCGGGGCGTTGCTTGAAGGCGATCGCCACGGCCTCCTCCCCGGAAGACGCGGTTCCAACCACCTCGATGGCGGGGTCGCTCGAAAGAACCTCGCGAAATCTCTCGCGAAAGGTCTCCATGTCGTCAACGATCAGTACTCGAATCATGGCTCAATATTTCTCCGCCAGCGTGGCGATCAGTTGTTGTTCCTTCTCCATGTGAATGCGCCTGGCATTCTCGATCTGGAGGTTTCTGCAGATTTCCCGGGCGCGAGCATGGTCGGCCTTGTTGAATTCAGTGACCTTGACGCCGTGGAGCTCCTTGAGGAGCTTCTCATTCCGCCGGTCGTACTCGATCGCCCAGTCAAGCTGCAACTTCGCCGAATCCTTGGCGGCCTGGATGACGATGTCGCCGAGGTCCTTGGGAAGCTTCTTGATGAACTTGCCGCTGAGGATGGCCGGCATGGCCATGTAGTTGTGGGCGGTTCTCAGCACGTATTTCGAGCTTTCGAAAAACCGCATGCCGAGTATCGAGGTCATGGTGTTTTCGGCGCCGTCGACCTGGCCGGTCTCAAGCGCTGAAAACAGGGCAGGGTACGCGGTCGGCGCGGGATTGGCGCCGAGCGCGCNNGCGCCACGCATTCAGCTCGCTGGGGCCGGTCATGGTCCGGATCCTGAGCCCGCGCAATTCGTCCAGGCGCCGGATCTCCTTGCGGGTGAAGACATTGCGCAGTCCTTCGGTGTACACGCCGACAAAATGATCACCCCGCCTTTCCATCACCGTCTTGACCAGCGTGTCGTTGACCTCGCTGCTGATCACGGCCTTCATGTGACCCCAGTTCTTGAAGGTGTAGGGGGCGCTGTAGATGTCCATCTCGGGTACGAAATTGGCGTACTTGGCCGAAGAATGTACGGTGAAGTCGACGATCCCCTGTTGCATTCCCACTGCCAGTTGCTCCTCGTCTCCCAGAACGCCATCGACGAGTATTTCGACCCTGATCCGCCCGCCGCTCCGCTCTTCCACCATCTTCTTGAAGAGCACCATGCCCTGGTACATGCCGCTGATCTTCGGATTGTTCGTCACTGCTCTCAACACGATTGGTTTCGGTTCTGCGTTTGCCCCGCAAATCGGGAACAAGGCAAATCCGGCTATGGCCAGAAATAGAACGGCGATGCACGTGGGGACGATGAGTTTCATGAATGCGGTAATTCGGGTGATTCGGGCGTTTCAACTATTTGACTACAGGCATAACCAAAGGCCACAAGGTAGCAAAACAACAACCGGAAGTGCAGTCGTTCAGGGTGATCAGCCACGCAACGTCGTGATCCGGTGCGATCGACAATGGCGTGGGGATGCTTATAGCGAGTTTCCCGCCCGTTTCCTAGTGGGAGGTTTCCTCCACCCAGGAGGAGGATCGATTATCCACCTTTGTGGTGGAGTAAATATCAACCGTTTGGGTGGATGAAATTTCCACCTTCCTAAAGCCAAAAAATCGCTGTTAGATAGCCCCCGCAACACGATCAAGGAGCATGCCAATCATGCAAAAAGATTGTGACCGTCGATGCCGGATAGACCAAGGCATCTGATGTTTTCAACGATAACCAGGAGGATGAACATGAGATTCAGAGGGATATTTGCACTAGGGATGCTCGCGAGCGTATTTGCGATCGGTTCGCCGGCAGTGGCGCAGGAAAAGGCCGAAGTGACGCTCAAGGCCGTTACCAACAATCCGAAGAATAGCGGCCACTATCGCGGTCTCGAGATCTACAAGCGCATGGTGGAAGAGCGGACCAAGGGCCGTGTGCGGGTGCAACTGTACAGCGACGCCGTTCTCGGTGATGAGGAGCAGATGGCCGAAGGCATGCAGATGGGCACGGTGGACGTGATGATGGCGGCAGCCGCGAAATACGCGAACTTCGTCCCGGAAATGGATCTGTACAGCCCGCCCTACACGTTCAAGAGCTGGGCACATTACGACGCGGTGCTGAACAGC
Source organism: Candidatus Accumulibacter sp. UBA704 (assembly GCA_002304785.1). Lineage (GTDB taxonomy): Bacteria > Pseudomonadota > Gammaproteobacteria > Burkholderiales > Rhodocyclaceae > Propionivibrio. Next base: position 11,057 of record DBMG01000078.1, on the reverse strand, counting down.
GAGGTTGACGCGACCATTGCCAAGAAGGTCAAAGAACGGCGCGGCGACATTTATCTCGGGCTGTTCACCGATGGCGCGCGCAACGTATTCACCAACAAGCCGGTCAAGGCGCTGGATGACCTCAAGGGCTACAAGCTGCGCACGATGACCGGTCCTAACGAACTGGCGGCATGGAAGGCCTTTGGCACCAACCCGACGCCGCTGGCTTACACCGAGCTTTACTCCGCCTTGCAGGTCGGCGTTGTGGACGGCGCGGAAAACACCATGACCTCGCTGCTCGGAATGAAGTTCTGGGAAAGCTGCAAATTCGTCCTGCGCACCGAGCACAGCTATCTAGCGCTGCCGTTCTTCATGAGCGCCAAGGCCGTGGCCAAGGTGCCGGCGGACCTGCGCGAAATCGTCATCCAGGCCGGCAAAGACACTGCCAAGGCGCAGGTCAAGATGGCAATCGCCATGGACAAGGAAAGCGAAGAAACGCTTAAGAAAAACGGCGTCCAGATTTTTGAAATGACCAAAACGGACAAGGACAAGGCCATTGCACTGATGCAGCCGGTGCTCGAAGCAAATGCAAAGAGAATCGGGATGGAAAAAGAGCTGGCGATGATTCGTGAAATGGGCAAGAAGTTCTAAGTTTGCCGGCAAGGGGGCGGCGTTGCGGCCGCTCCCGAGTTTTACTGGGAGGTAATGCTTTGTCCTCAAATCTTGTGAATGCGGTGATCAACAGGTTCGCCAAGCTTCTTGAAAAAATGATGATTGTTCTGGTGACGGCGATGATGCTGTCGCTCTTCTGGCAGGTGTTCACACGCTTCGTACTCAAGGTTCCGGCGACATGGACGGAAGAAATTGCCCGCTACACCTTCATCTATCTGGTGATGATCGGCGCGGCGCTGGGCGTGAAAAACTCGGTGCATTTCGGCATGACCATGGTCTCCGACAAGCTGCATGGGCGGGCGCGCGATCTCTATCAGCGCTTTGTCATCAACGGAATCATCATGATCTGCGCGATCTTCCTCGTGTATTACGGCATCGAGTTTACGCGCATGTATGGCATGAATCGGGTGTCGCCTACTTTCCTGACACCGATGGCCTGGGTTTTCGGAATTGTTCCATTCAGCGGTCTCCTGATGATCGTCTTCTCTTTCCAGAACATGATCTACGGCGATTTCAGCAAGGATCCGCACGCCTATTCGGCGGATGACGGCGAGGTCTATTAAAAGCGTACGCCGATCTCGAGCGTGTCGGACTGGTTAAAAAATTTGTGGGGGACGTGTTGTGGAACTATTTCTATTCTGGCTGTTTGGCAGCTTCCTGGTGCTGATGCTGATGGGGGTGCCGCTGGCCTTTTCGCTGTTCATGTCGACGTTCCTGTCCATGGCACTGGCCAGCGACGTCACGCCGGTGCTGGCCATCCAGCAGATTCTCAAGGGGGTTGATTCCTTTCCGGTGCTGGCTATCCCGATCTTTTTCTTGGCCGGTGACCTGATGAACAAGGGGGAGGTTTCCGAGTACCTGATCCGTCTGTGCATGTGTCTGATCGGCTGGGTTCGCGGGGCGTTGGCCTATTTCACGGTGATCGTGGCGATGGTCTTTGCCGGAACCACGGGAAGCTCGGCAGCCGAGGCCGCCGCCATCGGTTCCGTGTTCATTCCCAATCTGATCAAGCGCGGCTACGGGAAGGCATTTTCCGTGGCGCTCGTGGCCTGTTCGTCGGTGATCGGCATCATCATCCCGCCAAGCATCTTCATGATCATCTACGGTTCGTTCGGCAACGTTTCCGTCAGCGCCATGTTCATCGGCGGGGTTTTACCGGGAGTGCTGTTCGGCATCAGTCTGATGCTGATCGCGTTCATCTGGTCGAAGAAATACGACTATCCGCGCGAGATGGAAACAATGGCCTCGAAGGAGGAAATCATTGCCGCGCTGAAAAAAGGCATCTGGCCGATCGGTGTCCCGGTTCTCCTGATCGGAGGCATGGTGGGTGGGCTGTTCACCCCGACGGAAGCGTCGCTGGTTACGGTGATCTATACGCTGGCGATTACCATGTTCCTGTACAAGACGGTCAAGCTGCGCGACCTGCCGCACATGCTGCAACAGACGGCGATGGGGGCGGCGATTCCGCTGTTCTGCCTGGCGACCGCTGGAGCCTATGGGTATCTGCTGGCCTACTACAACGTTCCCGACTATGTCGGTGAGGCGGTGATCTCGGTAACGACGAACCCGCACCTCATCATGCTGTTTATCATTCTGTCGTTTCTGGTCATCGGAACGTTCATGGACGGCGTACCGGCGATCATCATCCTGCTGCCGATCACGCAGAAACTGGCTGAAATCGGCCATTTCAACCCGTTGCATATCGGTCTGGTCGTGTGCTGCACGATGGCGCTGGGCCTGCTGACGCCGCCGTACGGGTTGTGCACCCTGATCAGTTGTGCGATCGGCAAATGCAAGCTGGAAGATGCGCTCAAGCCGCTCATTCCGATGTTCGGGCTGTTGTTCAGCGTGATTCTCCTGATTGCCTTCCTGCCGGACGTGGCGCTCTGGCTCCCGCGTCTCCTGGTGCCCAAGCTCGTTCCGGCGACACCGATGTAAGCATTTTTCCGTGGAGGAGTGGCAGCCGACCGTGGTTCGTCGCCTGACCGCTTTCTCCCGACTCGTCAAAAAGTGCTGGCTTTCCAGCAAACGTTCGGAGTAGTGATCAATGAAAAAGATAGGTTTTGTTGGACTCGGCATCATGGGGTTCGCGATGGCGGACAATCTGATGAAGGCGGGTTACGAACTTTTTGTCTTCGACCAGTTGCCCGGTAAGGCCAGAGAGCTCGAACAACGTGGTGCCGTGGCGTGCGCGACCCCTGCCGAGGTGGCAGCCAGATCCGAGGTCGTGGTGGTCATGGTCAGGGCCGACAAGGAGGTCGAGGATGTGATCTTCGGCGAGAACGGGTTGATCAAGGGGGCCACGCCTGGCCTGATCATTCTCAACAGCAGCACGATCCTGCCTTCGACCAGCCAGCGGCTGGCGGTTGCGGTTGCTGAACAGGGCATCGACCTGTTGGACTGCCCGGTAACCGGCAGCGCTCCCCAAGCCAGGGAAGCCAAGCTGGCGTTCATGGTGGGCGGGCGGAAGGAGGCATTTGACCAATGCAAGCCGATCCTGCTGGCCATGGGAAAGGCAGCGTATTACCTGGGAGCCAGCGGCACCGGTTCATACGCCAAGCTGGCCAACAACACGATGTACGCGATCAACCTGCTTTCGTTCATTGAGGCCTTGTCGATCGTGAGCAAGAGCGGCATAGATCCTGAATTGTTCATCGAGATCGTCGGGCAGGGCGGTGCCAGAAATATCGTGGCCGAACAAAAGCTGCCAAAGATTCTCTGCCGCGATTTTTCCCCCGCTTTCTCCCTGGCGATGATGAACAAGGATCTGGGACTCGTCTCAACTTTGGCGGGAGAACTCGGGGTGGTCACGCCGGTATTCGATGCGGTCAAGGGAATGCTTGGCCGGGCTCTGGAAAAAGGGTGGGGCGACGAGGATCTGAGCAGCGTGGTCAAGCTGTACGAGGAACTGGACGGCCACGTGATCCGGAAGCACGACTGAGATTGCCATGAAAATACTCTTACTTGGCGGGACCGGAGTCATCAGCCGCGAAATCGTCCGGCAGCTGATCACTGCCGGGAACGAGGTGACAGTTTTCAACCGGGGTAGCAAGAATCTGCCGTCAATTGGTGCGGCACGCCAACTGATCGGCGACCGTCGCAATCGCGCCGAGTTTGAAGCAGGCATGCGCCAGACGCGCTACGACGTGGTAATCGACATGATCTGCTTCAACGCCGACGATGCCCGTTCGACGATCCGGGCCTTCGGCGGAAACGCCGGCCAGATCATCGTGACGTCGAGTGTCGCTGCCTACAAACGGCCGTATCGGAGTGTGCCCACGGAGGAGGCGAAGGAAGCGCTGTGGGATGACCCGGTATTCCCCTACGCATTTGACAAGGCCGAGATGGAGCGGGTGCTGCAAGACGCCATTTTGCGCGAGAAACTGCCCATCACCATCGTTCGACCGTCACTGACCTATGGGCCGGGAGCGGCCAATATCGGCGTGCTGCGGCAGAACTACGGGATTGTCGACCGCATTCGCCGCGGCAAGCCGCTGGTGATGTTCGGCGACGGCTCCACTCCCTGGAGCTTCACCTTTGTGCCGGATCTGGCCAGGGCGTACGTGGGACTCGCGGGGAACCCGAAGAGCTTCGGTGAGGATTTCCACGTGACCAGCGAGGATCGCAACGTCTGGGAGGATCTGTATCTCGAGTTCGGCCGCCTCGTCGGAATCAAGCCCGAAATCATCCATCTTCCCTCCGAACTGCTGCGCAAGGCGGCGCCCAATCTGTGCTCGCACCTGTATTTCGAGAAAACGTACCCGGGGCTGTTCGATAACACGAAACTCAGGAGCGCGATCCCGGATTTCAGGACGGAGATCTCGCTGCACGAAGGATTGAAGTCGATCCTCGCGTGGTACGAAGCGGAAGCACATGAAGTCGATCAGGAAAAGGATGCTCTCGAAGATCGGCTGGTGGAAATCCACCGCGATTTATCCGGACAACTGACCGATCTCTACGTGAAATAGCGCTGCACCAGTACACGACACAAAGGAGCCGAAATGAAAACGGTAGCCGCGATCTACACGGCGATCTCGATCATCGAGCCGATCAAAGCCATCTTCTACGAGCTAATGCCTGAACATCGCCTGGTGAATGTCTACGATGACAGCCTGATTCCCGATGTCATCAGCGCTGGGAACACAGTGACTACCGATATCCGCCGCCGCCTTCTGGCTTACTGCCGGGTGGCCGAAGATATGGGCGCCGAGGTCATCCTGAGCACCTGTTCGTCGATGGGCGATATCGTCGGGCAGATTCAGCCCTTCGTCAGGGCGCCGATCCTGCGCATCGACGAACCGATGGTTCGCCAGTCCATCGAATTGGGGAACTCGATTGCCATCCTGGCGACGGTGGACACGACGCTCGTGCCGACGAATCGCCTGGTGCGGACGACTGCCGCGAAGCTCGGAAAGCAGGTCAATGTCGTCGAAGGTCTGGCCAAAGGGGCGCTGCAGGCGCTCAACGAAGGCAAGGTGGCACTGCACGACCAGATCCTGATGCAGGCGGCGCTTGCCGTGGCCGACAAGGCTGACGTGATCCTTCTGGCGCAAGGATCCATGGCGCGCATGCAGGAACTGATCGCCAGGGCTACCGGAAAGCCGGTGCTGTCGAGCCTTCGCCCGGGTTTGCAAGCGGTGAGGGACGTGCTTCAGGAACAGGATGAAAGGAACACGCAATGATCAATGTACTCGTACTGTCGTTTTCCGATGGCCGCAAGCGTGTTCATGACGCGCTGGAACCGTATATCCAGGAGCAGGCGGAGCGCATCAAGGCCGCCCTCGAGAAGTCCGGCGAGGTCGAGGTTCAGCTTGCCGAGGAAATCGTCTGGAACAACGCGCTGGCGCGATCGCAGGGCATCGCCACGCTGGCCCGCTATCCGGATGCGGTGATCCTGAACATTCCCGTCTTTGCCTTCCCGAACTTCGCGATGATCGCCGCATCGCTGCAGACCGCGCCCTGCTTGGCCATCGCCCCGGTGAACGGGAAGCTGCCGGGTCTGGGCGGGCTGCAGGCGGCGACCAATGCCATTCGGCAGGTTGGGCTGCAATGCGACAAGGTGTGGGGCAATATCGACGAGGAGGCGACGCTGAAGCGTGTCATGTCATTCCTGAGAGCGTCGCATACCGTCACCCGGTTGAAGGGGCAGGTCTATGGCCTGATCGGCGGGCGTAGCATCGGCATGGCCACCGGGGCGGTCAATGCCGATGCGTGGATGAAAACCTTCGGCGTCGATGCCGACCACGTCGACCAGTCCGAGATTCTGCGCCGTGCGGGCCTCGTCGACGAGACCAGGGTGGACGCGGCGCTAGCTTGGCTGTCGGAAAAAATAGGCGCGATCCGCTATGACGGAGACAAGCTGACTCCGGATTCGCTGAAGATGCAGATTCGCTGCTACATGGCGACCAAGGAGCTAATCGAGGAGCGGCACTTCGATTTCGTCGGGGTGAAATGCCACTACGACCTCAGCGAGTACTACGTCACCCAATGCCTGTCCGCCGCGCTGTTCAACGATCCCTACGACTGGGACGGGACGAAGAAGCCGGTGGTCTATTCGTGCGAAGCCGATTCGGACGGCGCGCTGACCATGCAGATCATGAAGCTTGTCTCCGACCAGCCCGCGCTGTTCTTCGATTTTCGGCATTACGACAAGGCGGCCGGAGTGTTCGTGTTTTGCAACTGCGGTGCCATGTCGACCTGGTACGCGGACCGGAGCAACGCGCCGGAAGCCAACCTGAAGAAGGTCACCCTGCACCCGATCATCAACAAATACGGTGGCAAGGGCTGCCACGTCCAGTACATCGCGCGCGAAGGCGAAGTCACCCTGGGGCGCCTGAGCCGCGTCGGCGATCAGTACAAGATGACGCTGTTCCGCGGGCGCTTCAAGCAGTTCCCCGAGGAAAAGCTGAAGGAATCCTGCCCGGTGTGGCCGCATGGCTTCGTCGCGGTCGATGTCGATCCGGAGCGGCTGATCCAGGAATACGACAGCAACCACGTTCACGGCATTTATGGGGACCACATCGATGCGCTGGTGAAGTTCTGCGAGTTGAAGAAGATCCAGTGCGAAGTCCTGCAGTAAAAGCGAAACCGCGTTGCGTTGATGGCAGTTGCCAGCGCACCGTCGAATATGAAATCGGTTTGGAGGAAGTGATGAGCGGCAACGAAATCTGGATTGGCAACGATCATGGGGGCTATCAGCTAAAACTCGAGATCTTCGAGTTCCTGCACAAGAAGGGAATTGCGGTGAACGACGTGGGAACCGGATCGACGGAGATCGTGCGTTACCCGTATTTCGCGCAAAAGGTGGCCAGCGCCGTTTCCGAAGGCCGTGCTGCGAGAGGAATCCTAATTTGCTCGACCGGAATCGGCATGAGCATCATCGCCAACAAGTTCAAAGGGGTGCGCGCGTCGCTGTGCACTAGCACGTTCATGAGCAAGATGACGCGTGCCCACAACGACTCGAACATCCTCGTCCTGGGCGGGAAGATCACCGGCGTATTGGAGGCACTCGATATCCTCGATGCCTGGCTGTCCACCAAATATGAAGGCGGGCGCCACGCCATTTCGCTCGGCCTGATCCGGGAGGCGGAAGAAGCGCTCTGCAATCCGGCCGGCTGGCAGCCTGCGGACCCCACGAAATAAGGGAGCATTTCACGGTGCCGAATTTTTCCGCAAACCTCACCATGATGTTCCAGGAGGTCCCGTTCCTGGAGCGATTCTCCGCGGCCGCCAAGGCTGGTTTCAAGGCGGTCGAGTTCATGTTTCCCTATGACTATCCGGTCACGCAACTGCAACGGGAGCTGATCACGAATGGGCTGAAGCTGGTCCTCTTCAACATGCCGGCGGGTGCCCTCGCGGCCGGTGAGCGGGGTATCGCCGTCGATCCTTCGCGCCGAGCCGAATTTCGCACCGATGTATTGAGGGCAGTCGAGTATGCCGAGGCGCTTGGCGTGCCGCAGGTCAATTGCCTGGTCGGCAAAAAGCTGGCCGGCGTTGCGGAGTCAGAACAGTGGCAGGCGATGATCGAAAACCTGCGGTTTGCCGCGGAGACGTTTGCCACGGTGGGCGTCAGGCTGGTCGTCGAGCATCTTAATGCGCGGGACATGCCGGGCTTCACGTTGACCACCACCGGTCAGGTCCTTGATGTTCTTGACCAGGTCGGTCATGAAAACGCTTTCCTGCAATACGACGTCTATCACGCCCAGCGCATGGAGGGCGAACTCTCCGGGATCCTGCGTGCGCATCTGCCGCGCATCAGCCACATCCAGATCTCCGACAACCCCGGCCGGCATCAACCGGGAACCGGGGAAATCAACTACCGCTGGCTGCTGGCCGACTTTATCGCCGCCGGCTACGAGCGATATATCGGTCTCGAATACCTACCGACGGACGCCAGTGTCGACTCCCTGGGCTGGATCACCGAATACGGCTATTCACTGTAACCACTGAACTACTCGCCGCTGCCCGTCGGCCACGTCCGGCGGGCAGGGGGCTGGCTCGCGCTCCATTAAATCCTTCTGCGTCAAAACTGAAGCGGGGTTCGGGTGCCGAACGATGGAGAAAAGGTTTGAAAGAGATGACATTGACGCTCGCAGGAGCGAATCAGGGCCGGTCGCGCCAGGCCGCGCTGGCGCTGGCCGCGCTGGGGGTGGTTTACGGGGACATCGGGACCAGCCCGCTGTACGTGATGAAGGAAGTATTTGCCGGTAACCATCCGATCCCTCTGACTCCCGCGAACATCCTGGGGATCCTCTCGCTGATCGTGTGGTCGCTGGTCATTGTCGTATCGATCAAGTATGTGGTGTTCATCATGCGCGCCGACAACAAGGGCGAGGGGGGCATCATGGCGCTCATTGCCTTGGCGCTCCGCGACGCCAAGGGAAACCCCCGGCAGGAACGCTTCATCATGCTGGCCGGCCTGCTCGGCGCCGGGATGTTCTACGGCGATGGCATGGTCACTCCGGCGATCTCGGTACTCTCGGCGCTCGAGGGGCTCGATGTCGCCACACCGGCGTTTCGCCCCTTCATCATTCCCCTGACCCTGCTGGTGCTCTTCGGGCTTTTCGCTTTCCAGCGCCGGGGAACCGCTTCGGTCGGCGCCTTCTTCGGCCCCGTCATGATCCTGTGGTTTTCTTCGCTGGCCATTCTCGGGTTCGGCAATCTGGTGATGCAGCCCGGCGTGCTGCAGGCGCTCAATCCGGCCTATGCGCTCGGGTTCCTGGTCGACAACCGTTCGATTGCCGTTGTCGCCATGGGATCGGTCGTTCTGGCTGTTACCGGAGCCGAGGCGCTCTACGCGGACATGGGGCACTTTGGCAGCAAGCCGATCCGGCAGGCCTGGTTCGGATTCGTCCTTCCCGCCCTGGTGCTCAACTATTTCGGACAGGGGGCGTTACTCCTGGCCGATCCTCTGGCTGTGGGAAATCCTTTCTACCACCTGGCGCCGGACTGGGCACTGTATCCGCTGGTGGCCTTATCGACGGCCGCCACCGTCATTGCCTCGCAAGCCGTGATCTCCGGAGCCTTCTCGGTCACCCGGCAGGCGATGCAGATCGGGTTCGTGCCCCGCGTTGAAGTGAAATACACCTCGGAAAAGGAGCAGGGCCAGATCTATCTCCCGGGCGTCAACTGGGGTCTGTTCTGCGCCGTGGTGCTGCTCGTTCTCGGCTTCCAGTCGACCAACAACCTGGCAGCGGCCTACGGCATTGCCGTGACCGGCGATATGGTGATCACGTCGATACTGGCCACAGTGGTGGCAGCAAGAGGGTGGGGATGGGGTTGGCCGCGCGCTATCGCCATTTTTACCTGCTTCCTGGTGGTCGAAGCTACCTTCCTCTTTGCCAATGTTCTGAAGATTCCCGATGGCGGCTGGTTTCCGCTGGCCGTCGGTGTCGTGGTCTTCCTGCTGATGAGCACCTGGAAGCGCGGGAAAACGCTCCTGTCGGAACGCGTGAACACCGAGTCCATAACGCTCGATGCGTTCATCGGCGCCCTGGAAGTCTCCATGCCGGCGCGCGTTCCCGGAACGGCCGTGTTCATGACCTCTCGGGAGGATCGCGTGCCGAACGCGATGCTGCACAACCTGATGCACAACAAGGTGCTGCATGAGCGGGTGCTGATTGTCTCCGTTCAGGTGATTGATTCGCCATATGTTCCCGAGGACAGCCGGGTTGCGGTACAGAAACTGGAGGCAGGGTTTTATAGCGTGGTCGTGCACTACGGTTTCATGGACGAACCGGATATTCCACGGGCGCTGGCGTGCTGCGCCCGGTACGGGATATCCGTCGAGATGATGGAAACCTCGTTCTTTCTCGGCCGCGCGACCCTGATTCCGAAGATGGCGGCGTCGAAAATGATCCAGTGGCGCGAAAAGCTCTTCATCGCCATGTTCCGCAATGCTGGCAGCGCCACCAGCTTTTTCCGGATTCCGAGCAACCGGGTGGTCGAGCTTGGGACGCAACTGACGCTGTGAATGATCAGCCGCGATCACACCTCAATTGAATCCCCCACTTTCATTTTTTGCCGAACATAAGGAGATCCTCTTGTCCAAGAACCTGCTCGAACAA
>DBMG01000078.1:0-761 GCA_002304785.1 Candidatus Accumulibacter sp. UBA704 | reverse complement strand
CAGGCCCGCCTCGATTGCGGCGCTTCGGCGCCCGCGGCCAAGGTCGTCTCGCTGGCCTTCGACCGCTTGGCCGTGGCGTTCGGCCTGGAAATCCTCGAAATCGTCCCCGGCCGGGTGTCCACCGAAGTCGATGCCCGCCTGTCGTTCGATACCGAAGCGACCATCGCCAAGGGCCGCGAGCTGATCGCCCAGTACGAAGCCCAGGGCGTTTCGCGCAAGCGCATCCTGATCAAGATCGCCTCCACCTGGGAGGGCATCCAGGCCGCCGCCGCGTTGGAAAAGGAAGGCATCCACTGCAACCTGACCCTGCTCTTCGGCCTGCACCAGGCCATCGCCTGTGCCGAAGCCGGCGTCACCCTGATCTCGCCGTTCGTCGGACGCATTCTCGACTGGTACAAGAAGGACACCGGCCGTGATTCCTACCCGGCGGACGAAGATCCGGGCGTCGTGTCGGTGACGCAGATCTTCACCTACTACAAGAAGTTCGGCTACCAGACCGAAGTCATGGGCGCCAGCTTCCGCAACATGGGCGAGATCACCGAACTGGCCGGCTGCGACCTGCTGACCATCGCCCCGGCGCTGCTTGCGGAACTGAAGGCGACCGAAGGCGAACTGCCGCGCAAGCTGGATCCCGCCAAGGCCGCGACGGCCTCGGTGGAGAAGATCGCCGTCGACAAGGCGACCTTTGACCGCATGCACGCCGCCGACCGCATGGCCACGGAAAAGCTCGCCGAGGGCATCGCCGGCTTCACCAAGGCACT
>DBMG01000075.1:3076-5010 GCA_002304785.1 Candidatus Accumulibacter sp. UBA704 | reverse complement strand
AAGCGCCCGCTGTACAACGAACTCGATGCGCGCAAGGCGAAGATGCCAGCGCCCTTCGAGGTCAAGGCGCCCAAGGGTGCCCCCAATGTGGTGATCGTCCTGATCGATGACCTGGGTTTCGGCGTTACCAGTACTTTTGGCGGCCCCATTCCGACCAAGGCGCTCGATCATCTGGCGCAGGAGGGGCTGCGCTATAACAACTTCCACACGACGGCGCTCTCGTCGCCGACGAGTGCGGCCCTGAAGTCCGGACGCAACCATCACACGGTCAACATGGCCTTTATCACCGAGATGGCCACCGGATTCCCCGGTGCGACGGGCCAGATTCCCGACGCGACGGCATCGCTCGCGGAAATGCTCCGCCTGAACGGCTACAGTACCGGCGCGTTTGGCAAGTGGCACGAGACGGCGTCCTGGGAGGCCAGCGTTTCCGGACCGTTCGACCGCTGGCCGACGCGGCAGGGTTTCGACAAATTCTACGGTTTCATCGGTGGCGAGACCAACCAATGGGCGCCGTTCCTCTACGATGGCACCGCGCAGGTCGAGTTGCCGAACGACCCGAACTATCATTTCATGACCGACATGACCGAAAAGGCGCGGGCGTGGATCAAGTATCAGAAGGCGCTGACGCCCGAAAAACCGTCCTTCGTCTACTTTGCCCCCGGGGCCACCCACGCCCCGCACCATGTTCCAAAGGAGTGGATCGAGCGCTGGAAGGGAAAGTTCGACCAGGGCTGGGACAAACTGCGTGAAGAAACACTGGCCCGCCAGATCCAGATAGGCGTCGTGCCCCCGGGTACGCAACTGGCCCCCAAACCGGCGGCGATCAAGGACTGGGAAAAACTCTCGGCGGATGAAAAGCGCCTGTTCAGCCACCAGGCCGAAGTTTTTGCCGCGTACGTCGAATTCACCGATCACGAGATCGGCCGGATGCTGAAGGCCTTCGACGAAGTCGGCGAGGCGGACAATACGCTGGTCTTCTACATTGCCGGAGACAACGGTACCAGCGGTGAGGGCGGCGAGAATGGCATGTTCAACGAGTACACCTATTTCAACGGCGTACCCGAAAAGGTCGAGGACATGCTGAAGGTCATGGACAAGTGGGGCGGGCCCGAGACCTACCCGCACATGGCGGCGGGATGGGCGGTCGCCCTCGATGCCCCGTTCGGCTGGATGAAGCAGGTTCCTTCGGATTTCGGGGGTACCCGCAATGGAATGGTGGTGCACTGGCCGAAGGGCATTAAGGCGAAGAACGAGGTCCGCTCGCAGTTCAGCCACGTGATCGACGTCGCCCCGACCGTCCTGCAGGCGATCGGCCTGCCCGAACCCAAGGTGGTCAATGGCGTCAAGCAGATTCCGATGGAAGGCACGAGCCTCACGTACTCCTTCGAGAATGCCAAGGCAAAGGAACGTCACACGACCCAATACTTCGAGATCACCGGCAACCGGGCGATCTACCACGAGGGGTGGTACGCCCGCACGATTCACCGTGCCCCATGGGAAGCCAAGCCGCGGCGTTCCCTTGAAAAGGACGTCTGGGAACTGTACGACACACGCACCGACTTCAGCCTGGTCAACGACCAGGCCGCGAAGAATCCGAAAAAGCTGAAGGAACTGCAGGCGCTGTTCATGAAGGAAGCCCGCAAGTACCATGTGCTGCCGATCGACGATCGGGTGTTCGAGCGACTCGATGGGCACGCCGTGGGGCGTCCCGACCTGATGTCCGGGCGTACGTCGCTGACCCTCGCGGAAGGCATGACGGGAATGATGGAGGCCGTCTTCATCAACGTGAAAAACAGATCCAAGACCATTACGGCCGAGATTGAGGTGCCGGAAGCCGGTGGCAACGGCACCGTTATCGCTCAGGGCGGGCGTTTCGGTGGCTGGGCTCTTTACGTGAAGGACGGGGTGCCGGCCTACGACTACAACTTCCT
>DBMG01000075.1:0-3061 GCA_002304785.1 Candidatus Accumulibacter sp. UBA704 | reverse complement strand
GACTATGACGGTGGCGGCCCGGCCAAGGGCGGCCTGGGTACGCTATTCATCAACGGCGAGAAGGTTGGCGAGGGGCGGATCGAGCACACCCAGGCCGGCATCTTCTCCGCCGACGAGACCGCCGACGTGGGTATCGATCTGGGTACGCCGGTGGTCGAAGCCATCGGCGCCGAAGCGAAGTCACGCTTCACCGGTCGCATCCCGAAAGTCACCGTGCAGGTGCGGTGAGCATCCGTATTCGACATCCTGTGCGCAGGCCAATGAGGCGACTCGCTTGCCCCGTTGGCGATGCGGGCATCCGGAGGTTGTTCGTTTGAACGCACTGCGCGATACACAAGAGAAGCAACAACCCGGCATGCACGTGCTGGCCAAACCCATTGGTCCGGTGTGTGACATCAAGTGTGATTACTGCTTCTACCTGGAAAAGCGTGCGTTGTTCGATAGCAGCGAGCAGTACCGCATGCCGGACGAGGTGCTGGCCGCCTATATCAGGCAATACGTTGAAGCGCAGCCAACGCCNNGGCGGGTGGTCGAACTGCAGCAGCCGTATCGGGCGAACAAGGAGATCCGCAACGCACTTCAGACCAATGCGATGCGCCTCGACGACGAATGGTGCGCGTTCTTCAAGGCCAACGACTTCTTCATCGGCGTGAGTCTTGATGGCCCGCAGGACATCCACGACCGCTACCGCAAGGGCCGGCATGGTGAAGGTACCTTCGAGCGCGTGATGCAAGGGGTGCGGCTGTTGCAGAAGCATGGTGTCGAATTCAACGCGCTGGCCTGCGTTGGGCGTGAGACCGCCTATCGTCCCCTCGATGTCTATCGTTTCTTCAAGGAAGCCGGCGTCAAGTACATCCAGTTCACGCCGATCGTCGAGCGCGAGCCGGATGCGGAGGCCCAGGCGATCAAGCTGTGGCTGGCCAAGCCATCGGTCCTCGGCCGGTCGGAGCCGAACACGCGAGTCACTCCGTGGACGGTGGAACCGGAGGACTACGGCGACTTCCTGATTGCTATCTACGAAGAGTGGGTGCGCAAGGATGTCGGCGAGATGTTCGTGATGAATTTCGAGTGGGCGTTGACCGCCTGGGTAGGCGAACCGTCGCCGATATGCCTCTTCTCGCAACAATGCGGGCGCGCCGTAGCGATGGAGCACGACGGCAGCGTCTTCGCCTGCGACCACTACGTGTACCCGGAATACAAGCTCGGCAGCGTAATTACCGATGCCCTCGGCGCGATGGTCGAAACATCGGTGGCCAACGGCTTCGGTCCGCACAAGGAGAGGACGCTGCCGCGCTATTGCTGGACGTGCGAAGTCAAGGAGGCGTGTTGGGGCGGCTGCCCGAAGCATCGCTTTGCGACATCGCCGGAAGGCGAGCCGGGATTGCATTACCTCTGTCCCGGCTACAAGAAATTCTTCCGCCACATCCGCAAGTACCTGCGCGCGATGAGCACACTGCTTGAGAACGAATTACCTGTGTCCTATGTAATGGAGGCGATCAATGGACCGCTGGTCATCAGGAAGTAGGAAAGGATGTCCGAGGATGACGGAGGGGAGGGGTGAAGATGAAATACCGTACTTGCCATTTGGCATTGGTTTTTGCGGGGATAACGTGCTTGCATGCATCCGGGGCGCTGGCGCAAACGGAGCCGGTCAGTCCTGATCCAGCACTTTCTCCGTCGGAGATCTCGGCGCCTCCGGTTCTTTCTCCGGATGCCATCCCGCCGGACCCCGTACAGTCTCCTGAACAGACGGAAGCCCCGCCGGCCCTGTCTCCGGATGACGTCCCGCCGGAACCTGTGCTTTCACCGAACTGAAATGATGTACTCGATGCCTGTGTTGTTTGGGAGTAACGTTTTGATTTGCCACCTGTGGAGAAAATAATGAAATCAGGATTTTGCAGGAATGCTCTCTGCGTGACGCTTGCCTGTCCAGCATTTGCCCATGCGGGAGGCCTCTATATGTACGAGGTTGCGACTTCCGACATTGGTTTTGCCGGCGCCGGCACGGCGGCGCGCGCGGAGGATGCCTCCACCGTCTATGCCAATCCGGCCGGCATGACCCGTCTTTCCGGTAACCAGCTCACCGTCGGTGGCCAGGCGCTTTATGGAAGCTTCGACTACAAGGTCAACGACCAGAGCTTGGCGCAGCAGAATTTTGGTGGCGGCAGCCCCGGCAACGTCGTCGGCTGGTTGCCCGGCGCTAGCCTCTTCTACAGCCACAGCGTCGATGACCGCCTAAAGCTTGGAATCGCCACCTACGGCAACTTCGGGCTGGCGCTCGATTACGGTAACGACTGGGCCGGTCGTAATCTGGTTGACGAAGCGACGCTGATGGCCATGACCGTGCAACCTACCGTGGCCTACAAGCTGAACGATCAGTGGTCCGTCGGTGCGGGGCTGACCGCCAACTACGGCATGTTCAAGCTCAAGCGCGTGGCGGTGATCGGTGGAGGCAACCGGGAAGAGAAGGATTACGACTGGGAATACGGTGCCCGTCTCGGCGTCATGTTTGAACCGTCCCCGGCAACGCGTATTGGCGTCGTGTGGACCAGCAAGGTGGAATATGACTTCGACGTCAACGCCAGCGTGACCGGACTTCTCGGCAGAACACACAACTTCCCGGTCGATGCCAGCATCAATTCACCGCAACAGGTGATGGCCAGTGTCTATCAGAAGCTCAGCGATCGCTGGGCCCTGACCGGCAACCTCGGCTGGCAGGACTGGAGCCAGTTCTCACAAACATCGGTCGAACTCAATGGAAACACGACCACCAGCGGCCTGAAACTGCAGGACACCTGGCATGTCGCGTTTGGCGCGCAGTACCAGTACAACGCGACCACCAAGGTAAATGCTGGCGTGGCCTACGACAGTAGCTGGTACGAGAGCCGCAATCAGGCGTCGTTCGCGCTGCCCTCGACGCAGGCATGGCGCTTCGGGGTGGGAGTCCAATACACGCTGTCGCCGAAATCCGAACTAGGCGTGGCCGCCGAATATTTGCGCGGCACCACCATCCGCGATCCCAGCCAATTGATTGGCGGCGAGTACAGCGACCCGTACATGG
>DBMG01000140.1 GCA_002304785.1 Candidatus Accumulibacter sp. UBA704 | reverse complement strand
CGATGCGGTACAGCGGGCGGTGAGCCGGGGGCAAAGCCCCCTGTCCGCAGTCGGCGGCTGCCATCACTGCCACCCGAAACGCCGGTCGTAGAAGCCTTTCATCGCCTGCGCCAGGAACATGTAGCCGGCGAGAATCAGCGCGAGTATCGGGAAGTAGCTGAGCGGCAGGGTCTGTAGCTTGAAGTAGTGGGCCACCGGCCCCATCGGGATGAATATCCCGATGGCCATGATCAGCGTCGTTGCCACCATCAGCGGCGCTGCGGGGCGGCTTTGCAGGAAGGGGATCTTGCGCGTACGGATCATGTGCACGATCAGCGTTTGCGTCATCAGCCCCTCGATGAACCAGCCCGACTGGAACAGGGTCTGCATCTCCGGTTTGTCGGCGCCGAAGACGAACCACATGACGAGATACGTGGTGATGTCGAACACCGAGCTGACCGGGCCGAAAAACAGCATGAAACGCCCGATGTCGCCGGGGTTCCAGCGCTGCGGCTGCGTCAGCAGTTCCTCGTCGACGTTGTCGAACGGGATGGCGATCTGCGAGATGTCGTAGAGCAGATTCTGCACCAGCAGGTGCATCGGCAGCATCGGCAGGAAGGGGATGAAGGCGCTGGCGACGAGCACCGAGAAGACGTTGCCGAAGTTCGAGCTGGACGTCATCTTGATGTACTTGAGCATGTTGGCGAAGGTCTTGCGGCCCTCGATCACGCCTTCCTCGAGCACCATCAGGCTCTTTTCGAGGAGGATGATGTCGGCGGCTTCCTTGGCGATGTCCACCGCCGTATCCACCGATATGCCGATGTCCGCCGTGCGCAGCGCCGGGGCGTCGTTGATGCCGTCGCCCATGAAGCCGACGACGTGCCCGTTGGCCTTGAGCATGCGCACGATGCGCTCCTTGTGCGCGGGGGTCAGCTTGGCGAAGACGTTGTGCGTTTCCACGACGGCGGCGAGTTCCGCGTCGCTCATTCGTTCGACGTCGTTGCCCAGCAGCATGCCCTGCTGTTCGAGCCCGACCTCGCGGCAGATCTTGGCCGTGACGAGGTCGTTGTCGCCGGTCAGCACCTTTACCGCGACGCCGTTCGCGGTCAGCGCTTCCAACGCCGGCGCGGTCGATTCCTTGGGCGGATCGAGGAAGGCGACGTAACCGATCAGCGTCAGCTCGGCCTCGTCGGCGATGCTGTAGGTCTCCTTGCGCGGCGGGATTTCCTTGGCCGCCACGGCGACGACGCGCAGGCCTTCCTCGTTGAGATCGGCCGTTACCGCGCGGATGCGTTGCAGCAGATCCTCGCTCAGCGGCTCGACGGCATCGCCGTGGCGCACACGCGTGCAGATGGAAAGGATTTCCTCGACGGCACCCTTGCAGATCAGCTCGTGGTGGTCCTCGCGCTCGCTGACGACCACCGACATGCGGCGGCGCGTGAAGTCGAACGGGATTTCATCGACCTTGCGGTAGTTACGCACCGGGTCGAGTTCGCGTTGCACGTCCACGTGCTCCAGCACCGCGACGTCGAGCAGATTCTTCAGGCCCGTCTGGTAGTAGCTGTTGAGGTAGGCCATCTCCAGCACGTCGTCGGAATCCTCGCCCCAGACGTCGACGTGGCGCGCGAGGAATATCTTGTCCTGCGTCAGCGTGCCGGTCTTGTCCGTGCACAGCACGTCCATCGCGCCGAAGTTCTGGATCGCGTCGAGGCGCTTGACGATGACCTTCTTGCGCGAGAGGAACACGGCGCCCTTGGCCAGCGTCGAGGTGACAATCATCGGCAGCATTTCCGGCGTAAGGCCCACGGCGATCGACAGCGCGAAGAGTAGCGCCTCCATCCAGTCGTGCTTGGTCACGCCGTTGATGAACAGCACCAGCGGCGCCATCACGAACATGAAGCGGATCAGCAGCCAGGCCACCTTGTTTACGCCGGCCTGGAACTGCGTCGGCGCGCGGTCCGTCGTCGTGACGCGCTGCGCCAGCGCGCCGAAGTAGGTGCGGTTGCCGGTATTGATGACGACCGCCGTGGCCGATCCCGAGACGACGTTGGTGCCCATGAACACGACGTTTTCAAGTTCGAGCGGATTGGCTGTGCCGCCGTTGCGCTGCAGGGCGAACTTCTCCACCGGCAGCGATTCACCCGTCATGGCCGCCTGGGCGACGAACAGGTCTTTTGCCACCAGCACGCGGCAGTCCGCCGGGATCATGTCGCCAGCCGAGAGGACGATCACGTCGCCAGGCACCAGCATGTTGATCGGCAGTTCAACGCGCTGCGCGGCCTTGACGTGCAGATGCACGCCGAAGTACTGCTCGGCGATGGGCTCCGCGTCTTCGGAGATGTCGCGGCGGATTACCGTGGCGGTGTTGCTCACCATCGCCTTCAGCGCTTCGGCCGCCTTGTTCGACTTGGCTTCCTGCCAGAAGCGCAGGGCGGTCGACAGCACGACCATTGAGCCGATCACCAGCGCCGCCTTCATGTCCTCGGTGAGGTACGAAATGATGGCCAGCAGCGTCAGCAGCAGGTTGAAGGGGTTGCGGAAGCAGTGCCACAGGTGCAGCCACCCGGGCAGCGGCTTCTCGTGCTCGACTTCGTTGGGGCCGACCCTCTCGCGGATCGTCTCAGCTTGCGCCTCGCTAAGTCCGTCGATGTGGCTGTCGACCTTACGGAGCAGGGCGTCGGCGTCCATCCGTGCGGCTTCGACGAGCGCGTTGGCCAGCACCGGCGGCATCTCCCGGCTGATCCCGGTACGCGAGAGCGTGTCCAGCAGCGCCAGCCGGCGGAAATGGTGGGCAAAATGGCGGGCATGCAGGAAGCCCGCGAAAAACTGCTTCAACAGGGTGAGTTTCATTTTCTTCTCCGTTGCGCCCGGCGCGTCTCACCCGTTGGGTCGGGCGGTCACTCGGGCGGCGGTTGATGAGGGTCGGGGTCGGTAGGCATAGTCTGGTGGGCGAGTGTTACAAAGGCGTCAAGGCCGGAATGGCTGGCGGACGCAACGAAAAAAGGCGGCGTGACCGCTGGGAGGTATTGATGAAACGCATGGTTTTCTCCTTTCGCTTGAAACAGGCGAAGGTCCTTCGCAGGCACTGGTTCGGCCGCAGGGCGCTTCGATGTGACGGGCGCGCGAACGGCTGCAACCTGCCGGCCGCGAGGGTCGGCAATGTCCGTGACCGTCTCCTGTCCCGCAGGAGAGGAACGATCGGTCAGTCTATCGAGAAAGCATGGATGCGACCTTCCGGTCGCGTTGTGAATGCCGCCTCGCGTTTTCGGCGCGATGGCGGCGGGGGAAACCTGCGCGCTATCTTGCCGTGATCTCGCCGGTTAAACGAACCGGCAATCTACTGTCACTCGAACAAGTGCCCACTCGGGGTCTCCGCAGTTATGAAAACGGGGCGGATTATACGCCCGGAGAACGATGATGGGTCAACGTCAATGGCGATCCAGACTGTTCGTCGCGCGGCACGTCAGGAGGGCATGGCAGCATTGGTTCAATCTGACAATCTGTAGGGTCCCGATCAGGTCGGTGGAAGAAGAAAAATTCCGCTGGTGCGCAATACTTCACATCTCCGTATTTTCAATGGCGCTAGGCTGAACACGTCTGGAACCGGAGAAGTAAAAAATGCCCTCGCACAAGCGCGGAATGCTCGCTGTACTGGGTCTGTGTACATTCCTGTCTTTTAGCGCCGCTGCTGTTGGCCTCGGCGAGCTGCGTGTGACGAGTCCGCTGGGCGCGCCCTTCCGCGCGGAGATTCCGGTGCAGAGTCCGTCATCTTCGACCAACGCAGGGTGTTTCCACCTATCCACCAGTTCTCCCGACGCCATGGACGATACGCCCTGGCTTTCGGAAGCGCACATCGCCCTGGAGCCCGGTCCGGCCCGGCTGGTCATCACTTCGCGGAGACCGGTCTTCGATCCCGTGGTCCAGCTGGCTATCTATACCGGCTGCGGTACGTATCTCACGCGCCATTATGTCGCGCTGCTCTCGCCGGCGAAGGAGCATCCCCGTGACCTTCCTGTCGTCGCGCGTATCGCCGAAAGCAGTGAAAAGACGTCGCTTGAGCCGGCAAAGCCCGCTATCAAAGCGCCGCGCGCCGTTTCAAACGCTTCCAGGCGCGGCGGGCGCGTGGCCTTGCCGGGGGAAACGGCGGCCGACATGGCTCGCCGCCTGTTTCCTCATCATGCGACTGCGCAGCGGCATTTCGTGCGCCGGATGGTGGCGCTCAACCCGGAGTGGCTGACGTCCGCCGCCGGCGATGAGCCATTGCCCGAAGGTGTCGACCTGCAGTACCCGCAACCTCCTGCCGGCCAACCGGCTGCCGCGCGCCCGGCGGGTCCGTCGAGTACGAACAGCGCAGATGCAAAATCAGTAACAACACCGGAAAAGAAACCGGAGACGAGAACCGGCGACCGGCTGGTGCTCTCTCCCAGCGAGCCATTGCCCATGGAGGTGGCGTCCGTGCCGCCGACCGCAGGCGAGATCAACAAGCGAATCGGCGACTTGGAACGGCAAATCGACTCGATGCGCTCGCAGCTAAATGGACTGCGCGCCGAATTTCCAACGCCGCCTCCCGCCATCCAGACCTTGCTCGCGGAAATGGATACCCGGCTTCTGGCGGTTGAACTGAACGTCGCGCGCATCAGCTTGGCGAATCTGTCCGCGGAGAAGCCGAAGGTTGCGACCGTCACTGCGGCGGCAGACGAGGCCAAGCTTGCAGGGGTTGAAAAGGCGGTGCCGGTGCCAGCGGCACCTCCGGAAGCGAAGGCCGCTCCGGTAGCGGCGCCGGCCCTGGCCGAAACGAAACCGGCACAGGGGATCGACATCGGTGTTGTTCTCCTCGGCGTTTTCGGTCTTGGCGTGGGGTTGAGCGTTGTCCTGTTGCAGCAATCGAAACGGCGCATAGCCGATTCAGAAGACGAGGAGAGCGTTTCCAGCGTCATGGTCAACGTTCGCGAAGCTACGGAAGAAGCGCCGGAACCGGTTCAACTCGCCCGCGGCGTCGTTGACCTCTCGGATCCGCAGACAGTCCTCGAGATGCCTGATGACGCGGCCGGGAAATCCGCCCCGCCGCGCGTTTCCGGTGATATCGAGGAAATCGAGCAGCCGGTCGAGTTGGCCAACATCATGATCGTCTATGGGCAGCTGCAGAGCGCCATCGAAGTGCTCAGGAATTTCGTAGAAGCGCACCCCAGGGAATCGCTCAGGAGTTCATTGCGCCTGCTCGAATTGTTCAAGCAGGCCGACCTGCGTTACGAATTCGAAGCCCTAGCTGGCCAACTCCCCGCACGTTTCAACGTTGCGGCGCCGCATTGGGAAGGTGCGCAAATGCCCGCGGCAGAAACAGACCATGAGGCGGAAGATCGCCTGCATGGACGTCCAGCCGACCTGATTGCCATGTTGCCGTCACATGTTCAAGGGCAGGTCGTCGGGCTTTGGGGAACACGTAGCTGCATTGAATTTCTGCGGCGGATCTTGCGCGATAACCGTGAAGGGACGCGCAAAGGGTTCAGTGTGGTGGAGACTCAGGCCATGTTGAGGCTGATGAGACTGGTGGAAAGCGACATTCGATGCGGTTAGGCGTTCCCGAAACGATAGGGAATGCCATCGCAGCTGATCGGCATACGAATCGGATACCGCTAGTGCAGAATAACGGCATGTGAGTTGCTTCAGCGTTGGTAATGCCCCGGATCGCCTGTGCTCATGTCCTCGTTGCGCCGAAATTCAGCCCATCGCCGCTTGCAGCATGTCGATGAACGCGCGGGTTTTCGCCGGCATCAGCCGGCGCCCCGGGAATACCGCCCAGGCGGTGTGAGAGGGAGGGCACCAGTCGGGTAGGACGCGGCGTAGTTCGCCGCTGCGTACCTTGGGCTGCGCGAAGTACTCCGGGACGGACGCAATGCCGACTCCTCCGATGGCCAGCCTGATCAGCAGTTCCGGGGAGTTTGCCGTAGCCGATCCGGGCGGCAGACCGTGCCAGGTGTCGTTGCCTCGGCGCAGCGACCAGGCGAGGGGCTCGCCGTTGCGTCCAAGCAGGCGCAGGGACTTGTGGTGGTTCAGATCGTCCGGTGTGGCCGGGTCGCCGAATTCCGCCAGATACGACGGCGCGGCGTAGAGTCCGCCCCGGAATTCGGCAATCCGCCGGGCGGCCAGCAGGGCGTCGTCGGGAAGGTCGCCCATGCGGACGGCGATATCGAAGTTCTCCGACAAGAGGTCGACGCGGCGCGGCGACAAGTCGAGTTCCAGCGACACGGCCGGATGCAGGGCGATGAAAGCGGCGAGCATGTCGGTTAGCAGCAGGTTGGCGAAATCGCTTGGCATCGATACCCGCAGCCGCCCGCTCGGGCGCGCCTGGCGGAATTCGGAGAGCGCCTTTACGGCATCGATTTCGGCGGCCACTTGCTGTGCGTGTTCCAGCAGTTGCTGGCCGAACTCGGTCAGTGTCAGGCGGCGGGTGGTACGCAGCATCAGCCGTTCGCCGAGGGCTTCCTCGAGGTGCGTGATCCGCCGTGATACCGTCGATTTTGGCAATCCCATGCGTTCGGCGGCGCGGCTGAAACTGCCGGCTTCGGCGACACGGGCATAGATCAGGAGGTCGTTGGGTTCGTATTGTTCCATGGTTGGAACAATGTTATCCGATATGAGGGATTCTCACACCGGTTTCGAACAAATACAGTGAGGCCATCGCAACCGTCATCCAAGGAGATCCGCATGAACGTTCTGCAAATCAACGCCAGCGCCCGCCAAGGCGCGAATTCGACCCGCGTCGCTGATTCCATCGTCGCCCGCCTGCAAGCAGCCAATCCCACCTCGCAGATCGTCGTGCGCGATCTGGCCGCGAATCCGCATCCGATCCTCGACGAAGCGACGCTCGGCGCTTTGTTTACCCCGGCCGACAAGCGCACCCCGGCGCAGGCTGCGCGCGTGGCGCTGGACGATGCGCTGATTGCCGAAGTGCAGGCGGCTGAAGTAATCGTGCTCGGCGTGCCGATGTACAACCTCGGCGTGCCGGTGCAGTTGAAGAGCTGGATCGACGCAATCGCTCGAGCCGGCGTGACCTTCCGCTACACGGAGAAGGGGCCGGAAGGCTTGCTCAAGGGCAAGAAGGTCTATGTCGGCTTGGCGCGCGGCGGCCGTTACCGCGATACGCCGTTCGACACCCAGGTGCCATACCTGAAGACCGTGCTCGGCTTTCTGGGCATGACTGACGTGCATTTCGTCTATGCCGAAGGTCTGAATATGGGAGCCGACGCGGCACGGCAAGGCTTCGCCGAAGCCGAGGCAGAGATCGCCGCGGCGATTGCCTGAACGCTGAAAGGAGGATGCATCGTGAAACGAGTTCAAACGAGTGAACAGGTCAGCCGCTCCCGTTCCGTCGAGCGGCTGATCGCCGGCAAGGCGACGTCGGACGGCGCTGGCGTGAAGCTCACCCGTGTGCTGACGCAAGGGTTGCAGCATCGGCTCGATCCCTTCCTGATGCTCGACGCTTTCGGCAGCGACAAGGCGGACGACTACATCGCCGGATTCCCCGATCATCCGCATCGCGGTTTTGAAACCGTCACCTACATGATCGCCGGGCGCATGCGCCATCGCGACAGCGCCGGGCACGAGGGGTTGCTGGAAAATGGCGGCGTGCAGTGGATGACGGCGGGGCGCGGCGTGATCCACTCCGAACTCCCCGAGCAGCAGGCCGGGGTGATGGAAGGCTTCCAGTTATGGCTGAACTTGCCCGCGCGCGACAAGATGTGCACGCCGTGGTACCGCGATTTCGCCGCAGGCGACCTGCCGCGCTTCGCCACCGACGAGGGCGCGGAGGTGACGGTGATCGCCGGGGAAAGTCACGGTGTGGCCGGCGCGGTGACGCGCGAGGCGACGGCACCGCTTTATCTCGACATCCATCTGCCAGCCGGCGGCCGTTTCGCGCAGACCTTGCAGGCTGGCCACAACGCCTTCCTCTACGTGTATCGCGGCGAGGTTGAGGTGGCCGGCAACGCCGTTCCTGTTCAACGCATGGCGATCCTGTCCAACGACGCGGACGCGGATGGGGTGGTGATCGAATCTGCGCGCGAATCGCGCGTCTTGCTGATTGCCGGACAACCTCTGAAAGAACCGGTTGTCCAATATGGGCCGTTCGTCATGAACAGCGAACAGGAAGTCTATCAGGCGCTCGCCGATTATCGCGACGGGCGGCTGACCTGAGCCGGTGTGGACTCAAGTTGCTCGTGGCGCGCGTGGTTCTTCCAAAAGGACGCGAAACATGAGCGAGAAAATCAAATCATTGCACACCAGACTCGAGCGCGATTCGTTCGGACCGATCGAGGTTCCCGCGGATCGCCTGTGGGGCGCGCAGACGCAGCGTTCGCTCGAATATTTCCGGATTTCGCACGAACGCATGCCGGACGAACTGATCCATGCGTTGGCGCGGGTCAAGCATGCCGCAGCGTCGGTTAATCGGGATCTCGGCCTGCTTCCCGCTGATCGGTCGGTCGCGATCATGGCAGCCGCCGACGAGGTGGTGAACGGCTGGCATAGAGAAGAGTTTCCGCTGGCGGTGTGGCAGACGGGGTCTGGAACCCAGACCAACATGAACATGAACGAGGTACTGGCCAATCGCGCGTCGGAACTTCTTGGCGGAGAACGCGGCGCGAAGCGCCTGGTGCATGCCAACGACGAGGTCAATCTCGGGCAGTCCTCGAACGACGTGTTTCCAGCCGCGATGCACTTTTCCGTGGCGCTGGGCATTGCCCATGCCATCCTGCCGGCCCTGGCCGGACTGCGTGCCGCGCTCGACGAGCGGGCGCAGGCCTTCGCCAGCATCGTCAAGATTGGCCGCACTCACCTGCAGGACGCGACGCCGCTCACGCTGGGGCAGGAATTCTCCGGCTACGTGGCGCAACTCGACCATGCGCGGTCGGTGATCGATGCCGCAATGCCGGCGCTGTTCGAATTGGCCGTGGGCGGCACCGCCGTGGGCACGGGGTTGAACACGCATCCTGAATTCGGCGAACGCGTTGCCGCCGAACTGGCGCGGAGCAGCGGTCTGCCGTTCGTCGGCGCGCCCAA
>DBMG01000143.1:47167-50652 GCA_002304785.1 Candidatus Accumulibacter sp. UBA704 | reverse complement strand
TGCATCGACAGGACGACCTGCGAGAGCACGAGGCCCTGGAGGGTGTCCTCGATCAGCAGGATCACGCCCAGCGAGGCGAGCAGCACGAGGCTGACTCCCAACTGCGAGTGCTTGTCCTTGATGTCGTAGGGTTCGCCGAACAGGCCGGCGAAGATGCTGCCGCCGGCAATGCCACCGGTGATCGACGAGGCGATGCCCGCGCACAGCAGGGCGAAGGCGAATACCAGCGCGGCACCCGTGCCGAGGATCGGTTCGAGCAGCGCGGACGCCTGCGACAGTTCGGCGACCTCGATGCCGACGGTGTAGAACGTGTAGGCGGCGACGATGATCATCGCGCTGTTGATCGCCCAACCGATGCCCATGGAGAACAGCGTGTCGAGGAATTCGTACTTCAGCTGGCGGTTGATGACTTTTTCATCTTCCAGATTCCACTGCCGGCTCTGGATGATTTCCGAGTGCAGGAATAGGTTGTGCGGCATGACCACGGCGCCGAGCAGACTCATCACCAGCACGATCGATCCGTCGGGGATCGTCGGCGTCAGCCAGTGCCGGACGGTGGTGCCCCAATTCACCTCGATCAGGGTCAACTCGTAGATGAAGGAAATGCCGATGATCGACACGAAGCCGATGATGATCGCCTCGATGCGCTTGTAGGAGTTGCTGTACAGGAAGAAGCCGATGAACAGCGTGACGATCACGGCGGCGAGCTTGATCGGTATATGGAACAGCATGTTGAGGGCAATCGCCGCGCCGAGGATCTCGGCCACCTCCGTGGAGATCGACGCGAGCACCGCCGAACCGATCAGCAGGCGGCCGGTGCGCCGCGGCAGGTAGTGCGTGGCCGCCTCGGACAGGCACAGGCCGGTGACGATGCCCAGGTGCGCCGCGTTGTGCTGCAGGACGATCAGCATGATCGTGGACAGCGTGATGACCCACAGCAGGACGCTGCCGTATTGCGCGCCGCTGGAAACGTTCGCCGCCCAGTTGCCCGGGTCGATGAAGCCGACGGTTACGAGGAGGCCGGGGCCGATGTAGCGGAACAGGTCGAGCGCCGTCAGCGAGGGCGGTCGGGCGTCCTTGTTCCAGGCGACAAGACGGGCTTTCAGCCGGGAGAGCAGGTTCATGACGATCGCGATTCCAGTATCTTCACCAACGTGTGCAATGTCCGGTTGACGCGGACGGGAACCCCGAGTTCCTCCCCCTTGCGCACGATGCAGCCGTTCAGGTGGTCGATCTCGCTTCTGCGGCCGCGCTTCAGGTCCTGCGCGGTCGAGGAAGTCTGGTTGGCCATGACGCGCGGAATGCGTTGCACTCCCTCCCAGACGTCGCCGACAGGGGTAATCCCGGCCTTGGCCGCCACGGCCAGGCATTCTTCCACGACATCGCGCAATACCTGTTCGACTCCCGCATGCTGCACGAGTTTGCCGTAGGGCAGGGTGGTGATGGCCGAGAGAGCGTTGTAGGCGCAGTTGATGATGAGCTTGGTCCACAGCACGCCCTGGATGTTGCCGGAGATATCCACGGGAATCCCCGCCGAGACGAACATGTCCGCCACCCCGCTGCTGCGGGGCGACTGCCCGATGACCAGTTGCCCGGCGCCATGGTGGCGCACATGGCCGTCTCCGGCCATCTCGGTAGCCACGTAGACGGCGGCGGGGATGACTTCCTGGCGCAACTGCGCCCGTAACAGGTCGGGGTTCTCGATGCCATTCTGCAGGCTGACGACCACGGCGTCGGGTTTGAGAAACGGTGCCATCTCCGATGCCGCCTGCGCGCTGTCCGAAGTCTTGACGCAGCACAGTACCACGTCGGCATCCTGCACTCCGTTGCTGTTGGCGCTCGCCGCGAGCCGAACTTTTTCGGTGAATGACGCCGTTTCCAGCAGCAGGCCGTTGCGGTTGATCGCTTCCGCATGGCGGGGGCGACCGATGAGCAGGACGTCGTGCCCTGCGCGGGCCAGCATGCCGCCGTAGTAGCATCCCACCGCGCCAGCGCCCATGACTGAAATTTTCATCCGGAGTCCTCGAGTTCGCGAACCCAGAGTGTCGCCAGTGCTTATTCAGGCCGGAAGGCCGCTCGATGGAGGATCTGGGTTGTATGTGCGGTGTGGACTGTACCGCAAAGTGTCAGGCTTACGAATTGCACTGCCTGCCGCCTGTCGCGTCTCGCTGTTCCGGAGGGTCTATCGAACGAAACGCTTGCTCTCGCTGACCACTTCGTCGATGCGGCCCTGGTAGCGGGCGACCACGGTGTTCCTGGATTCTCGCGCGACCGGATGGTCGTTGCTGTCGTGAACCCGGTAGCGGAAGAAGTCGCTGCTGTTGAACGGGAAGGTTACCTTGTTTTCTTCGTCGAAAACCGCCATGTAGTTGTAGTCGCCGACCACGAAGTAAGGGGCCTGTGAAAAAAGGTCGCCTGTCGAACTGTAGGAGTGCGGGTCCTGGGTGACGCCGAGTTCTTCAAGCAGCGTCTGCGAAATCTGCAGATGGGAGGTGCGGTGCTTGATCGCCTCGGCCTTGTGGCCGGGCATCCAGAGCACCAGAGGAACGCGAATTTGTTCCTCGGGGAAACTGGCGTTGTGGCCGTGGCCCCAATGCCCTTTTTCCATGAATTCCTCGCCGTGATCGCCGGTAAACAGTACGATGGTGTTGTCGAGCATGCCCGAGGTTTTCAGATAATCGAGCAGCCGACCGACTTCACGATCCACATGGTGCGCGGCGTTCAGGTAGCGCGCGTGGATTTTGTCGACGTTTTCCTTCAGGTTCATCCTGATGTAATTGAGATCCTTCTCGTAGTCTGCGCGAACCACGCCCTCGGCGGGGAAGGTGTAGGGCGCGTGTGTCGATTCAAAGAACATGAACCCATAGAAAGGTCGCGCCGGATCGCGGTGCTCGAGTTTGCCGATGATGTCGGTGATGTTCTGACTGTCCCGCTTCCAGGGATCGCCCGACTGGAGCTCCTGCATGTATTGCTCGGAGATTCCGGAGAACAAGGTGTGTCGAAGTTCCGGGTAGTCGAAGCTCTGGCTGGTGTGCAGCGCCAGCTGATAGTCCTTGCTGCGCAGGAAATTCATCAAGGCCGGCGCAACGCGTTGCTGCTCGAAGCTGTACCAATACGGGCTGTAGATGCCATAGAACATGGAGAACAGCCCCATGCGTGTCCGATTCCCGCCGCTGTAATGCTGTTCGAAGCGAAGGGCCTGGTTGGAAAACTTCCAGAGATTGGGGGTGATTTCCGGATCGAGCAGGTCCCAGCGGAACGATTCGCCGACGAGCATGATTACATTCGGATATTTGGCCAAAGGCTTCGACTGCAGGTTCTTGCCCGGGTAGTCAACCTCGCCGCCTGCGATACGCAGCGTTTTCAGCGCGGTACGCTCGATGCCCATGCGCTTGAACAAGCCGGCGGCGCTCGCGTGCAGATGGAACGGAACGACGTCGGCGGCAGCGATGTAGTCCTCCTGTCCCGTGTAGGTGCTGTACGCG
>DBMG01000143.1:29485-47088 GCA_002304785.1 Candidatus Accumulibacter sp. UBA704 | reverse complement strand
GCGGTGAGCATGGTGGAGTCGGTCGCGCCCAGCGCGGCGATTCCTCCGGGGGTGGTCAGCAGATTCCAGACAAAGCCGTTGAAATGGTATTCGTACAGGGCGTATAGGCGATAGTCGGCGTACAGGCCGACCAACAGCAACGTCACGGTCAAATAAGCCGTGGCGTAGCCAACTGCCCGGCGCAGAACTTCGCGTTTCGTTACAAGACCCAGAACCCAGGAGACGAAAGCCGTCAATGTGATGGGGATGGCCAGGAAAAGTGCGGCATAAGCTGCGGACGTCCCGCCAAGGAAGACTTGGGCCAGAAAGGTGTCGGTCGCAGCAAAAGGCCAGAACATGGCCATGGTCGCGAAGACCATGAAATAGGACAGGACAAAGTAGCTTCGCAACACCCGCCGTTCCGGGCTCGCTGGAATACTGCGTTTCGATTGCATTGATTTCCCTGGGAGCATGGAAAAGGATCGCGCAGCCAATGGTCAGGCTGGCTTCATTATCGATTGACCAGTCTAGTTTTGCGAGCTTAAGCCAGTCTTAACGTAGCCGATTTTGATGCTTAAGCTACCCTTAAGCTTGGTGGCGTATCTTTTTTGCTTTCTCCCGGCAGGATCACCAAGAGCCACTTCTCCGTCTGCGTGCGGTGCCAGCGCCGGCTATAGTGAGCAAGAGCCAATATCAATAATATTTCGGGGAGCCACGATGAACACTCTGCCCACGTCGGTGTCGGATCGAGCGCCGTGCACGGAGAAACCGAGCATCAGTTGCATCGTTCCGGCGTTGAATGAATACGACAATCTGCTTCTCCTGTTGCCCGCACTTGCAGAGCTTCTTGCAGGGATCGGTTCCGCCTGGGAAATTCTTCTGGTCGACGACGGCAGCAAGGACGCCACGCCACAATTGATGGCGAGTCTTTCGGCAACCCCGGGTTACCGGTATATCCAGCTGTCGCGCAACTTCGGCAAGGAAGCCGCGCTCACGGCCGGGTTGGAGGCGTCGACCGGCGATGTCGTCATCTGCCTCGATGCGGACCTGCAGCATCCGCTCTCTCTGATTCCCGACATGGTGAAGCGCTGGACCGCCGGGGCCGATATGGTCTATGCGGTGAGGCAGGATCGGCTGGATGAATCCTGGCTGAAACGCTTTGGCGTTCGTGTCTTCTACCGCATGCTGGGGAGCAACCGACGGATCGACATTCCGGAGAATGCCGGGGATTTCCGCCTGATGGACCGTCGGGTGGTGAATGCTCTCCTTAATCTCCCGGAACGCACTCGCTTCATGAAAGGGCTTTACGCCTGGGTGGGTTTCAACACCGAGTCGATCTTCTATAAGCCCACGGAACGGGTTCACGGCGCAAGCAATTTCCACCCGTTCAGACTCGTCAGTCTCGCCATCGACGGCATCACCGCGTTTTCGACCTGGCCGCTGCGCATGCTCAGCGTGACCGGCAGCCTGCTTGCCATGTGTTCCTTTGGCTACGGCGGCTATCTGGTGCTTGATTATCTCTTGCACGGGCACGAAGTGTCCGGGTGGACAACCATTGTTACGGCCATGTTCTTCTTTTCCGGAATCAACCTGCTGGCCTTCGGTACGATTGGTGCCTACATCGGTCGCATCTTCGACGAAGTGAAGCAACGCCCGCTTTACGTCATCAGGCAACAACTGGGACAGCAGAACACGGACAACAGGAAATGAATCCCTTCGCGTCGATTTTTCGTCCTGGTGCCGCGTCTCGCCTGATTGAAGGCAACTCCCTTATGGTGGTGATCGTTGCCGCGGCGCTGTGGCTGATGCTGCTGGCCGGCTTGCGGCCGCTCATGCTGCCCGACGAGGGGCGTTATGTCGGTGTTGCCTGGGAGATGGTGTCCTCGGGAAACTGGTTGGTTCCGGTCATCGACGGCTTGCCTTATTTCCACAAGCCGCCGCTGTTTTACTGGATCAGTGCGGCCGGAATGAAGATTTTTGGCGTCGGCGAATGGGCCGGGCGCCTGCCATCGCTTCTCGCGGCCATCCTGACGGTCGGCGGTTTGTTCCTGTTCCTGCGCCGTTACCGCAGCAGCCGGTTCGCGACGCTGGCAACCATCATCCTCGTAACGCAACCGCTGTTCTATTTCGGGGCGCAATTTGCCAACCTGGATATGCTGGTCGCCGGCATGATTTCGCTGACCATCCTGTCCGGGGCCGATGCCATCCTGCGCATGGAGCGTAATCAGCCCTGCCGCGGCGCACTGGCGACCGCTTATGCCTTCGCTGCGCTGGGCGTTCTGGCCAAGGGCCTGATCGGTATCGTCCTTCCGGGAGGCGTGCTGTTCTTCTGGCTTCTCTGGCGCCGCCGGTGGCGTCTGATGCTGCCGATGTTCCGCCTCGAGGCGATCGTGGTGTTCATGCTGATCGCACTGCCGTGGTTTTTCTGGATGCAGCATCTTTATCCTGGTTTTTTCGACTACTTCGTCGTGTATCACCACTTCAAGCGCTTTTCGGAAACGGGTTTCAACAACCCGCAGCCTTTCTGGTTCTATATCCCGGTGCTTCTGCTGCTGACGCTGCCCTGGTCTCTCTGGATCGCCAGGGCTGCCGGTCGCAACCGGCAGGGCGCCGAGTCGGACCCGCTGCGCAGCCTGATGGCCATCTGGCTGGCGCTGATCCTGGTTTTCTTCTCGCTCCCCAGTTCCAAGCTGGTCGGCTATATCCTGCCCGCGGTGCCGCCGCTGGCGTGGTTTATCTCCGAAGTCTTCTCGTTCTGGACGCAACGCGACCCGGATGCGGCGCAACGCTGGTTTTCCCGCACGCTGGGAGCGGCTACATTCATCTGCGCGGGGGCGGCGATCGCGTTGGTCTTTGCCTACAAAGGTTCAACCAAGCCGCTGGCAGAATCGATCAGGCCCGTTTTTGCCGCCGGCGATCAGTTCGTCATGGTTGGTGTGCACAGATACGACCTGTCGTTTTACCTGAGGTCGTCCAGGCCAATCTGGTTCGTCGCGAATTGGGACGATCCCGGAATTCCCCGAGACGACGATTGGCGCAAGGAACTGTTCGACGCCGGACAATTCGACCCGGAAAGGGCGCGAACTGTCCTGATGACGCCCCCGGCGTTTGACAAGACACTGTGCCACCAGGCATCCGGAGCACTGTGGATCCTCGGAACTTCGCGGGCGGCAGGAATTTTACCGTGGTTGAAAAACCAACCGGTTTACGCCAGGGAAGGGCAAAATGTTCTGTGGCGTTTGACTCCCGATACAATCAACACGCTGCCTCTTTGTGACGGAACGCCCACAGCCGGCTGATCACGAAAGTAAGAAAGGCGATGGCCACAAGAATCGCTGCAAGGAGAAGATCGTAAGGAACCGATGTGGCCTTCAGGAGGAGGGCGTAGGAGAGTTCGTTAATCAGGAAGCCCCCTGCCGAAACGAGGAAGAAGCGCTTGAAAGCCGTAGCAAGCTCTTTCCTCTGGTGACGGAATGTCAGCCGGTAATGGCCCCAGAAAGAGACGGAGAAAGCCACCAGCCACCCCAGCACGTTGGCGACGAGCGGTGAGACTCCGACCCGGTCGACGCAGGTCACGGCGACTATCCAGTGCGTAGCCGCTGCCGCGCAACCAACGGCGATAAACCAGCCAACCTCCTTGATCATTTTCTTCATGCACATTACCTGTCAAAAACCGCTTGCTGCCACGACCGAAGGGCCTCGGATCAAAAGGATCGCCATTTGCGCCGACGATTTCGGCATGAATCACGGCATCGACGACGGAATCCTGGAGCTATCGGGAATGGGGCGCCTCAGCGCTGTCAGCTGCCTCGGCCAAGGCCCGACGCTGATGGCCAATGCCAAGGCCCTGAAGTCGCTTCCTGTCGATATAGGGCTGCATCTTAACTTCTCCGAGCCCATCGGTGACAACCCGCAGCAGAGACCGCTGCGGCGACTGATCGTCGAGTGCTACCTGCGACGGCTGCAAAAAGCCGCGCTTGTGGCCGGGATCGAGACTCAGCTTGATGCTTTTGAACAAGCTTTCGGATGCGCGCCGGATTTCATCGACGGTCATCAGCACGTGCATCAGCTGCCCGTCATCCGGGATGGTCTGGTCGACGTCATCAACCGGCGCTATCCCGGGCGCTCCCCGTGGCTGCGTTCGACCAGCCCTTGTCCCGTTCCTGCTTCCTGCCGGCTGAAGGCGCGCATCATCGCTGCTCTGGGGGCAGGTGCTATGCAACGGTTGGCGCAAAGAAACGGCATTCGAATGAACCGCCGATTGCTCGGCGTGTACGATTTCCGGGCGGATCGCGAGCTTTACCGGGAATACCTGGCAGCCTGGTTCAAGGAAGCCCGGGACGGTGATCTCCTGATGTGCCACCCGGCAAAGACAGCCAGTACTGATGATGTCATCGGTTCGCAACGCTGTCGGGAATTCGCGGTGTTCTCCGATATGACCTTCCCGGATTTGCTCGATGGCGAATCTGTGCTTGTTTCCCGGCTCTCCCAATGCATTTGATCCGCCGGCTGGCCTGACCCGGCTTGACATGAGCTGCGTCCATCGGCCCATGAGAAGGGGGTAGTATTCGCCCATTGATGGCAGAACCGTACAAAAATCTTTCAGAGAGAAACCCGATGAACTACGACAATTTTGAGTACCGACTGGAGAATCACGTCGCCCGCATCACGATCAACCGGGCGAAGTCCTACAACTCGCTGGACCTGGAGTGCATGAAGGAGCTTTGCGACATCGTCAACCGTTGCGGCTCGGACCGCTCGGTGCGTGCCGTGGTGATCACCGGCTCCGGCAGCAAGGCGTTCTGCGCCGGGGGCGATGTGGCTTCCTTCGCCAGGGATCCGGAGACCGTCGATCTGCTGCTCAAGGAAGTGACGGGATTCATGCACATGGCAGTCGCGCGGCTGGCCTGGATGGAAGTGCCGGTGATCGCGGCGATCAACGGCGTCACCGCCGGTGCCGGGCTGGGACTGGCCGCTGCCTGCGACCTGGCGATCGCTGCCGACAATGCCGTGTTTACCAGCGCCTATACGCAGATCGGCCTGACGCCCGACGGCAGCGCGACGTATTATCTGCCGCGCCTGATCGGACGGCGCCGGGCCATGGAGCTCTTCCTGACCAATCGCTCGCTGACCGCGCAGGAAGCGCTCGAATGGGGGCTGGTGAATCGCGTGGTGCCGCAAGCCGACCTCGCGGCGGAAGTCGACGTGCTGGCCAACCAGCTGGCTAACGGCCCGACGCGGGCCTATGGCGGAGTGAAGAAGCTGATGGCGCTGTCGCTGAACGACTCGCTGGAATCGCACATGGAACGCGAAACCCGGCAGATTGTTGAACTGAGCCGTTCGCCGGATGGACTCGAAGGGGTGCGCGCGTTCGTGGAGAAACGCAAGCCGCAATTTGGCGGGTGATCCGGTAGAAGGCACTTTTCGCAGAGACTTGCTGTCGAAGTGGCCATTGCCCTGCCCACTTCCTTGAAACTCAATGCTCGACAGCGACAACATTGCCTTCATCCAGGCCGGCGTAAGCATCAGCCTGGCGGCCTGCGGGCCGGATCGCCTGGCCAGCATGAGCCGTGGGATGGGCTGCAAGGTGCTCGATGGTGGCAGGCGGGTGGGCGTATTCGTCAAGCGCTCGCAGTCGGCGGAGCTCCTGGAGAATATCCGCCGCAGCGGCAAGGTAGCCAATGTTTTCAGCCTGCCCAGCAGCAACCGCACCGTGCAATTGAAGGGTGTGGACGCGCAGGTTCAGCCTTTCGATCCGGCGGATTTTTCCATCGTCGAGGCGCACGTCGCCGATTTTGTCACGGAAGTCCTGCCCCTGGGTTTGCCCGAAGAGGTGGTGCGCACCCTGTTCGCCTGTGCCGCGGAGGATCTGGCGACGGTGGTCTATTCGCCCTGTGCCGCTTTCTCCCAGACACCCGGCCCCAAGGCCGGCGAACCGCTGGGCGCTGCCCGATGAGCGTGCGCATCGAAACCATCCGCGAGTGCCTGGAAGGCATCATTCCCGGACACATTGCCACCTGCGATGCGGAAGGCATGCCCAACCTGGCGTACCTGTCGCAGGTGCAGTTCATCGACAACGAGCACGTCGCCCTGTCGTACCAGTTTTTCAACCGGACGCGGCAGAACGTTCTCGCCGGCTCGCCGGTGCGCCTGCTGCTGACCAGCCACCTGTCCGGCGCCCAGTATCGGCTGACGCTGCGTTATTTGCGTACCGAGACTGCGGGACCGCTGTTCGAACAGATGAAGGCCAAACTGGCCGGCATCGCCTCCCATACGGGGATGAGCGACGTGTTTCGCCTGCTGGGATCGGATGTTTATCGTATTCTCGGCATCGAGCAGGTGCCGGGGCCGACGGTGCCGCCACCCCCGCCTCCGGTCAATTACCTGACCGCCCTGCGCCGGGCTACGCAGCGCCTGGCCGGTTGCGGAACGCTGGAGTGCCTGCTCGAAACGGCGCTCGACTGTCTGGACGATGAATTCGGCATCGGCCACGTCATGCTGTTGATGCATGACGACGGACGCGGGCGGCTTTATACGCTGGCTAGCCGGGGGTATCCCGAATCCGGAATCGGATCGGAAATCCCGGTGGGAGCGGGTGTGATCGGTATTTGCGCCAGGGAGCGCACGCCGATTCGCATCGGTTTCATGACCAGTGAATATGCCTACGGCCGCACGGTGCGCGACAGCATCGCCGCTGATGGTGATGCCGACGCGCTGGAAACCGCCATTCCGTTACCCGGCCTGCCGGATGCGCGCAGTCAGCTGGCCGTGCCCATCACCGCCTTCGACCGTCTCACTGGCGTGCTCTACGTGGAGAGCGTCGCCGACCTGCACTTCGGGTATGACGATGAGGATGCACTGGTGGCCTTCGCCGCCCAACTGGGACTGGCCATCCAGCATCACCAACAGGCCGAGGAGCTGGCCGAGGAGCCTCTGTCTCCGGAAAACGCCGCGCCGGTCGTGGCCGGATCACCGCTGGCAGTGCGCCACTTTGGCGCCACCGACAGCGTGTTCCTGGATGACGACTACCTGATCAAGGGCGTGGCCGGCGCCATCCTGTGGGCGCTGCTCACCGATTTCGTCGAGCGGCATCGCACCAGCTTCACCAACAAGGGGCTGCGTGTGGACTCGCGCATCCGTCTGCCGGGCGTGAGCGACAACCTGGAAGCGCGCCTAGTACTGCTGCAAAGGCGCCTGGATGAGCGCGACGCGGGCATCCGCCTGGCCAAGACCGGGCGCGGACGTTTTTCGCTATCAGTCAGCCGCCCGCTGCAACTGCTCGAAGGCTGATCCGCTGCCGTCGGCCATTACGCTGAACTGGCTGCAGAGGCGCCACCGCATTATGATGAAATGCGGTCGCTCGAAGATCTGATCAATCTCCCGGCGTGCCGCGAGAATGGATGCAGCAATGCGGGAATCTAGAGCACTATGGTCAGTAACACAGACATCCAGTTGCTTCGCTGCGGCGTGGAGTTCTTTCCAGCACTGATCGCCGCCATCAACGAAGCCAAGCATGAAATTTTTCTGGAAACCTACATTTTCTTCGACGACGCCGCCGGAGAAATGGTGGCGACGGCTCTGGCGCAAGCTTCGCGGCGAGGGGTTTCGACCCATCTGATCATCGATGGATTCGGATCGAAGGAGTATCCCAGGAGCAAGCTCGAAGCGCTCAAGCAGGCAGGGGTCAAGTTGCTGATTTACCGCCCGAGCTTCTTGAACTTTCGTTTTCTCAGGACGGGACTTCGCCGCCTGCATCGGAAACTGGCGGTCATCGATCATCAAGTTGCGTTCGTGGGCGGGATAAACATCCACCACGATTTCGAACCGGGCTACCGGGAACCACGTTACGACTTCGCCGTTGCCATCCGTGGTTCCGTGGTCATCGACGTGCTGAACGCCGTGTCGCATCTCTGGTGGCTGGTGAGCTGGTCGCAGCTCAAATCCCGGTATGTGCGTCGGGTGGCGCTCCTGAAACCCGCTGCTTCTTCAACGCCTGCTTCCTCAAGCCCCAACGCCGAACTGGTCCTTCGCGACAACCTGCGCAATCGTCATAAGATCGAGACGGCCTATCTGGAGGCCATCAGGAACGCGAAGGAGCGGATCATCATCGCCAATGCCTACTTCCTGCCCGGCAAGAAGTTGCTGCAAGCCCTGGTCGATGCGGCCGGTCGCGGCGTCTTGGTGATGCTCTTGCTGCAAGGCCGCATCGAGTATTTCCTGCAGCATCACGCCTCGCAGTATCTCTATGGCAAGTTGATCGATGCGGGGGTGGAAATTCACCTCTATAAACCCGCAATCCTCCATGCCAAGGTCGCCGTCATCGACAGTCGATGGGTTACGGTGGGCTCGTCTAATATGGACCCGTTCAGCCTCCAGCTTGCCCGCGAGGCCAATATCGTCGCGGAGGATGCGGCGCTCGCCAAGGCGCTTGCCGACGACCTGCTGGCAGCGATCCAGACCGATGCCAGCCGGATCACCGTTGAAGCGTGGCTTTCCACGCCTCTTCACAAACGGCTGTTGATGCGAGTCTGCTATAGCGTGCTGCGTTTTACGCAGCAACTGGTGGCACCGAAAAAGCCTCCGCTCGTCCAATAGCAGCCTGTCGGATTTGACCGGTAGTCAGCTATGTTGAAAACAAAGGATAGCCATGTCATTCCGGCAGACGCCGAAGTCCAGTGGTGCACCCCTGGATTCCGGGTCAAGCCCGGAATGACGGAAGGTGAGAAGTCGGCTTGCCTTTCGCCCGCATAGCCACTCCCGTCGAACGACGAAAATCGCTTGCTCGCCGTTTTCCTTAAATCTTCATTCACAGTTTCTTAAAAGATTCGTAAGCGGCCGTTGGCCATCTTGTCAGGGTTTTCGGGCGGACTAGACTCGTCTCCACTGATCAACGACAGGAGACGCCATGACCCCCCATCCCGCCAATCCCCACGAAATCGATGCGCGGCCACTGCTCGAGCAGATGCTGCTCATCCGCGCCTACGAAGAAGCGATCGTCGCCGGCAGCGACGCCGGCACGATCCCCGGCACCTGCACGTCGGTCGGTCAGGAAGCCGCCGCCGTAGGCGTGGTCAACGCCCTGGGGGCGGACGACCTGATCCTTACCAACCATCGCAGTGCCGGACACCTGCTGGCGCGCGGCGCCGATCCCGGTCGCCTGCTGGCCGAAGTGATGGGGCGCCGTGACGGCTACTGCAAGGGACGTAGCGGTTCGCTGCACATCTCGGTAAAGGAACTCGGGGTCGTGCTTACTTCCACCATCGTCGGCGCCGAACTCTCCATGGCTCCCGGTGTTGCGCTGTCGCAGGGCATGCTCGGCCGGCCGGGAATCGTCGCCTGTTTCTTCGGCGACGGCGCAGCCTGCGAGGGCAGTTTCCACGAATCGCTCAACCTCGCCGCGCTGTGGAACCTGCCCATCCTCTATGTGTGCGAGAACAACCACTGGCAGGCGTTCGTGCATCGCCGCGAGGCCATGAGCCGCGAGCACGTCTCGGAATGGGCGTCGTCGTATGGAATCCCGGCGCATACGGTGGACGGCAATGACGTTGCCGCCGTGCTGGCGGCCGCCCGTGTCGCCGCTGAGCAGGTGCGCGCCAGCCGACGGCCCTATCTGCTGGAAACCTGGACCTACCGCACCCGCGGCCATTTCGAGCCGGATGACCAATCCTATGTCGACCCGGCCGAGCGGGCAGCCTGGTTGGCGCGCGACCCCATCGCCCGGTGCCGCGATCGCCTCCTGGCTGACGGTGCGCTGAATCCGTCACAGGCCGCCGCCATCGGTGACAGGGTTGCCACGCGCATCCATGCCGCGCGCGCCTTCGCCGAGGCATCCTCTTATCCTGCTGCGGACGAATTGACCCGCGATGTCTACGCCTGATCCCGGGGAGTTGTCCACCATGCCTACCCTGACCCTTTACGACGCCATCGGCGCCGCGCTGACCGAGGAAATGCGCCGCGATCGCCATGTCATTGCCTTCGGCGAAGGCATCGCCACCAAGCGCCACGATCTGGTGGCCGAATTCGGCGCCCTGCGCGTGCGCAACACGCCGCTGGCCGAGGGCATCATCGCCGGCACGGCGGTCGGCGCCGCGGCCAGCGGCCTGCGTCCGGTCGTCGATCTGCTCTTCGCGCCGTTCCTGTGCTACGCCATGGACGAACTGGTGAACAGCGCCGGCAAGCTGCGCTACATGTCCGGCGGGCAGTTCGCCTTCCCGCTCGTGACGCTGGCCATGACCGGTGCCGGCTGGGGCGTCGGCGCCCAGCACAACCACAATGTCGAGGCCTGGTTTGTGCACAGCCCCGGGCTCAAGGTGGTGATGCCGAGCAGCCCGGCGGATGCCAAGGGCCTGCTCAAGGCGGCCATCCGCGACGACAATCCGGTTCTCTTCTTCATCGATATCGGCCTGCTCTACCAGCCCGGCGATGGGCCCGTCGCAGACGAGGTCGTGCCTCTCGGTAAGGCCGCTATTGCGCGGGAGGGCAGCGATGTGACCCTGGTGTCTTACGGCAAGACGGTGCATCACTGCCGGCAGGCGGCGGAAGCGCTTGCCGCCGAAGGGATTTCGGCGGAGGTCATCGACCTGCGCAGCCTCAAGCCATGGGATGCTGCAACCGTGCTCGCCTCGGTGGAAAAAACCGGCCGCCTGGTGGTGGTGCACGAAGCCAACCGCCTGTGCGGGGTCGGCGCCGAGATCGCCGCCGTGGTCGCGGAAGAAGCCTTCGCCTGCCTCAAGGCGCCGATCGTCCGCCTGGGCGGGCCGGACGCGCCGGTGGCTTCCAGTTATCCGCTGGAGCAGGCCTTCGTTCCCCAACCGGAAGCCATCGTTGCCGCGGCGCGACGGCTGTGCCGCCGACAGATTGCCTGATTTTCAACGTGCAACAGACGAACCGAGGAGGAATCACGATGCATCGCGTATTCGATCGAACCGCTATTACCACCATTGCCACCATGACCGCCGGCCTGCTGGCCTGCGCCACGTTTTCGACGGCAGCCGTCGCCGAAGGCCGCGACGCGGCCCTGATCAAGCGCGGCGCCCTGTTGGTGAGCGTTGGCGACTGTGTAACTTGCCATACGCCGTTCAAGATGGGCGCCAACGGCCCGGAGAAGGATATGGCCAGGGGATTGTCCGGCCATCCCGAAGGCTTGAAACTGACGCCACCTCCGCGCCTCGACGCGGAATGGAACTGGGGTGGATCGGCCACCATGACCGCCTTCGTCGGACCATGGGGCATCAGTTATTCCGCCAATCTGACCCCGGACCGGGAAACCGGCATCGGCGCCTGGAAGGAGAAGGATTTCATCCAGGCCATGCGCACCGGGAAGCACCTCGGCGTGGCCCGGCCGATCCTGCCGCCGATGCCCTGGCAGGGCCTCTCCGGCTTGCCCGAGAAGGACTTGCAGGCGATCTATGCGTACCTGATGTCCCTGCCGGCAGTCAAGAACCGTGTACCGGAGCCTGTGCCGCCGGATGTGCTCGCGGCCA
This sequence comes from Candidatus Accumulibacter sp. UBA704, assembly GCA_002304785.1. Lineage (GTDB taxonomy): Bacteria > Pseudomonadota > Gammaproteobacteria > Burkholderiales > Rhodocyclaceae > Propionivibrio. The sequence continues at coordinate 35,626 of DBMG01000143.1, read as the reverse complement.
AGGTGGCGGGGAGGTAGGCGTGTCGCGGGCAAGAATGTCGATGCTCCCTTGTGCAAGCAGCATTTTTGATTTGACCTTGGCCAATGCACTGCCATACTGAATCATCATTAACCTCGGCTCTTTGCCGCCGGCTCAGGCGAGGGCTCGTCAAGTCGCATGTTCGATTTTTTTCGACGCTTGTTTTTCCGGTCAGCCGAAGGCACTGTCCCGCTCACTGTCGGGCAGGGAGAAAACCGTCGCGACAAGGACGACTTCGCCCGGCTGAACAGCGAGGCGCCGCTCAAGAGCGCACGCCAGGCTGGGCACGCGTTCGTTCGGCGGGAGGCGGTACTCAATCGCGTCGAAAGAATCGCGGGCTATGAGTTTTCCCTGCTGACGAGTCTGCAGACCCGCACGTCACTGGGTGGAGGTGCGGCGAAGCGGGCTTACGATGCCGCGCTCCTGGCTCAGCTATCGCTGCATGGCGTGACATCGCTTCTCGGCAACCGCCTGGCCTTCATCGCCCTGTCGGGAGGATCGCTCGATAACGCCCTGATCGATCGGCTGCCGCCGCGGAATACCGTGCTGATTCTCGATCTGGAGGATGAGGCAACGAATCGGGAGGGGCTTTATGCCCGACTGGCCGAACTGAAACACCAGGGCTTTGTCCTCGGTTTGAACCATGCCGAGGCTGCCGATGGCGCTTCGCCGCTGCTTGCCGAAGCGGACTTCATCCAGGTCGATGTGACCGCTTTCAACGCGCTGGATTTGCGCGAGCTGAGCCGCCATCTGAAGAAGCTTCGCCTCGCGGGACAACCGGCTCCTCAACTGGTGGCAAGGAATGTTCAGAGCCATGACGACTATCAGTTCTGCTACAAATCCGGCTTCGACCTCTTTCAGGGGGAGTTCATCTCGAGCCGCGAGAGTCTTCATCCCGTCGGCGGTGGGATCAATCACATGGCTGTCCTGCGCATCGTGGATATGCTGCTTCGCGAACAAAGTTTTTCCGCCATTGCCGAGCAGTTGAAGAACGAGCCCACCCTGAGCTACAAGCTATTGCGCTACATCAATTCAGCGGCCATGGGATTGCAACAACCCGTCGACAACCTCACCGAGGCACTGGTCCTCCTCGGACGTCTGAAGTTCGCCCGCTGGACCTCGCTGCTGCTTTTCGATTTCGCGAATCCGACGTATCAGGAAATTTCGCTGGCCGAGCGCGCGCTGACGCGGGGCCGCACGCTGGAACTCCTGGCCGGCGAGGGAAATATTCCCAACGACCCGGCGCGTCTCTTCCTGATCGGGCTGTTCTCGCTGCTCGACAAGGTCCTGGGCCAGCCGCTTCCGGAGCTTCTGGAAAAAGCGGCGCTGCCGGATATCGTGCGTGAAGCATTGCGGGGGAGTGCGAGCCATTACGCCAGCGCGCTGGCGCTGGTGAGGCTCGGGGAGTCGGATTCCGGAGCCAGTCCGGAGCAGTTGGCCGGTGCATTGGCGTCGTGCGGAATCGACGATGCCTGCTACATGCAGGCAGCGATAGCCGCGTTGGTGTGGACGGACCAGACCCTGGGAGGCGTGGCCTGAACGTCAATCGTCACTTTTCGCCGACGAGACAGGGCTGCTCTGCAATTATCGCACGCACACGGTTCTCGAATTCCTGAACAGGCAGCGGCCTGCTGAAGAAATATCCCTGGTAAGCATGGCAGCCGGCGCGTGCCAGGAAGTCGCTCTGCTCGGCCGTTTCGACGCCTTCCGCGATCACCTGCAGGCCGAGGCTCTCGGCCAGGGCGATGATCGTCTTCGCGATTGCCGCATCGTTCGGGTCGACGAGAATGTCCCGCACGAACGACTGGTCGATCTTCAACTGTTCCAGGGGCAGCAATTTCAAATAGGACAGGGAGGAATAGCCGGTGCCGAAATCATCGAGCGAGAAGGAGATGCCCCTGTCCTTCAGCGCCCGCATTCTTTCGATGACTTCCTGGACGTTTTCCACCAGCATACTTTCCGTCAGTTCCAGTTTCAGTCGTTCGGGATTGGCCAGGGTTCTGGCCAGCGTCGAAAATACATGGTCGACGAAATCGGGATGGTGAAATTGCCGCGCGCTGACATTGACGGCGATCGTCAGGTCGGCCATTTCCGGTCGATCCGCCCATTCCGCCAGCGTGACGCAAACGGTATCCAGCACCCATTGGCCCAGTGGCAGGATCAATCCAGTCTCTTCGGCCAGCGGGATGAACGCCGCCGGGGACACCATGCCGCGTTCGGGATGATTCCAGCGGACCAGTGCTTCGCCGCCGCTGATGCGGCCATCAGCCCGGACCTGCGGCTGCAAGTGCAGAACCAGCTGGCCTCGCTCGATCGCCTGCCGCAGGTCTCCCTCCAGAGTGGCGCGCTCCATCACGCGGGTCTGCATTTCCGGGTCGTAGAAGCGCAGGCAGTTGCGCCCGGTGTCCTTGGCCTTGTACAGGGCCAGATCGGCCTGCTGGAGCAGACCATCGACCGATGCTTCGCTCCCGTGGATCAGTGCGGCGCCAATGCTGGCCGTGCAGTGGTAGTCGGTGTCGATGATCCGAAAGACCGGAGCAAATGCCTCAAGAACCCTCGCCCCGGCAGCTTCGGCCTGTAGCGCCGCGTCGCGCGGGTTACTGTTCAGCCCGTTGAGCAGTACCACGAATTCGTCGCCGCCGAGCCGGGCAATGGTTTCCGCCTCACGGATGCAGCGGGTGAGTCGCTGCCCGACCAACTGCAGCAGCCGGTCGCCATTGTCATGGCCGAGAACACTGTTGAGCGTCTTGAAGTCGTCGATGTCGATCAGCAACACCGCACCGCAGGTTTCTGTCCGGGCGCATCTGGCGATTGCCTGCTTCAGGCGGTCGATCAGTAATCGTCTATTCGGCAACCGGGTCGTCGGATCGACGAAAGCCAGCTCCCGGATCTTCTGCTCGGTCTTCCGGGCTTTCGTCAGGTCGGTCAGCGACGCCACGAAATGGGTGACGACGCCGTGGTCGTCCTTCACTGCGGAAACGCTCAGCCACGCGGGGTACGTTTCGCCGTTCTTGCGCCGATTCCGGAGTTCCCCTTGCCACTCGCCGGAATTTTGGATGGTCTCCAGAAACCCATCCTTCGAATCCGATTCGAGCAGGTTCGGCCGCAGTATGGCCAACGTCCGGCCAATAGTCTCGTCTCCGCCAAAGCCCGTTGATTCGGTAAACGCTTTGTTGACCGTCAGCACCTCGAATTCCGCATTGGTGATCGCCATGGCTTGCTGCGACTCGAAGGCCACGGAGGAAATCTTCAGTCCGGCGCGCTGTTCGCTGAGCAGACGATTCCGCGCGACCAGGATGTCGGTCAGATCGTTCAGAGAGCCGACGACGGATTCGATATCGTCTCCGCCGGGATCGGCTGCGGCCTCGCCGGTCTCCTCGGCGACCAGCCGTTCGGCTTTTTGCCGCAGTCTGCGCAGCGGGATCAGATTGAAGCGCAGCAGAAGCAGCGTGACCATGACCGCCACCGCGATCGATGCGACCGTGTTGCGCGCGGCCTTTTCATTGCTTTCGCTGATGGCACGGTACGCAGGCGAACTGTCGATCTCGGCGATGAGAACCCATCCGTCATCGACGATAAAGATCGGCAGGTAGGCCTGGGTGAGACGCGATCCTTCGATGGAGCGGAACGCCGCTTCCTTGTGCTGGAATGCCTCCTTGATGGCCGCAGAATCAGGAACGGTTCCTCGTGGTTTGCTCGACGCCGCGACCTCGCCTGTGCGCGAGACCAGAAAGAGTTCGGCGCCGATTTCCTGGCTGAGCGCCTTGACGAATTCGTCATTGATCCGTTTGCCCGTGCATGCCGCGCCGACGACGCTGTCGCCGATTCGTATCGGCTCGACATATGTGATCAGTGGCCCGTTCTTTTCCCTGATGCTGACCAACGTTGCATTTCCGGCCAAGGCTTCATCAACGCCCCAGTACGTCGCCGGGTCGCCTCGTCGTTGCGGTTCCTGTGCCCGGTAAATCACTGTGCCCTGTTCATCGGTGATTTCGAGGACATCGACTCTGGCGCGTTGAAAGGTCCGATCGAGCAGTTCGGCAACGGCTTCGGTTCGCCTGTCGCCGGGTGTGCTCAGCGCGTCCGCCAGATCCTGCTGGAGCATGCGTGAGACCGACTGCACCCATTCCGATTCGTGCCTGATCATCGGTTCGAAAATCAGCGCCACGGTCCTGGCTTTTTCGACCTCGCGTTGATTGACCACATAGCCGCGCAGATCGCTTGCCGTGGTGTGGTTAAGCCATAGCAGGACCAGTGCCAGGGCGATGAACGAGACGGCCAGGCTTCCTTTCAACCCCAGCGGGTTTCTCATGGTGCCGCTGTCCGGTTGATGATCACGTTGGTAGTCTCCTAGCGGTCCGCGCTTTGCGTAGCGGAGGGAAGCAGGCCATTCGCGCGAAGCAGGTTTGTGCCTTGCGGCGAGGCGATGAACTGGAGGAATGAACGTCCGGCCTCGGTCAGCGAGGATTCCTTGTAGATCAGGCCGACCTCCGTCCAGAGGGGATAGCGTCCCGCGTCTAGGTTGTCTGCGTTTGGTTCGATCGAGTCGAGTTGCAAGGCGATCAGCTTCGTTTTCGCGACGGAAAGTGCCGATCGGTTGAGGAAGCCGAAGCTGCCTGGAAAGCGGTCCAGCAATTCGATCAGCTGCGTGTCGAGGTGGACGATTTTTACGTTGTCGTGATACTGCAGGTTTTCAAAGGCCTTGATCTCCCGCATGATGCCCTGCAGCGAAGCATCCGTTTTTTCCCGGCCGACGGCACGAATCGCGCCCGGTTTTCCGCCGAGGTCTCGCCAGTTGGCGATTATTCCCGTGAGTATGTCGATGGCCTGCTGCGCGGAGATGCTCGATACCGTGACACCGGAGCCGCCGACGAAGGCCACGGGGTCGCGGCCGATCGCCCGATAGGTCAGGCCGAGACTCAATTCCTTGCCTTTGAGGGGGCGGCCGACGCGGCCCATCGTGGCCGTTCCCTCGGTCACTTCACGCAACGCGCCGGAGGTGCCGATGGTCGGCGGCACGACAACCCGGTGCCGGGTCTGCTGGTGGTTGTAAGCGTTTGCCAGTTCCTTCAGGATGTACTCCGGGTTGCCGCTTCCCGGGATAACCAGCGTTTCCGCGCTTGCCACAGGCATGAATGCCAGCATGGTCAGGCAGAGTGTTGCGGCGCGCCCGATGATGTTCGAGCTCAGGCGTGTCGTGCCGGATATTGTGATGATCATTCGCTTGTTCTATCGAGAGGTGAACGACAGGGAAGCAAATGTAGACCACTATAGGTCTGTATCGCAAATCCGGCGTTTTGGCTTTGCGTGCCTTTACTTGAAAAACGGTGTTCGGAGCGCTTGTTCTTTTTTGTGATTTCGGTTGTTGTTCAATGCGTTGCCGTCGGAGGATTTTACGCGGCGAAGGGATCGAGTTCGGATTGCCGCACCCGACCCGGATCATCGCGGGGCCGGGTAGCAGATCTCCGGAGGGGACGGGTTCGGCGATCAGGCCGCCTTCTCGCCGCCGAATTCCTCGTACGCCTGCAGGGCTTCCGCTGCGGTCATCACCGACGGACCGCCGCCCATGTAGATGGCGACCTGCAGCATTTCCTCGAACTCCTTGCGCGTCACGCCCATGCGCACGCAGGCCTGGGCGTGGAAGGCGAGGCAGCCCTGGCAGCGGGCGGCGACACCGATGGCGGTGGCGATCAGTTCCTTGGTCTTGGCCGACAGCGCGCCGTCGGCGTGGGTGGCCTTGGCCATCTGCTGGAAACCCTGCATGGTGTCTGGGATTTCCTTGTTCATCTCTTTGAGTTTGCCGCCGATGTCTGTGGCGAGTTGCTTGTAGCTTGCGGTCATGCTTATCTCCTAGGATTTTGTGAAACAGCCCCGATATTGTAATATAAGAAAACACTAATATGAAGAGGCGGCGTATGGAAGACGCGATTCAACTGGTGTGCCCGCACTGCGATACGATTAATCGCGTGTTGCCGGGCCGCCTGCAAGAACGGCCGGTGTGCGGGCGATGCAAGCAGTCACTCTTTACCGAGGAACCGATGGAACTGACGACGCAGAATTTCGATCGTCACGTGAACAATTCCGATCTGCCGATTCTCGTCGATTTCTGGGCGCCCTGGTGCG
>DBMG01000143.1:0-29471 GCA_002304785.1 Candidatus Accumulibacter sp. UBA704 | reverse complement strand
AATACCGAGGATGAGTCCGCCATCGCCGCGCGCTTTGCCATCCGCAGCATCCCGACCCTGGCCGTCTTCCGGCTCGGAACTCTGGTCCAGCAGCAATCGGGGGCCATGCCGCTTCCGCAGTTGCTGGCCTGGGTCCGGGCAGCCGTGCCGGGCGCGGGGAGAGAACACGCATGAGCGCGCACGACTCCACGCCCGCAGCCGGAAGCCTGGCCCACGTCCCCGTTTCCCTGATTTCCACGGTGATGGGGCTGACCGGATTGGCCATCGCCTGGCAGAAGGCGCACTTTGCCTTCGGTATCTCGTCTGCGGTGTGGATCGGCATCGCCATGCTCGCGAGCGCCGTATTCGTATCGCTGGTTGGCCTCTATGCGGTGAAGCTTGTGCGCTTTCCCGATGCGGTGCTCGCCGAGTGGCGCCATCCGGTGCGCGTCAGCTTCTTTCCCACCATATCCATCAGCCTGATGCTGCTGGCTGCCGTATGNNGTATGGGGCGAAGTCGCTCCCTCCGTGGCCTTCTTCCTGTGGGCGACCGGCGCTGTGTTGCAACTGCTGTTCACGCTGTCGATCCTGAGCAGCTGGATGTTCCACACGCATTACGACATCAAGCACGCCAATCCGGCATGGTTCATCCCGGTGGTCGGCAACCTGTTCGTGCCGATCGGCGGCGCGCGCTTCGCCTCGCCTGAACTCGGCTGGTTCTTCTTCAGCATCGGCATCGTCTTCTGGCTGGTGCTGATGATCATCATCTTCTACCGCGTGTTCTTCCACGAGCCGGTGCCACCGCGCCTGCAACCGACGCTATTCATCCTGCTCGCGCCGCCGGCCGTCGGCTTCATCGCCTACGGAGTGCTTGTGCCGGAACTCGACACCCTGGCGCGCCTCTTGTACTACTTCGCGCTCTTTATAGCCTTGCTGCTCGGCGCCAATGCGCCCCGCTTTGTGCGGGGCGGGTTCTTCATCTCGTCGTGGGCGTACTCGTTCCCGCTCGCTGCGATCACCATCGCTTCATTTTCCATGGCGCAGCGTAGCGGGCTCTCGTTTTTCCTGGGCCTGGCCGGGGCGCTGCTGGCGGTCGCGACCACGGTCATTGGCTTGCTGGCGGTAAAGACGGTCGACGCGGCGAGGCGCAACGCCATCTGCGTGCCGGAGTGAGCAAGAGGGTGCCGACTGCGACATAACCTTCCGATTCCCGCTGTACGGGTTTCAGAAGGACCAGCGGTACTCGGAGTTCTTCATGGTGCCGTTTCTGCTCGGCAGCGGAAACCTGGACACGCTTTTTCTGGCGGCGCAGGTGTGAAAGCACGCATCAACCCCGGAGGCTCTTTCCCGGGGTTGTGCATGGAGCGCGCTCGATAAACTACTTCTTGAAGGTCATGAACAGCGGATCATCCACGGTGGCATGGCGCACTTGCGCGTTGTCAAAGGCGGCGAATCCGAAGGCATAGCGCTTGTTCAACTTGTCGAACTGCACGTCAAACTTGCTGCCGGTAACCAGCTTGCGACTGATCACCGAGGTTTGAACACCATCGCTCCACTTGTGCGCGATCCTGATGTCCGCTCGGTCGCCTTTCAGTTCATTGGCGATGTACGAGGCCACTTCGTCCCCCGCCTTGAAGCGACTATCGTCGAAGGCTACTTCGTCGCCGCGCTTGATGTAATAGGTACCACCCTCATTGGCTGCCTTGCCATCGCGGCCCATGAACTCCGGCTTGCCATCCACCAATTTGATCTGCGTGTAATCGCCCTCGGGGTTGCCCGGATCGCTCTTGCGGCCGGCATTGGGGCTTTCCTTTGCGTCATAACGGGTGTGGTCGACGTACTGGTCATCGACGAATCCCCACGGCACTGTACGGCTACCCTTCATGTGCCAAATATCGCCCAATTGCCCTTCTGCGGCAGTGTACTTGTTGCCGTAGGGTTTGCCTTGGCCCTCATGGCACATCGCCGCGCATCCTTTCTTGTCGAATCCCTTGATCGAGTCGCCGATCGGCCAGATGAACGCCCATTTGTCTTCATAGTAAACGTTGTCGTCGCCGCCCTTGTTCTCCGGATCGGCGAGTTTTTTCCACGTTCCATCGGCCTGTTTCTGGAACGGGCCCCGACGCCGCGAATCCGTCGGATCGTTGTACTGGACCAGCATGTAAAGCATGTCCTTGGTGTAAACGGCTTTCAACGTGGCGTTGGTTGCTCCCTGGCCTCCGGCGAAGTTCACACCACCCGTCAATTCGATCTTCAACGGTTTGGCCTTGGCCCATGCAGGGTCTTTGTCCAGCGATGCGAGATTGGGGGCCGAAGCCACCTTGACCGCGACCAGCGTGTCAGCAGCCAACGCTGACTGGCAGCCTATGAAAGCCATCGCGGCAACAGCAAACGCCGTGTTTGCGGAAATCATGCTCTGTTTCATTGCGCGTCCCCTTTGAATGAAAAGCCTTTGATATGAAGTGTCGTAAAAGATCGTTTTTAACTTCCCCGGATATGACTATGAGTCTATCGATAGGTTGCTTGACGCAACATCGGAAAGAAACTATTTCTCGTATCAGATAATTCCTATATGGCGCTTTTCGGATGGATCTCGACACACGATGCAGGGTCTAGGTAATTGGCGGATACGCGTGTATGACCGAAGTTGGCCCGGGTTGTGACGCGCTGATCAGCGCATCCGTGGCGCCCAGTGCAGTCCGCGCCGGACATAGCGGCGCATAATAGCGGTACGGGTGCCTGCGTGGCCGTGCTTGATGCGCCGCAGGTGTGAAGGTCCGCATTGCTCGACCAGCGTATTGCCGGAAGATTTCGCCCGACACGGCGATACGGACATAGCAGCCGGCGTAACGTCCGGCCACCCTTGTCCATTCATCAATGATGTCTGACGGACAACGATCTTGACGTCGTATTTCCCATTCGCTCTGCGCTTGGCGAAGGGGGCAGCGGTTCCCCAGGAAGCATCGATCCGCCGGAATCTACTTCGTCAGGTAGCACTCCGCGTTCAGTTCGACCAAAGCAGCCAATATCGTGCTTCGATTAATCATTCCGACCGGCTTGTTGTTCTTGATCACGGGATAGTTGCGCGGCGCGGTTACGGCCATGGTTTGCGCAAGCTCGACGATGGACGTTTCCGGTGTCGTGCTTCTCACCGTTGTCGTCATGACGCTGGTGACGCAGGGCGATTCATCGCAATAGAAAGAATCATTGAGAACCTTGGTCAGGCAATCCTGTTCCGACACGTAGCCGATCACTATCCCTTCGCTGTTCACAACGGGTGCGCCGGTAATTTTCTCCTTACATAGGAACAATACCGCATCGCGCACAGAGGCTTGCGCGGATAGAACATGTGGTTTGAAATCCATGTAATCCTTCACCAGTATCGACTGCATAGTGCCTCCTAGCTGTGCGTTTCGATTCTTGACCTTCGTGAAGGCAAAGTGCCCTTACTGTGAGCGCTTGGCCCGTCGAAAGTTCAACCCCAAAACACTGCGCTACGGTGTCTTTGTGGAGATGGATTCCGCTACCGGAAAACCGGAACTGAACGCAGCGATCCGCATCCCGCTGCTGTTGAGGGTAGACTGCGCCTTTCGGCGACTGGCTTGCCAGCACCTCATTCAGGATCGACGCGTGAGTTTCTTTTCGACAGCAGTCAAGTTTCTTGCTTTGCCCTTTGCGATAGCCAGTTACCGCAATGACCTGCGCCGCACCTTCCTTGCGTTGGGCGCTGTCGGTACCCTGGTGGTGCTGGTGCTGGTCAGCGCCATGCTCGTGAGCGTCCTGCCCAGCCTGCCGGCGTTCGATGTCGTGACGGACTATCGCCCGAAGATACCCTTGCGGATTTATACGGCCGACGGAGCGCTGCTTGGGGAGTTCGGCGAAGAACGTCGGGATTTCACGCCGATCCAGGAGATTCCCCCGGTCCTGAAGGATGCGCTGCTGGCGATCGAGGATGCGCGATTCTACGAGCACGGAGGCGTCGACTATCGAGGGGTCGTGCGGGCGCTGGCGGCCGACCTGGCCGGCGGTTTTCATCAGGGAGCCTCGACGATCACGATGCAAGTGGCGCGCACGTTCTTCCTCTCGCCGGTAAAGACCGTGAAGCGCAAATTGGCCGAAGTGGTGCTGGCCTACCGCATCGAATCGGCGTTGAGCAAGGACCAGATCCTCGAGCTATACATGAACCAGATCTACCTCGGCCAGCGAACGTATGGCTTCGCCAGTGCGGCCCGCACCTATTTCAGGAAGCGCCTCCAGGACCTGACGCTGGCGGAAGCGGCCATGCTGGCCGGCATCCCGCAAAACCCCGCCAAGCATAATCCGGCCGTCAGTCCGGTACGGGCCAAGGCCCGTCAGGTACTTGTTTTGAAGCGCATGCTGCACCTGGGAAAGATCACCCAGGCGCAACATGACGAGGCCGTGGGCGAGCCACTCAAGATCAGTCAGCGCCTGGAGTTCGAGGTCCGTGCCGATCATGTCGCCGAAATGGTGCGCCAGGAACTCTATGCGCAATACAAGGGCGCGGCGTATACCCAGGGCTTCAATGTCTATACCACACTCGACAAGGCCGAGCAGAACGCAGCCTATTACTCGGTCCGGCGCAATGTACTGGCCTACGACCAGCGCCATGGTTATCGGGGACCGGAAGGTTTCGTCGAGTTGCCGGACGATGCGGACGACCAGGAAGATGCCATCGACCAGATACTGGCCAGGCATCCCAGCAGCGACAATCTGATAGCAGCTGTCGTTACCGAAGTCTCGGCCAAGCGCGTGCGCGCCGAACCCGCCTTCGGCGACACGCTGGAAATCACGGGCGACGGGCTGCGCTTCGCCGCCCGTGCGCTGCAGCCGAATGCCAGGATGGATTCCAGGATTCGCGTCGGTTCGGTGATACGTGTCAGCCAGGACGGCAAGGGCCGGTGGTCGATCACGCAGATGCCGGAAGTCGACGCCGCGTTCGTGGCGCTGAATGCCGAGGACGGTTCCTACCGGGCCCTGGTCGGCGGCTTCGAGTTTTCCCGCAATCAGTTCAATCACGTCACCAGTGCCTGGCGCCAGCCGGGATCGAGCATCAAGCCCTTCGTTTATTCGGCCGCGCTGGAAAAGGGCTTCTCACCGGCTTCCCTGCTCAACGACGCACCGCTCTCGCTGCCGGGAGGCGAACGCGGGCAGTCCTGGGAGCCCCGCAACGACGACGGCTTCGACGGCCCGATCAGTCTGCGTCAGGCCCTGGCGCGCTCGAAGAACGTCGTCGCGGTCCGACTGCTGCAAGCCATCACTCCGCACTATGCGCGCGACTACCTGCAGCGCTTCGGATTCGACGCCGCCAAACATCCGGACAATCTGACCATGACGCTGGGTAGCGGCTCGGTCACCCCGTTGCAGATGGCCTGCGCCTACGCGGTGTTCGCCAATGGTGGGTTCACGGTCGCTCCCCGGTTGATCCAGAAGATCACCGATGCCCGCGGCAATGTGCTGTGGGAAGCGCCGCGGCAACCGGCCAGGCAGGAAGATCAACGGGCCATCGACGTCCGCAACGCCTTCATCATCGACAGCATGCTGCGCGAAGTGGTCAGAAGCGGCACCGGCGCAGCGGCGTCCCAGCGTCTGGGACGTACCGACCTGGCTGGCAAGACCGGCACCACCAGCGACGCGGTCGATGGCTGGTTTGCCGGCTACGCCGGCAACGTGGTGGCCGTTTCGTGGATGGGGTACGACCAGCCCAGATCGCTCGGCGGCCGCGAATTCGGCGCGACGCTGGCGCTGCCGATCTGGATCGACTACATGCGCCAGGCGTTGTCCGGCAAACCCCCCAGCGAAAGAAGGCCGCCGCCTGGCGTTTCCTACGTCGATGGCGACTGGGTGTACGACGAATTCAAGGGTGATGCCGGAGTCAAGACACTGGACGTGGAAGTGTCGCCGTTCAAGTCCATCTTCGACGCAATAAAGAAGGTGTTTGGGGGCTGAAGGGGGAAGGGTTTCAGTCGCTGTCGTCTGGGCTGGCGAAGCGAAGTGCCGCTGCCGTCAAGCCTTCATGGCAGGGTGGCTTGACAGCGTTCTCTCCGATGAAGGAGCGGTTGGCGAAAAACTACCCCGCCCGAACTCTGCCCAACCTGCGCCCCAGCCCATTCACCCACAGCGAGAACAGGATCACGGTGCCGCCGAGCGCTAGCGTGCGCAGGTTGGCGTCGCGGTTCCAGATCAGCAGGTTCACGATCAGGCCGGCCGGGACGTGCAGCTCGTTCATGATGGCCAGCGTGCCGGCATCGACCAGCGTGCTGCCCTTGACCCACCAGTACATGCCCAGCGCGGTGGCGAACAGGCCCATCCACACCAGCACGCCCCACTGCATGCCCGTCTGCGGCAGCTTGGCCAGGTCGCCGAAGAGCAAGAAAGAGGGCAACGCCAGCACCAGCGCGCCGAGGAAGAAGTGTCCGAAGAAGCGGTGCAGCGGCACGTCGGTCGGGTACTTGGCCAGCAACTGGCGGCACAGCACCTGGCCGGCGGCGAAGGTGGCATTGGCCACTTGCAGGAGCAGGAAGCCGATCAGGTAGTCGCCCTCGATCTTGTGGAAGCGGATGATTATCCCGCCGGTCACGGCCACGCCGGCAGCGACCAGCGCCCACGGGTTGAAGCGCTTGGCCAGGGTATCGTCGAGCAGGGTTACGTAGATCGGCGTAAGCACGGTGAACAGCAACACTTCCGGCACCGTCAGCACGGTAAAGCTGCGGTACAGGCACAGGTAGGTGACGCCGAACTGCAGCGCCCCGGCCAGCCAGAAGCCGCCGAGGAGGCGCCAGGGAAGGTTGCGCCAGCGGGTGAAGGGGATGAACACGAGCGCCGCGATGGCCACGCGCATGAGCACGGCGAAGTCGCTGTCTACCTTGCCGGCAAGGTATTGACCGATCAGACTGAAAGAAAAGGCCCAGACGATGGTGACGAGGATCAGGTATGGCATATCGGGATATCGGAGAAAAAAACGATGCAGCGGCCAGGGAGAGAACCGCTGCACCGGCGGACAGCCGCACCGAGCATGGTAATGCGGCGGCTATTCCGGTGAGTAGATCGGATTTCCGCAATCTTACGACATTGCCGCTTCCTGGCGTGATAGCGAGTGACTCATCCGGTAGAGGTTAGAGACGAGATTGATGCCACCTTGTTTTTCCACGGAAGCGGGCGAAAGGACGCTTTCCGCGATTTTTACGACGGCGGCTTCGTCGTAGCCGGTGACCAGCAACACCCAGTCCACGCCGCCATCCTTGCCACGGATACGCTGCTCCTGCGTCATTTCGGGCGTGAGAGCCGCTTCGAACAGGTGGGCGCTGACCAGTCCGGGGGTTCCCGGCAGGGCTGGCAATGTTTCATTGACGAGCCATTCGTGCAACACGCTTTCCCGTCCCGGTTCGGGGCTGAGACGGATCAGCAGCCCGCAGTTCCCGAGACCGAAGCCGCGGCTGAACGTGACTCGGCAGAAACCCCGGTTCATGCCGCGATAGTGCTTCATCATCCGCGCCGTCCACGGACTGGGGTTGTTCAACCGATCAAGGTAGGTCGGCGACGCCAGCGTATCGAGATCGGCGACCTCGTACATCACGAAGTAGCGGGCACCTCCGCTCACGGAGGTCCAGCGCGAGCCGCGCAGGAAACCGGGGATCGACATGCGTTCGTGCAGGTGTTCGAGCGAGTGCCAGTGATCGTGTTCGACAATGCCCTCGGGAACGATGTCGAACGAGAGAATCATTGCCGCTTTTCCGAGTAGTGCCATTTTCATCTCCTCACGATGGGCGCGGTTGAATTGCCTTCACGCCTTGCTTGCCGCCGGCGTGGCAATTGTTGTTTCCGGGTGCCGGATGTCCGGCAGGAATACGGCGAGCAGGCCGATCAGCGGCAGGAACGCACACAACTTGTAGACAGCAACGATGCCCCACAGGTCGGCAAGTTGCCCGAGGACGGCTGCGCCAATGCCGGCAAGGCCGAAGGCCAGGCCGAAGAACAGCCCGGACACGGTGCCGATTCGGCCGGGAAACAGTTCCTGCGCGTAAACCAGGATGGCCGGGAATGCCGAAGCCAGCATGAAGCCGATGATCATCGTCAGCACGACTGAAAGCCCCGGGCCGACATAGGGCAGGGCCAGGGTGAACGGCGCCACGCCGAGAATGGAGACCCAGATCACGCGTTTGCGCCCGATGCGGTCACCGATCGGTCCGCCAAGCAGAGCGCCGGCGGCCACTGCCGCGAGGAAATAGAACAAGTGATATTGGGCCGTCTGGGTGTCAAGCGCGTACTGGTGCATAAGGTAGAAGATCAGGTAGCTGTTGATGCTGGCCAGGTAGAAGAACTTCGAGAAGATGAGCGCGAGCAGGACGGCGAGGGTGCGCAGGATGTGGTGGCGCGGCAGGTCGTGTCCGGAAGAAACCGGGGCCTTTGCCGGCTGGCGTTGCTGATGCCGGTACCAGCGGCCGATACCGATCAGCACGATCATGGCCAGCAGGGCGATCAGCGAAAAGAGCGCTATGCTGCGCTGTCCGTAGGGCAGCACGATCCAGGCGGCCAGCAGCGGCCCGGTTGCCGATCCGGCATTGCCGCCGACCTGGAAGATCGACTGCGCCAAACCATGACGTCCACCCGACGCCATGCGGGCTACGCGTGCGGATTCCGGATGGAAGATCGACGATCCGGTGCCCACCAGTGCGGCTGCCAGCAGAACGACGGGAAAGCTCGCCGCCACCGAGAGCAACAGCAAGCCGGTCAGCGTGCACGCCATGCCCAGAGCCAGGGAGTAGGGCTTGGGGTGCCGGTCGGTATAGATGCCGACGACGGGCTGCAGCAAAGAAGCCGTGCATTGGAAGGTCAGCGTGATCAGCCCGATCTGCGTGAAGTTCAGGCCGAACCCGGTCTTGAACAACGGGTAGATGGCCAGCATCAGCGACTGGATCGTGTCGTTGAGGAAGTGCGAGAAGCTGATGGCGCCGAGAACGTTGAAGGCGGGTTGGCGGACGGCGGTGGTGTTCGTGGAGGTGGTCATTCTGTGCTGAGGGAAGAGGGGTGGCGGATGGGTGAGCGCATGAATTCCGTCGGCTCGCGCAGGGCGAGGCGCCCTGTAATCGACATCATGAGCACTATACGAGATTGCGCGAATGTTCGTCTCGCCGGCTAACGGTCGAGGCCGTTCGTCAAACGGAATGGGCGTGACGCCAAGCGCCTATTTTCGGGCAGAAACCAGCACGTCCTGAAGCCGGGCGAGATCTTCCTGCAGCAGCAACGGGTCGTGGTCGCGCATGGGCTGGAAAACGACATCCTGTCCCCGCCGACGCAGTTCCTCATGCAGTGCTTTCATGAAGATCCCGGATTTATCAAGCAATCCTTCCGGCCCGTGGTGAATGGCGCAGCCGGGGCTGCGCGGGTTGCCGCCGACGATGGCCAGCAACTCGCATCCCTGCGACAGGTAGCCCTCAATGCGGTCGGCCGTCTCCATGGCCAGCGCGTGGCAGCGGCTTCGTCCGTGTTCGCTGTCGAGCGCCTGGCGCAGGCTTTGTCCCACGGGTCGTCTGCGCTCGAAGCCGAGCGCGGTGATTTCCGGGCAAGGCATTTGCAGGATACCCACATCGTGCAGATGGCACTGTTGCAGCAACGCGAAATTCATTGCCGGAAAACAGGCAGCGCCGGTATCCCGCACATTCTGGTTGAGGGTACACTCGATGACAGCGATGAAACGGCGACCTCTGGTGTCTTCCGTCGACGCGGTCATTCCGAGCAGTCCTTTCATTGCGGCAACGGATTTTCGGAGCATGGCGCGGTGTCCCCTACCTTATAATCCGTCGATCGTTTGAAAACAAACCGGCGTTTTTGAAAGGGTAGCAGAGATGCACGTGGCGATTCTGATTCTGATTGGCCTGGGGGCCGGGATGAGTTCTGGAGTGTTCGGCATCGGCGGCGGCGTGTTGATCGTGCCGGCGCTGGTCTATCTGCTCGATTTTCCGATGCACAAGGCCATCGGCACCAGCCTCGCCGTGCTGTTGCCGCCGATCGGCGCGGCTGCCGTCTTCGCCTATTACCGCGCCGGGCAAATCGACTGGCAGGCGGCCGTGATTCTTGCCGCAACGGTGTTTATCGGCGCCTGGCTCGGTGCGATGGTGGCGACCAACCTGAACGAGAACTGGCTGCGCAACCTGTTCGGCGTGTTCTTGATCGGCTTGGGCGGCTACACGCTGTTTTTCAGCAAGGCGGCCTGACCAGATTGTCGTCACAGGATCGAATGGTCCCCGGAAAAACTGCCGGAAGCGGCGGCTGCGCGCTCGATCGCTGAAACGACCTGGGGAATCTCCTCAGGAGACAGCGAGCCGAAGCCGATCCTGAAACGGTCGGCGCCGTCTGCGGCGTTGTGCCAGTAGTCGCTACCTGGAGAAATGAGCACGCCGCCCTTCGCGCACTCCGCAACGAAGCGGTTCGGGTCGATGTCTCCGCCGATACGGCCGAGCAGGCAGAGTCCGCCGGGTGGGTCTTCGAACGACACATGCCCCTGCATTTCGGCCAGCGCGGCGCGCAGCAACTCCCGCGTGGCGCGATAGCGCGGGCGCACGCGCTCCAGGTGCCGGTGGTAATTGCCCTGGCGAATGAAGCGCGCCAGCGCGCGCTGCAGGAAAGCTGAACACCCCAGATCGTCGGCAACCTTCAGCGAGAGCAGGCGAGTAATGAAGCCCGGATCGCCCGAGACTCCGGCCAAGCGCAATGCCGGAAGCAGGCACTTGGAAAAGGTCCGGATGCGGACGATACCGGCCTTCGGGTAGTCCGGGGCGAGCGCTGCCAAGCGTGTCGGCGCCTCACCGAGGTAGTCGAGGTCGCCGAGGTAATCATCCTCGATGAGTGTGAAGCCACCAGCGCTGGCGGCTTCCATGACGCGCCGCCGCGCCGCCTCCGACCAGCTTCTCCCGGTGGGGTTGCAGTAGGTCGGGCAGCAATAGAAGGCGGCGACCGTGCCGAGCGACGAGATTGCCTGCAGCGCCTCTGGATCCGGGCCATCGTCGGTCATTCGAATGGGGATGAGGCGCGCCCCGGCGCCGTTGAAAGCCATGCGCGCACCGGGATAGCAGGGGTCCTCGACGGCAACCGCTGTTCCAGGTTCCAGCGAGCGGGCGATCAGGGTGAGCGCCTGCTGCGCTCCCGCGGTGATCAGCATGCCGTTGGCCGGCTCCGATTCAACGCCGATTTCTCGGTCGAGGTCGGCCATTGCTTCGCGCAGCCCGAGATGTCCGCGGTATTCCTCATAGCCGCCAATGGAGCAATCGGACGAGGCCAGCTCGAAAATCAGGCTGGCGAACTCGGCGACCGGATGAATTCGCAAGTCAGGTTCGATGCGGTTGAGCTGGAAATCCTTTCGTTCGGTGGGCTGGCCGGGCTTGATGCCGACGACGCGGAATCCGGAACGCGGCGACGCGGCGGCCAGTCCGCGCGAACACAGTTCGCGATAGGCCGCCACCACGGTCGCCGGGCTGATGCCCAGCCGGCCGGACAAGGCACGCACTGATGGCAGCGGCGTTCCCGGCGTCAGGCGCCCGTCCCGGATGGCTTCCGCGTAGGCGCCGGATATCTGCGCGCGCACCGGAATGCTTGCATCGTGGTCAATCTGTACCAGTACAGAAATCATACAAATGGCCTTGTTATTTCTTGTCTGTATTGTAACACATCAATAGAATCGGGCTTGTCTGTCAGGATTTTCAGGAGCCAGTCGTGAACACCGCCTTCGCCCAACGCATGAATGCCATGAAGCCGTCTTCCATCCGGGAGATGCTCAAAATGACCGAACGGCCGGACGTCATCTCGTTCGCCGGCGGACTGCCGGCTCCGGAGCTGTTTCCGGTCGAACACATCCGCGCCGCCGCCGAGCGCGTTCTCGGCGAATGTGGTGCCAGGGCGTTCCAGTACGGGGTCAGCGAAGGAATCGCTCCGCTCAGGGAACAGATTGCCGTGGAAATGTCCCGCCGCCGCGTCGCGTGCGCTGCCGACGATATCCTGATCACCACGGGGTCGCAGCAGGCGCTCGACCTGCTGGGCAAGGTTTTCATCGATGCCGGTGACGTCATCCTCACGGAAACCCCCACCTACATGGCGGCCATCCAGGCCTTCCAGTGCTTTCAGGCCGACTTCCGGCCGGTGGCGACCGACGAACTGGGCGTCATCCCGGAAGCTGTCGATGAACTGGCCGCCGAAGGCCGGGCGCGCTTTCTCTACGTCATCCCGAATTTCCAGAATCCGACGGGGCGCACCCTTTCCCTCGAACGCCGCCGGCAACTGGCGGAAATCGCCGCACACAGAAATCTCCTGATCGTCGAGGACGATCCCTACGGCCGGCTCCGCTATCGGGGCGAACACCTGCCGCCGATCAAGACGTTCGACGAAAGCGGGCGGGTCATCTACCTGAGCACCTTCTCGAAAACCGTGGCGCCAGGGTTTCGCACCGGGTGGGTCGTGGCGTCGGGGCCGATGCGCGACAAGCTGGTGATCGCCAAACAGGCGGCGGACCTGCACACGTCGAGTTTCGATCAACTGGTGCTTGACCGCTACCTGCGGGATTTCGACAACCGGCGGCATGTCGAGCGGGTTTGCGCGGCCTACGGCGAGCGCTATGCCGTGATGGACGAAGCCTTGCGCCGGCATATGCCGGAAGGATTCTCCTGGACGCGCCCGGAAGGCGGAATGTTCCTATGGGTGAGCGGGCCCCGGACGATGAGCGCAATGGCCGTCCTTGCCGAGGCGGTCGAAGCGGGGGTGGCGTTTGTTCCCGGCGCCGATTTCTTCCCGTGTGGCGGCGGGGAGAATCATATGCGGCTCAACTTCTCCAACGCCGGGCCCGAGGTCATCCGCGACGGTATCGCGCGCCTGGCCGCGATCTGCGCGCGTGCGGCAGGAAATTGACGACGACAAAAAGGCAGCGAACTCGCTGCCTTTTTGGAATGCAGTGTTCTTTACATGCCGAGGGATTTCAGCAGTTCGTCGTTGTCGTCGTTGTCCGGAACGGAAGGCCGCAGTTCGCTGGCTTTCGAGCTGCCGTTGGCTTGTGCGATCAGCTCGTCGGGATCGGGCGCGGCATGCGGTTCGAAGTCGTAGATCTTGATGAATTCCGTGTGGTCGATGGCCAGTTCGAGGTAGAAAATATTGTTGCCCCCGGTGTAGAAAGTCACGCGGCGCGCCTCGGGTTGGTCGAGGTTGGCGTCGACGCTGAGCATCACCTGCTTGTTGATGGCCAGCATCTTTGGCTGGTTCTGGGTGATGTGGGTCTGCAGTTCGCGCCCGATCTTGCCGGTAAAGTCGCCGACGATCTGATTCATCAGTTCGCCCATGACGTTGCTGACTTCGTCCGAGGTAAAGGAGCTTGCCAGTCCGTCTTTCGGAATCCCCATGCTCAGCATGTAGCTCTCGTAGATTTCCATGGCCGCCTGGGCCGAGAAATTGAGGATCACCAGCCCGGAGAATCCGCCGTCGAACAGCACGAAGCAGCCGATATCGGGCTTCAGGCAGGTCTTGCTGATGCGCTGCACCATCGCCGAATAGCGGATCTGGCTGTGTGTCGCCATGGCGAGTACCTTGGTGACCGAATCGCACAGACTGACCAGCACGTCCTCGGTGCCGAAAACAACGGTTTTTTCTTTTGGGCTCATGATGTTATCGCCAGTTGTTGGAGAAATGTGTCATGTATAGCACGTTTGTAGAGGGTATGGGGAGTTCGTTGTGGAACTGGTGAATGCGAATGAGAGAGACTGTGATCCTGTTCGTGATTCGTCGTCACAAAAAAAACAGGCTGCCGGAATGGGGTAACCCGGCAGCCTGCAACCACATCAATCGTCTATTTTCGATCAGCCTTCCGCGTCTTCCCAGGCCCGCGAACGTTCCACGGCTTTCTTCCAACCGCTGTACTTGGCCTCGCGTGCGGCGGGAGGCATGTCCGGGTTGAAAGTGCGGTCGACGTTCCACTTGGCGGCGATTTCCGCTTTGTCCTTCCAGAAGCCGACGGCGAGACCGGCCAGGAAGGCGGCGCCCATGGCGGTGGTTTCGGTGACCAGCGGGCGATCCACCGGTACGCCGAGGATGTCCGACTGGAACTGCATCAGGAAATTGTTGGCCACCGCGCCACCGTCGACCTTCAGCGCTTTCAAGGTGATGCCGGAATCGTCCTGCATGGCCTGCAGCACGTCCCGGGTCTGATAAGCGATGGACTCGAGCGTAGCGCGCACGATGTGGTTGCGGTTGGCGCCGCGCGTCAGGCCGACGATGGTGCCGCGGGCATACATGTCCCAATAGGGAGCGCCGAGGCCGACGAACGCCGGAACGACGTAGACGCCGTTGGTATCGGGAACGCTGATGGCCAACTCTTCCGACTGCGCGGCGCTATCCACAAGCTTCAGTTCGTCGCGCAGCCATTGCACCGCTGCTCCGGCTACGAAGATACTACCTTCGAGCGCATATTCGACCTTGCCGTCGACACCCCAGGCGATGGTGGTGAGCAGGCCGTTACGCGAGGGAACGCGCTTTTCGCCGGTGTTCATCAGCATGAAGCAACCGGTGCCATAAGTGTTCTTGGCCATTCCGTCGGCGAAGCAGGCTTGTCCGAAGAGCGCGGCCTGCTGGTCGCCGGCGTCGCCGGCGATCGGGATGGACGCGCCGCCGAAAGTCTGCGGGTCGGTGTGGCCGTAGACGCAGCTGGACGGTCTGACTTCCGGCAGCATGCAGGCGGGGATGTCCATCTCCGCGAGAATCTTCGTGTCCCACTGCAGCGTCCGGATGTTGAAGAGCATGGTGCGCGAGGCGTTGGAGTAATCGGTGACATGCGCCGCGCCGCGCGTGAGGTTCCAGATCAACCAGGTGTCGACGTTGCCAAACAGCAGTTCGCCGTTGTTCGCGCGCGCGCGCGCGCCGGGAACGTTGTCGAGGATCCACTTGACCTTGGTGCCAGAGAAGTAGGCGTCGACGACCAGGCCGGTGCTTTCGCGGATGGTGGCTTCGAGTCCGCGCGCCTTGAGTTCGTCGCAGATGCCGGCGGTGCGGCGGCACTGCCAGACAATGGCGTTGTACACCGGCTTGCCCGTGGCTTTTTCCCAGACGATGGTGGTTTCGCGCTGGTTGGTGATACCGATGGCGGCGATTTCCTCGGGGCGTATGCCGCTCTTCTCGAGCGCCTCGCGTGCGACACCGCTCTGCGTTCCCCAGATTTCCATCGGGTCGTGCTCGACCCAGCCGGGTTTCGGGTAGATCTGGGTGAATTCCTTCTGCGCGGCGCCGACACCTTTTCCCGACTGGTCGAAAAGGATGGCGCGCGAGCTTGTGGTTCCCTGGTCCAGGGCCAGAACATATCTCTTGGTCATTTCACTCCGTCCTCATTTCTGTGGGGCGTCGCATTCCTCGAAATACTCGTCGAACTTGGCCTTGGCCTGTTCCTCGAACAGGATTTCGCACGCCTCCATCAAGCCCTCCGCCCGGCGAATATCCTCCTTCCGGACGACGAGCGCAATCTTCGAGCGCCGGCGCAGGAAGTCTTCCAGCTTGGTGATCATTTCCTGCTGCTTGGCCAAACGGATTTCACAACGGATGTAGTCGGTTCCCTTGATCAGGATTTCCGCCTGGCGCGGGTCCTCGCGGATGTCGGCGAGCAGTTCCAGGGCTTGCCGGTCATAGCGGCGCCACAGGCGCTGGCTGAGCTGTTCGATCGCATCGGGCGAGGTGTAGCCGTCGAGGTTCATCAGCTTCGCCTGCTGCAGGTATTCCTCGCGCACCGAAGGATGCGGCTCACCGTACCATTTGTAATCCGGGTCGTCGAGGCGCACTCCCATTGCCGATACATAACCCGCGACCTCGTCGCCGACGTTGACGCAATCGGTCAACTTGCCGCCGAAGATGCTGATGTGGGCCGTGTCACGGCTGACGTCGATCTCGTGCTTGCGGGACATTTGCAGCCAGTCACGTTCGTTTCCGCTGCCATTGCCGGTGCTGACGACCAGCGGCCGGACGCCGCAGCGTTCAGCGATGATGTCGTCGCGCGTTAGCGGTTTCTTCAGATTGAGGCGCTTGTTGATGTTCTCGAGCACGAACTGGCGGTCTTCCTCGGTCACTTCGCTGAATGGCGACTCGGTACGGGTATCGGTTGTTCCGACACAGGTGCGCACGCCCATCGGGATGACGAAGAACAAGCGGCCATCGTCGGCGAAGAAGGTCAGCACGCGATGGTTCTTCGTGATCTGCGGAACGATCAGGTGGATACCCTTGGAGAAGACGTGGCGGTGCGCCGTCGTCTCGCCAGTCTTGCGGTTGTGCGCGTCCACGAACGGGCCGGCGGCGTTGATCAAAACCCGTGAGTGGATTTCAAACTCTTGGCCGGTCATGCCGTCGCGCGCCCGGGTGATCCACAGGCCGTCTTCACGGCGCGCGCCCAGCGATTCGACGTAGTTTGCCGCAATGCAGCCGCGATCCATCGCCGAGCGGATGAACTGAAAGACGAAGCGTGCGTCGTTATCGTGAAGATAGGCGTCGGAATACTCGAATCCGCCGTAGAAATTGTCCGTCCGGATGACGGGTTCTTCGCTATTGATGGTGCGTTTGGGCAGCCAGCGCGGCGTTTTGGTAAACCCGCGCCCGAAGAACCAGTACAGCCAGGTGCCGAGCCAGATGAAGCGCGGATGGAAGCGGAAGCCTTTTTCGATCGTCGAGTAGAAGCGGATCTCCTTGACGCGCGACGGGTAGTTTTCCATCAAATGATTGCGGCTCTTGCACAGTCCCCAGACCAGGCCGAAATCGTTGCTTTCCAGGTATTTGATGCCGCCCCAGGCCAGGTTACTCGACTGCTGGCTGGTGAATCCGGCGAAATCGCGCTGGTCGATCAGCGCTACGCGAGCGCCCTTGCCGGAGAGCGCTGCGGCCGAGACTGCGCCGTTGATGCCGCCGCCGATGACGAGCGCGTCATAGATGCCCTGGCCGAGTTTTTCGATGTTGCTGGTTCGGAGTTTCATAGTTGGAAAGTGGGTGCAGACTGATTCAGGGAGAAGGGGGCAGAACTTGGCGAAATAGGGCGAGGTTTATTGTTCGCTAGCGTTCTGTAAGGAAAATGTCAGTTGATGTTGTTGTTCAAACGAACGTAAAATATTCGGAAACGAACATTATGACGTGTTCTTGCCTTTGTCAATGGCTTTTCGATGTTCCTCTGGATGCTTCCAATGGGATCGTCGGTTAGAATCAACGCGTATTGATGCGGCTTTCCAAAAAATTGAATATGGTCGTGGCGGTGTGCCGGCGGTGACCAAAGAGCAGTCCAGGCTTGAACTAGGGGAGTGGGAATGAAAACGCGGCTTTCGCAACTGAACCTCAGTCAGCGTCATCTCGACATCATCGAAATGGCCAAGCAGAACGGTTTTCTGTCGACCGACGAGTTGAGCAAGGCTTTCAAGGTGACGGCGCAGACCATCCGCCGCGACATCAACGAGTTGTGCGACAAGGGGCTGTTACGCCGCTACCACGGCGGAGCCGGTCTGGCGTCGAGCGTGGAGAACGTCGATTATCCGACCCGGCAGATTCT
Source organism: Candidatus Accumulibacter sp. UBA704 (assembly GCA_002304785.1). Lineage (GTDB taxonomy): Bacteria > Pseudomonadota > Gammaproteobacteria > Burkholderiales > Rhodocyclaceae > Propionivibrio. The sequence goes on along the minus strand of DBMG01000143.1, from coordinate 11,935 downwards.
CAATCACGAAGCAAAGATCCGTATCGCCCGCATGGTCGCCGACTATATCCCCGACAACGCCTCGCTGTTCATCAACATTGGGACGACTACCGAGGAAGTGGCCAAGGCGTTGCGCGATCACAAGAACCTGCGGGTGATCACCAACAACCTGAACGTCGCCTCCCTGTTGTGCGATAACCCAAATTTCGAGGTCATCGTTGCCGGAGGCGTTGTGCGCACGGACCGCGGAGTGATCGGCGAATCGACCATCGACTTTGTCCGGCAGTTCAAGGTGGACTACGGAATCATCGGTATTTCAGGGATCGACGCCGATGGTACGCTGCTGGATTTCGATTACCGCGAAGTCCGCGTCGCGCAGGCCATCATCGAGAACGCCCGGCAGATCATCCTGGTGACCGACCACACGAAGTTCGGATGCAATCCGATGGTTCGTCTTTGTCATATTTCCGAGATCGATGTGCTGTTCACGGATCGCCAGCCGCCGGAGAAAATCCTGGCTGAACTGGGCAAGGCCAACATCGAAGTGCACGTCTCGGATTCGGCCGAAGAAGCCTTTCCGCAGTAGCGAAACCCGCTCTCGGCGGCGGAACAGCCCCCGCGTTTCGGGGCTTGAAAACCGTCGTGTTGCCCCCAAGTAGCGCGCACCATCCGGCGTCGCACGCGTTCGGAGTGAGCACGTCTCGTCTGTCAATTCAACACAATCCTCGTCATACGGAGTTATTCAATGGGCGCCAACAAGGAAACCCTGGGCTTTCAGGCCGAAGTCAAGCAACTGCTCAACCTGATGATCCACTCGCTGTACAGCAACAAGGAGATCTTTCTGCGCGAGCTGATCTCCAACGCTTCAGACGCCTGCGACAAGCTGCGCTTCGAGGCGCTGAACAATTCCGCGCTGTATGGCGACGATTCCGAACTGAAGATTCGCCTGTCCTTCGACAAGGAAGCGCGCACGATCACCATTTCCGACAACGGGATCGGGCTGACGCGCGACGAGGCTGTCGAGCATCTGGGCACCATCGCCAAGTCCGGCACCCGCGAATTCTTCTCGGCGCTGACGGGCGACCAGGCCAAGGACGCACACCTAATCGGCCAGTTCGGGGTCGGGTTCTATTCGTCGTACATCGTCGCCGACAAGGTGACGGTGATCTCGCGCCGTGCCGGAGTCGAAGCAGGCCAGGCCGTGCAATGGGAGTCGGCGGGCGAGGGCGAGTTTTCGGTGGAGATGGTCGAAAAGGCCGGGCGCGGTACCGACGTTATCCTGCATTTGCGTGAGGGCGAAGACGAGTTCCTGTCGAGTTGGAAACTGCGCCAAGTGGTGCGCAAGTACTCGGACCACATCACCCTGCCGATCCTGATGAAGAAGGAAAAGTGGGATGAGGAAAAGAAGGAGCAGGTCGTCACCGACGAGGATGAGACGATCAACCAGGCATCCGCCCTGTGGGCTCGCCCCAAGCCGGAAATCACCGAAGAGCAGTACAAGGAGTTCTACAAACACGTGGCGCACGACTTCGAGGATCCCCTGGCCTACGTTCACGCCAAGGTCGAGGGCAAGCAGGAATACACGCAGCTGCTGTATATCCCGCAGCGCGCGCCGTTCGACCTGTGGGACCGTAATGCCCGGCACGGGATCAAGCTCTACGTGCGCCGCGTGTTCATCATGGACGATGCCGAACAGCTGATGCCGCTGTACATGCGCTTCGTGCGCGGGGTGGTCGATTCCAATGACCTGCCGCTCAACGTTTCGCGCGAGATCCTGCAGGAATCGAAGGATATTGAGACGATCCGCGGTGGTTGCGTGAAGAAGGTGCTGTCGATGCTCGAAGGCCTGGCCGACAGCGAGGACGCCGCCGAGAAGGAGAAGTACGCCAAGTTCTGGACCGAGTTCGGTCGCGTGCTGAAGGAAGGCGTCGGCGAGGATTTCGCCAACAAGGAACGCATCGCCAAGCTGCTGCGCTTCGCCTCGACGCATACCGATACGCCGGATGAAACGGTATCTCTGGCCGACTACGTGTCGCGCATGAAGGAAGGCCAGGAGAGGATCTATTTCGTTACCGCCGAGACCTTCACCGCCGCCAAGAACAGCCCGCACCTCGAGATCTTCAGGAAAAAGGGTATCGAAGTGCTGCTGCTCTCCGAGCGAGTGGACGAGTGGGTCACCGGCTACCTGACCGAATTCGACGGCAAGCAGCTCCAATCGGTGGCCAAGGGTGGCCTCGACCTCGGCAAGCTGGAGGACGAAGCGGAGAAGAAGGAGGCCGAGCAGGCGGCTGACGAGTACAAGGAGTTGCTGGAAAAAATCAAGACGGCGCTCGGCGAGAAGATCAAGGACGTGCGCGTCACGCACCGCCTGACCGATTCGCCGTCGTGCATCGTCGCCGACGAGCACGACATGGGCGGCAACCTGGCGCGCATTCTCAAGGCCGCCGGACAGAAAGCGCCGGAGATGAAGCCGATCCTCGAGATCAACCCGAAGCACCCGGCCGTGCAGCGGCTCAAGTACGAGGAAACCCGCTTCGACGATTGGGCCAACCTGCTGCTCGAGCAGGCCACTCTGGCCGAAGGCGGCGCGCTGGAGGATCCGGCCGGCTTCGTCAAACGTATCAATGAACTGATGATGGCGCTGTCGAAATAGTGGTTGGAGAATCGCTTCTGGCTTTGTGGACTTCGCCTCGCCGTGCCACAGCACTGTCTTCGGCTCGTCTTCGCGCCAGCGGCGATTTTTGGGGTGATGCGAAACCGGAAACGCCGTGAATTCAGACTTGTCTCTGCTTGAAGGTCTTCCTCCGATTCTGGATCGCAGAGTTGAAACCCTGATTCTCGGGAGTTTTCCGTCGCCCGCCTCGCTGGCCGCACGGCATTACTACGCGCATAGGCAAAATCAGTTCTGGCGCGTGATGGCAGAAGTGCTCGGCGAGCCGCTGGTGGACTATGATTACGCGGAAAAACAGCGCTGCCTATTGCGGCACCGTGTCGGGGTGTGGGACGTGTATCGCGCCTGCCGGCGCGACGGAGCACTCGATGCGGCGATCGAGGCGGCAGAGGTGAATGATTTTGCGCTACTCAAAGAAAATGCGCCGCAATTGCGGCGCATTTTCTTCAATGGCAAGACCTCGGGCAGGTTCGAACGCTGGTTCTCCGGGCAGGGTTACGAAACCCGCGTCCTGCCATCGACCAGCCCGGCCTATACGCTGGCGTTCGCCCGCAAAGCGGCGGTCTGGCGCGAGGCGTGGGGCGCGTGGGCTATTTCTTCGGGCGCTTCATGTAGTCGCTGACGCACTGCTTGTATTCCTCGTTCGCTTTGCCTTTGCACGCGATCCGCGCTTTTCGGCGGGTTTCCTCACGAGCCACGCACTGTTCGATGTTCTTCGACTTGGCGCAGGCGGCCGGCACCGTTGATGGAGATTGCGCCTTGCCTTCCGGTTGCTTCGCCACAGCCGGTGCTGCCGGCTCCGGGGCCAGTCCGGGCGCGCCCGGAACGCCTGCCGGGCCGAGTTGCGCGAATGCTGGAAAGGCCGCACAAGCCGCCAGCGAAAAAACAAATAGCAAGGTTCTCATCGATACTCCTGAAGGGGGAGGCACCGCTAGGTGTCCGGGGCGAGGATGAATTGTAATCTTTCCCTCGGGTTGGCGTCATCCCCCGGATATCCATAATGGATTTCTTTACGTATTCCAGCGTTGAGCAGACCGGAAATTGTCGGGTATAGTTCCCGGATAACTTTCACGGATTGATTCTCATGGCCGAGCAGATGCCGAAAGTCGTACCCGAACACCGGCTGACCGTGCCGGAAGTGCTCGGCATGCTGGTGAGCGACGGCATGGTCGAACAGGCCGAAGCCGACGCCTTGATTGCCGAGGTCCGCTTGAAGAGACTGACGGCGCACCCGCTGTGCATCGTTGCGGACCAGAAGTGGAAATCCCGGCAGGCGCCGTTTCGGCCTCTGACCCTGGAGGATCTCGGGGAATGGTTTGCCAATCGGGTGGGGCTGGAGTACTTTCACATCGATCCGCTCAAGGTCGATTTCACTTCGGTGACCGACGTCGTTTCCAGCGCCTACGCCACGCGTTTCGGAATCCTGGCCGTGCAGGTCAGCGCCAGCGAAATCGTCTTCGCTACCACAGAGCCGTTCCTGCGCGACTGGGAAAAGGAAATCGAATTCATTTCCAAGAAACGCATCCGGCGGGTGATTGCCAATCCGCTCGATGTCGCACGCTATCTGGTCGAGTTTTATAACCTCGCGCGTTCGGTCAAGAAAGCGTCGCAGTTGGGCAATCAGAGTGCCGGGCTGTCTTCTTTCGAGCAACTCGTCGAACTCGGGCGCAGCAACCGTCAGTTCGATGCCAACGACCAACACATCGTCAATATTGTCGACTGGTTGTGGCAGTACGCGTTCGACCAGCGCGCCAGCGACATCCACATCGAGCCTCGCCGCGAACTGGGCATCGTACGCTTCCGCATCGACGGCGTGCTGCATCAGGTGTACCAGATCCCGATGAGCGTGATGGCGGCGATGGTCAGCCGCATCAAGATTCTCGGCCGCATGGACCTCGTGGAAAAGCGCCGCCCGCAGGACGGGCGTATCAAGACGCGCACTGCCGACGGGCTGGAGGCCGAACTGCGGCTGTCCACGCTGCCGACCGCTTTCGGCGAAAAACTGGTGATGCGCATCTTCGACCCGGAAGTGTTGGTGCGCAACTTCACCGACCTCGGCTTTTCCGACGAGGACCGCAAGCGCTGGCAGTCCATGGCCGAGAGTCCGAACGGCATCATCCTAGTGACCGGCCCGACCGGGTCGGGCAAAACCACGACCCTCTATTCGACGTTGAAGCAACTGGCCACGCCGGCGGTCAACGTGTGCACTATCGAAGACCCGATCGAAATGGTCGAGCCGTCGTTCAATCAGATGCAGGTACAGACGGTTATCGACCTGACCTTCGCCGAAGGCGTGCGTGCGCTGATGCGGCAGGATCCGGACATCATCATGGTCGGCGAAATCCGTGACCTGGAAACGGCCGAAATCGCCATCCAGGCCGCGCTGACCGGGCACCTCGTGTTGTCCACGCTGCATACCAACGACGCGCCGGCAGCTGTGACGCGCTTGCTGGATCTTGGACTGCCGTCGTACCTGATCAGCGCCACCGTGCTGGGTGTCATGGCGCAGCGCCTGGTGCGCGTGCTTTGTCCGTCGTGCAAGGAGATCCGGCCGGCGACTCCGGAAGATAACGCGATGTGGGACCGCCTGGTGGCGCCGTGGAAGGCCAATCGACCGAGCCAATTCCACCACCCGGTTGGCTGCCTCGACTGCCGCATGACCGGCTATCGCGGGCGTATCGGCCTTTACGAAATCCTGATGCTGTCGCCGGACATGAAACAACTGATCACCGACAACGCGGAGATCGCAAAGATTCGCGATCTGGCCTACAGGGAAGGCATGAAGCCGCTACGTATTTCCGGTGCCATGAAAGTGGCGTCCGGCCTGACGACGCTGGCCGAAGTCTTCAAAGTCGCGCCGCCGTCCGAGCGTTCCTGACGCCGAAAGGGTCAGGACGCCGGTAACCGGATGTCCGTCGTTTCCCGGCAGACCCAGCGCGGAAACTCACGCGACACATCCATGCATCCGCCATCCCGGTAAACTCCGCGCGAATCCCGGGGTCTGGTCATCAATCCGAGGATGCGTGCCGTTTCCTCGTCGTCCTGCAACGTGGCGGCAACGCGGTCGTCCACTGCGTCTTCATCCATACGCATTTCTCCGGAGTCATCCGCGTAGGCGCCATGACGCCAGTGGTAAATCTCGAGACATTTCTGTTTCAGGGTATAGGGCTGGTCCATTTTCCAGAAATTGCAGAACAGGCCTTCTCCCAGATAGAACACCCATGAGCCTTCATAGCCCGTGGCGTCTGCCGAACGTTCGTCCGGGTTGCGAAACCACAGGCGATCGCCCGGTACGAAATAGCGCAGCGGCAGCGGCCGATCGAGCGAGCCGAATTCGCGCAGGAAGACGCTGTGGAATTCGTTGGACATGATCGCGCGCCGTTGCCAAAGCGATTCCAGACGTTCCAGCAGATGCGGATTGCGTTGCCGCAGTCCCGTGGCAATCGCCAGCAGGAGGATGTATTCGGTAGCCCGATAGCACGAGAAGGAATAGCGCGTTCCGGAAACGTCCGGTTGGGTCGCTTTCAACAAGGCATCGATCAATGACTTTCCCGGGCGCAGGCAGAAACCGCTCCCTTGGTGATACTCGAAATACTCTTCCGGCCGTTCGGCCTGCTCGGTATCGAACGCGACGCTTGTTCGACGCGCGGCATCGACGATGGATGAGCGCAGCGCAATGGCGGATTCCAGTTCCTCGAAATTGGGAAACGGAGTTGCCATCGGACTGGCGAGCATCGACAGCAGGATCTCCTTCTTCAGGTCACGTCCCGAATTTCTGGAATCGAGATGCATCTTCGCCGCAATATCCAGCGTGTCCCACTCAGGCGCTAGATCGCGGGCAAGGTCGTCATCGAGACGGAGGCGCAGAAAAGCGCGGCCACCCACGTTTTCGCACGATGTGCGCGTGTTTGATGTCAGATACTGGTCATCGATGAAATCCCTGACTTGCTTTTCCATTCCCTTCGAATAGTCCCAGAAGAGAATACCCCCCGTGCCATTGAATGGCTTTGTCCTGTTGCCCTTCATACGCCCCCTGACACCAATGAGACAACTTTGAGTGATGCGCTTCGGACCTCATTTCGGATCCTGTTTTTTCGGCATCGTGAAAAAGTGTCAGGGTTTTGTCAAGCAACTTGTCCGGGCGGATGGTCGTGGGAGCGCGTTGTCATCGACTTGGCCGGCAGCGCCCGGGGGCTCAGTCGTGCAACTCGCTATATTTTCGGCTCGATCCACGACACTTATCGGCCGGGTATTTCAGCGCGTTTTTTTTTAGCTTTGATTCGGCGGCGTGGAGCAGGTCGAAGCTGGTTTTCTCGGCGATCAGCAGCAGGTACAGCAGGATGTCGGCACATTCGTCCCTGAGTGCTTCCATCCTTTTTTCATCTCCGCCAATCGACGCGATTTCTGCGTCGCTCTTCCATTGCGTGAGTTCGAGCAATTCTGATGCTTCGAGGTTCAGGGATACGATCAGGTTGCGCAGGCTGTGAAATTGCGACCAGTCGCGTTCGTCGCGGAACTCCACCAGCGCCCGCGTTAATGCCTGAAGATCCATTGACGCTACTACGCGAAGAAGCGCTGCAATACTGCCGGCGGCAACGTCATGCCTGTGGCGTGGGCACGCGCCAGGAGTTCCCAGTAATAGCGATAGGACGCCCGGTCGTGCAGCAATCCTTCGTGGGCGATCGGTGCCCAGTCCTTGTCCTGTGCGGCAGTGACAATGGCGATTGCCGTTTCGACTTCGGAGAAGTCCGGGCGCATGGCCTCGACGATCGGGACGATCTGGTTGGGATGAATGCTCCACATGCGCAGATAGCCGAATTCATTGCGCGCGCGCAGCGCGTCGTTGCGGATGACGGAGATATCCTTCAGTTCGGTGGTGACGTTGTGCGTCGGGACCACGCCGTTGCCAAGCGCGGCCGTACTGATCTCGCATTTCGCCCGGGCCACGAGCGGGTGATCGAACTGGCCGGGGCTGCGCATCGCCGCGCCGGGGATCGCACCATGGTGGCCGGATACGAAATCCATCAGGCCGAAGTCGAGCGATTCGACCCCTGGCGTTGCAGCGATATCCCAAACCTCGTGCAATGCGCCGAGGGTCTCGATCAGGACATGGACCGGTATCTCGCGTTTGAGTCCGATTCGGCTTTCGACACTGCGCAGGTAGGCCACCTGCGCACGCACGTCCTCGACGCCGCGCGGCTTGGGCAGGGTGATGAACGGCAGCCGCGACCCGGCAATGCCGACGATGATCTCGATGTCCTGCTGCCAGTGCGGGTGCGTGAAATCATGGACGCGGGCGGCGATTCGGCCGTGCCGATTGTCGCCGCTCATGATGATGCCGGAGGCCATCTCGGCGTGCTCGCGCTCGGCACCGGCATGGGCGCCATCCTCGCAATCGCAGGTGATGTCGAAGATCGGTCCCAGTTCGTTCTGCAACTGGAGTGCCTTCTTCATCAGTTTTTCCGATCCGGCGTAATGGTCGACGGCGGGCATGATCGGGAACGGCTTTTCGCCGGGGAAAAGAACGTCACTGGGATGTTGCATGACAGGATTCCAGGAAAGAAAAGGGGAAAAAGCATATTTTACCGTGAGCCCCTTTCCCTATGGACGAAAAAAAGCCGCAGACCCGCTGCGGCTTTCCGTTGTCGAAGGACGGTTTGCTTAGAGCATGTCCTTGACCGCATCGGCTTCGTCGGTCAGTTCCTTGAGCGTCTTGTTGATCTTTTCCTGCGAATAGGCGTCGATCTCGATGCCCTGAACGATCTTGTACGAACCGTTCTTGCACTCGCACGGGAAACCGAAAACGATGCCCTTCGGGATGCCGTAGGAGCCGTCGCTCGGAACGCCCATGGTGACCCAGTCGTCGCAACCGTTGACCCAGTCGCGGACGTGACCGATGGCGGCATTGGCGGCCGAAGCGGCGGAGGAGGCGCCGCGCGCTTCGATGATGGCTGCGCCGCGCTTGCCGACGGTCGGCAGGAAGACGTCGTTGTTCCACACCGGATCGTTGATCAGTGCCGGAACGCTATCGCCATTCGACGTGCAGTTGCGGTAATCGGCGTACATCGTCGGGGAATGGTTGCCCCATACGACCAGTTTCTTGAGGCTTTCGACCGGACGGCTGCTCTTCGTTGCCAGTTGGGTGGCGGCGCGGTTGTAGTCGAGGCGCAGCATGGCGTGGTAGTTGGCCGGGTTGGTGCGGCCGACTTTCTTCGCGGCGGCAGCGGCAATGTAGGCGTTGGTGTTGCACGGGTTGCCGACGACGAGAACCTTCACGTCCTCCTTGGCGTTTTCGGCGATGGCCTTGCCCTGGACCGTGAAGATGGCGCCGTTGGCGGCCAGCAGGTCGGAGCGCTCCATGCCGGGGCCGCGCGGGCGGGCGCCGACGAGCAAGCAGATGTCGGCATCCTTGAATGCCACGGCCGGATCATCCGTGGAAAAAACGCCTTTCAGGAGCGGGAACGCGCAATCGTCGAGTTCCATGATGACGCCCTGGCAGGCTTTCTGGGCTTGGGGCAGGTCGAGCAGTTGAAGGATGACGGGTTGGTCCTTGCCGAGCATTTCACCGGAGGCGATGCGGAAAAGAAGGCTGTAACCGATTTGGCCGGCGGCACCAGTGACTGCAACGCGGACGGGGGCTTTTGACATGATGATGCGACTCCTATGGATAACAAAAAATCAAAGATGACGGTCAGGGACAGATGGCTGCTGTCGAAAACCGGGGGATCCAAGGCGGGTAAAAAACTGCCCGCGATCATAAGTGCGAAGCTTGGCTGGTGTCAAATGTTGATTAATAGACTTGTATCATATATAAGACATAAGACATAGGTTGGACGGTGTTTCTGAATTGTGCTACACACTAAAACTATGAGCCCTTCGACAACTACTCCTGCGCTTGCGTTCCGGCCGCTGTACAAACAGGTGGTCAGTCTGATCACGCGAAGCTTGGAGATCGGGGAATGGAAACCCGGTGTCGCTCTGCCGAGCGAAGCGGAATTGGCGGTGCGTTACGGGGTCAGCCAAGGGACAGTGCGCAAGGCCATCGACGAACTGGTCAGCGAGAATCTATTGATCCGACGCCAGGGCAAGGGCACTTTTGTCGCCACTCACAACGATCCCGACTCGTTTGCCCGTTTCCTGTGTCTGGCCCCGAACGACGGGAAAACCAGGTCGGTCAGCAATGTTCCACTGGCGTGCTGGCGCGCCAAGGCCGGGGCCGACGTGGCGCGCCATCTTGGGCTCGAACCCGGAGCGCTGGTCATCATCGTGCGCCGCTTGCTGCGCATTGGCGAGGATCCGGCGGCATTCGACGAGATTTATTTGCCCGGTGGGCTGTTTTCGGAACTGACCATGGACGTGCTGAACTCCGCCGAGTCGTCGCTCTATAGCCTGTTCGAAAGTCGCTTCGGGGTGCGTGCCATCCGCGCCAACGAGAGGCTGCGCGCTGTCTCGGCGGACAAGGTGAGTGCCGAAGCGTTGCAGGTCGCAGAAGGGTCCCCCTTGTTGCTGGCGGAGCGGGTCACCTTTACCTACGGCGACAAACCTGTGGAGTGGAGGCGAGGGTTCTATTCGACAAGAAACTGCCACTATCACAATGAATTGGGATGAAGGCAATGTGCCATTTGACGATTGGACAACGGAGGTAACGTCATGCTGAGTGAAGTTGAACTGAAACGACTGCGCTGGATTTGCACGCATCGAGCGCAGTTGGAAATGGATGTCTTGTTGGGGAACTTTCTTGACAAGCACTTTTCGAACCTGAGCCCCGAGCAGGAGACCGCTTTCGCGGAACTGGCCGAACTGCAAGACATTGAACTCTGGCCATTGGTTACCGGAAAACGTGAATGCAAAAATCCTGTGCAGGCGCAAGTAATAAGCATGCTTCGTAAAGTGAGACCCGAGTGATCCGCTGCATGTGAACGTTGAATTGACAAACAACCTGACTGGGAGAGACCCGATGGCATCCGAACGCAAGGCAACCCTGATTATCGAAGGCCGTGAGCCGGTTGAGTTTCCGATCATGACCCCGGTGCATGGCAATGACTGTATCGACATCCGAACGCTGGGCGCCAAAACCGGATTGTTCACGTATGACTCCGGTTTCTTGTCCACCGCCGCCTGCGAGTCGACAATCACCTTCATCGACGGCGACAAGGGGGAGCTTCTTTATCGCGGTTATCCGATCGAGCAACTGGCGGAGAAATGTGAATTCCTCGACGTGGCTTATTTGCTCAAGCACGGCGAACTGCCCAACGTCGAGCAGAAGAAGACATTCGTGAATATCATCAAGACGCATACGATGATTCACGAACAGATGGCGCGTTTCTACCAGGGCTTCCGCCGCGACGCGCACCCGATGGCCGTGATGGTCGGGGTCGTCGGCGCACTGTCCGCGTTCTACCATGAGGCCGAGAACTTCGCCGACCAGACGCAACGCAATATCAGCTTCAACCGCATCGTCGCCAAGTTGCCGACGATCGTCGCCATGGCCTACAAGTACTCGATGGGCGAGCCCTTCATGTACCCGCGCAACGACCTGTCCTACACGGCCAACTTCATGCACATGATGTTCGGGACGCCATGCGAGAAATACGAACCGAATCCTGTCCTCGTACATGCCCTCGACACGATATTTACTTTGCATGCGGACCACGAGCAGAACGCCTCGACCTCGACGGTGCGGCTGGCCGGTTCTTCCGGCGCCAATCCGTATGCCTGCATCTCCGCCGGTATCGGCTGCCTGTGGGGACCGGCGCACGGCGGTGCCAATGAAGCATGCCTGAAGATGCTGGAGCAGATTGGCGATGTGTCGCACGTGCCGGAGTACATCAAGCGTGCCAAGGACAAGAACGATTCGTTCAAGTTGATGGGTTTCGGCCACCGCGTGTACAAGAACTTCGACCCGCGTGCCAAGCTGATGCGCAAGATCTGCGCGGACGTTCTGCAGGAGCTGGGCCTGGAAAACGACCGCCTGTTCAAGCTGGCTCTGGAACTCGAGCGGATCGCATTGGAAGACGAGTACTTCGTCGAGAAGAAGCTCTATCCGAACGTCGACTTCTATTCCGGCATCGTGCAGAAGGCCATCGGAATCCCGACCTCAATGTTCACCTGCATCTTCGCCCTGGCTCGCACGGTCGGCTGGATGGCCCAGTGGGAAGAGATGATTTCCGACCCCGACCTGAAGATCGGACGTCCTCGCCAGCTCTACGTCGGAGCGTCGCGGCGCGATGTTCCACCGATCAACCAGCGCTGAGTTTTCAGCGACAGGCGACGGCCAAGGCCGTC
>DBMG01000149.1:2365-2611 GCA_002304785.1 Candidatus Accumulibacter sp. UBA704 | reverse complement strand
TGCGCAGCCGTGCACTTCCAAGGCTCGCCGTCGGGTTGTTTGCGGCCGGTCTGTTAGTCAACCTCGGCTTAGCCGTCGTGCCAGCGCCGGACATCCTGCAAACCGTGGGCACGGCGATCCGAAATGCGGGCATCGTGGGCATGGGCTATGCCCTACTGTTCGATGGCGCAAGCAGTGAGGCCTAACCCTTCGTTCGAGCGGAACCTCCACCGGCATGGCGCTTGGCCCCTCATCTCAAACGTTGGG
>DBMG01000149.1:0-2239 GCA_002304785.1 Candidatus Accumulibacter sp. UBA704 | reverse complement strand
AAGCGTAGCGCAGAAGACAACTGCCGAAAGCAGCCAGCCAGCGCGGCCGATGAATGCCTATCGCGAATCAATAAGCAGACTTATCAAGAGTACGAGAAGGAGCGCTCTGGTAACAAGTAGTCTCGCCAAGCTGGCCATCAAAAGGCGAGGCGAAAGTGTGCCGCCCCATGACAATAGTGAGGCGGTCGCCAAGACGCCCAACTCTGCGGTCAACCGGACGCTGCGCGATAAAGCCGCTTCGCGCCGCTCTATAGGCGCAATTGCTCGAAGTCCTGGCTACAGTTTCTGTCGGGTCTGATTGACTGGCTCTCAATCACCCCGGAAGCTGTAAACTTGTCCTTCTGCAGCATCGTCATGTACCTCGGAGGCTTCCCATGAACTTTGGCATTCTTGTATTCAATCAGGTCGAAGAACTCGACTTCGTGGGGCCGTGGGAAATGCTCACCATGTGGAGGAAGAATGCCGATGGCCCCGAGAACTGCCTGATTGTGGGCCAATCGCTCGATCCGATCCTTTGTGCCAAGGGGTTGTCGATCAATCCGCACGTCTCGTTTGCCACGTGTCCTCCGCTTGACTATTTGCTCGTCCCGGGAGGCCAGGGGACGCGGCAGGAGGTCTGCAACCCCGTGCTGATCGATTTCGTGGCCAGCCAGGCAAGACACTGCAAGGCGGTCCTGTCGGTCTGTACCGGCTCTTTCTTGTTGCACGCCGCCGGGCTTTTGTCGGGCAGGAAGGCCACCACCCACTGGGGTTCGCTGGAGCGCTTGCGAGCCCTCGGCGACGTCACGGTCGTCGAGCAACGCTATGTTCAAGACGGCAACATATGGTCTTCTGCCGGCGTCTCCGCCGGCACGGATCTCATGCTGGCATTCATCGCCAGCGTTGCCGGCGAAGCCGCCGCCGGAAAGGTACAATTTGCTTCCGAGTATTACCCTTCGCCAGTCAAATATGGTGGCTTTGAAAACCATGCCCAGGCACCGGCTTATGTCAGAAGCCCCGGCTGATCCGGCCACAACCTGCCGGGAAATGCCCCTCGGCATTATCTCGCCGAAGCTCCATTACCCATTCCCTTTCGACAATTGAAACCGATTCTCGCCGCCCTTTTTGCGCTCTGTCTCGCCGGATGCTCGTTGTTGCAGGACGCGGCCACGAGCATCGCGGCCGACATCGAGAACGGTGTCGGCCGCCTGGGCCGCACGGAAGGGTCGATGCATGTCGTCAGTCATGATGCGAAGTCGCGGGCGGGAGCCGGCGCCCGGACCATCACGGTACAGTTCGACAAAGTCGGGGCCTTGATCGTGTGGTACAAGGATGCGGATGGAAAGGTCCTCGAGAGCGGGAGCACGACGTACCACTCGCGCTTTGTCGATACCGCGGAGACCATCATCGTCGACAAGCCGATGGGCTCGACGCTCAGTATCGAACTCGAACGACGGAATGGGCGTGCGGTTGTTGCGCGAGTCTTTTAGCGAGGAAGCCGATGATGATCAGAGAAGCATTCGACGACGACGCCGCCACCCTTGCCCGGATCATCAGCGAAGCGAACAAGGACGTGGCTGCCCGATTCGGACTTGACGCCGGAAACTGCGCGAAACACCCTTCGTTCTGCACCGAGGACTGGATCAGGGCCGATCTTGCGCGGGGCGAGCGCTACTTCGTCTATGAAGACGGAGGACGACCGATCGCCTGCGTGGCTTATGAGACGCCGAGCGAGAGTGTGGCGTATCTGAATCGCCTGTCGGTATTGCCGGAACATCGTCGGCGCGGCATCGGCGAACGATTGGTCGGCCACGTTGCCGAACTGGCGCGCGCGGCATCGATCCCGACCGTCAGCATCGGGGTCATCGGCGAACACGAGGATCTGCTGCGCTGGTACCGGAAACTGGGGTTCATGGACGGCGAAACCAGGCGTTTTCCGCACCTACCGTTTTCCGTGCGGTACATGACGTATGCCGTTCGGGAGAGATGACCGCCCCCGCACAGCGTGCGGCGCAGGTTTGTGGAAATTCCTGGCCGCCTGGCTGGCGATGCTGGCGGTCTCGGTGGCCAACGGCGCGATCCGTGAATTCACCTATGGCCCCCACGTTGACGAACTGGCCGCACACCAGATATCGACGGCGATCGGCATCCTGGCGATCGGCGCCGTGATCGGGCTGTTCACCCGCTTGTCGCCTTTCTCGTCCGCCAGACAGGCCGTATGCGTCGGCCTGTTCTGGGCGGCGCTGACCGTCGCGTTCGA
>DBMG01000101.1 GCA_002304785.1 Candidatus Accumulibacter sp. UBA704 | reverse complement strand
CTCCTCGCGCAGCCAGATGCCCGGAATGGCGTCCGCCGCCGAAAACCCCGACGTCCGCGGGTGAAGCTCGATGCTTTGCGCGTTCCTGGAAAGCGTCTGGATGCCGATGCTGGCGCTCGCGTCAGGCGTTACGCTGTAGCGTCTGACCATCCCCAGAACCCAGTTGTCGCCTCCTTCCGGCTGGATACACAGGAGGACACCGATTTTCAGCCAGTCGCCGATACTCTCGGCCCCCGCGCAGAACCCACCAAGACTGACGTTTTCGACGACCCAGCTTTCCGCCGAACGTTCGATTCCCAGGCGGGCGACATTGCCGGCAAAGACCGTCAGGCAATCGTCAAACCCATGCAGCACGGAAATGCGGGTCTTTACGGCGTGGCGGACGTGCTCCCGTTGCGGAGGCTTGGGCGCCCAGTACAAGGACAAATGTTGCAGCACCTTGAGCACCGTTGCCGTCGGGTATTCGCCACCAAGATTCATGTCAGACGGAACTGACCCGCGTTCGACCGCGTGCAGCAAGTCGTTCAACGCCTGCGGCACCGTGCCGGGATGGAAAAAGCGCAGGGAGGCCGCCACTTGCGCCGGCGGCCGCGCCAGCCTCGTCGGCGGCGAACCGGCCGCGGCATCGACCCAATAGACGCTCCCCGGCAGACACGTACTGGCGAAGACGAATCCGGGCAGGAAATGCGCAATCAGCCGGTCCGCCAGTTCGATCTCGATGGGCAACAGGGTACCCATCGACGACGAGGCTCGGACCAGCACCTGCAGATATTGCTGGGCAACACTGGTCATCCCCATCGTGCCCGGATAGATCTGTACCGGCTTCTGGGCAAACCCATCCGCCTCGGCAACCAGATAAGGACGCCCGATCCCCAGCCACAGATCCTCGCCAATCGCTCCGTAACGGTACTCGATCCATTTGAGCTGGCTCGAACGCGCCGCCAGCAGGCGGGTTGCGGCAAGGGGCAAATCGTCCTTGAAAGCCTCGCTGCCTTTGTCCTTGGGATTCCTGCGGTAACGCTCGACACAACGGGCGTACAGCCCGGAAACCTCGCCCCAGTAGTTGAAACAGACCGTCCACAAACGCCGCTCGTCGGTTTTCGACAATCTGGCAGCCTGCAAATAGTCCCGCGTCAGACGACGCAAAGATTGTTGCGCGGCCTCGTCAAGGCGGCTCACCACTTCGAACAGCTGGTCGAGACGGAAATCGTCGGCCAGCCGCAGGGACTCGAACCAGCCGTAGATCTCGTCAATCGCCTTGAATGCATCGAGAGGCAGGTCGGCGACAACGCGCTTCAACTCCTTGGTATCCCCAAGAGGATGGTCGGGGCGTGACGAAAAGAGATTGAGGATCATGGAACCCCGTTCTGCCGAACAAATGAGCCGGCGGCCGTCAGGAACAACAAAAAGATGAATGGGTATTCCGGCAGTATAAGACGATTGCCGGAAGCTGCAAACGGGAGAGATCGTCAAAAGAGCGAGAGGCAATCCATTACAATGCGGTTTCCGGCCATTTGTACTTACGCCCATGAAACCTTATCTCGACCTGATGCGCCATGTCTTCGAGCACGGCACCCAAAAATCCGACCGGACCGGCACCGGCACCCGCTCGGTGTTCGGCTGGCAGTCGCGTTTTGATCTCGCCGCCGGTTTCCCGTTGCTGACGACGAAGAAACTGCACCTGCGCTCAATCATCCATGAGTTGCTATGGTTCCTGCAGGGCGACACCAACATTTCCTACCTCAAGGAAAACGGCGTGCGAATCTGGGACGAATGGGCCGACGCCGACGGCAACCTCGGCCCGGTCTACGGCCACCAGTGGCGGCACTGGAAAACGCCGGACGGGCGCGAAATCGACCAGATTACGCAACTTGTCGACGGCCTAAGGAAGAACCCGGATTCGCGACGGCATATCGTCTCGGCATGGAATCCTTCCGACGTTGACCGCATGGCGCTGCCGCCGTGTCACGCGCTGTTCCAGTTCTACGTCGCCGACGGCCGCCTTTCGTGCCAGCTCTACCAGCGCAGCGCCGACATCTTCCTCGGCGTGCCGTTCAACATCGCCTCCTATGCCCTGCTGACAATGATGGTGGCGCAGGTGTGCGGCTACCGTCCTGGCGACTTCGTGCACACCTTCGGCGATGCGCACCTTTACAGCAACCACTTCGAGCAGGTGCAACTGCAGCTCACGCGCGAACCGCGCCCGCTACCGACGATGCGCATCAACCCGGAGGTTACGGACATCTTCGCCTTCCGCTTCGAGGATTTCTCACTCGAAGGCTACGATCCGCACCCACACATCGCGGCGCCAGTGGCGGTCTAGCAACCCCATGCTTTCACTGATCGCCGCCGTCGCCCGCAACGGGGTCATCGGCAAGGATAACCAGTTGCTCTGGCACCTGCCAGGCGACATGCGCCACTTTCGCGAAACGACTCGCGGCAAGCCGGTAATCATGGGACGCAAGACCTGGGAATCGCTACCCGAAAAGTTCCGCCCGCTGCCCGGACGCCTGAACATAGTGGTCAGCCGCGACCAGCGGTACGCGGCACCCGGTGCCACGCTTGCCGGGTCGCTCGAAGACGCCATCGAAATCGCTGGAAACGCCGAAGAGGCCTTCATCATCGGTGGTGCTGAACTCTACCGGCAGGCGATGCCATTCGCCGACCGGCTATACCTCACCGAGATCGCCGCCGATTACAGCGGCGACACATGGTTCCCGGAAATTCTTCCGGAGGACTGGCAGGAAACATCGCGCAGCCAGCCCGTGGAAGAAGCCGGGCTGGTTTACACGTTCGCGCTCTATCAGCGCACGCAGTCGACGTAGTAGTTGGCCTTGCCGTTCACGATTTCCTTGACGAGGCCGTGGATGTCCGTCTCGAAGCCGGGGAACTGCTCGTTGAACTGGCGGGCGAACTTGAGGTAGCGGACGATCGTCGCATTGAAGCGTTCTCCCGGGATCAGCAGCGGAATGCCCGGTGGATAGGGCGTCAAGAGAATGCTGGTGATGCGGCCTTCCAGATCGTCGATCGGCACCCGGTCGACTTCGCGGTGCGCCATCTTGGCAAAGGCGTCGGTCGGTTTCATCGCCGGAACCATGTCCGAGAGGTACATCTCGGTGGTCAAGCGCGCCACATCATTGACGGCATAGACGCCGTGGATCAGGTGGCACAGGTCCTTCAGCCCGATCCGTTCATAGCACGGATGCTTGGCCACGAAGTCGGGCAGCACCTTCCACAATGGCTGGTTCTTGTCGAAATCGTCCTTGAATTGCTGCAGTTCCGTGACCATCGTATTCCAGCGTCCCTTGGTAATGCCGATGGTAAACATGATGAAGAACGAATACAGGCCGCATTTCTCGACGATGACCCCATGCTCGGCCAGGTACTTGGTGACGATGGCTGCGGGGATGCCACGTTCGGCGAACTCGCCGTCGACGTCGAGGCCCGGGGTAATCACCGTGGCCTTGATCGGGTCGAGCATGTTGAAGCCTTCGGACAACTGCTGGAAGCCGTGCCAGCGCTCGCCTGGCTTCAACATCCACGCTTCGCGTTCCTCGATCCCCTCTTCCGACAGATCATCCGGACCCCACACCTTGAACCACCAGTCGGCGCCCCATTCCTCGTCGACCTTGCGCATGGCACGGCGGAAGTCGAGCGCCTCGGCAATCGATTCTTCCACAAGTGCCGTACCCGAAGGCTCTTCCATCATCGCCGCCGCTACGTCGCACGAGGCGATGATTGAGTACTGCGGCGACGTCGAGGTATGCATCAGGTAGGCTTCGTTGAAGATGCTGCGGTCCAGCTCGCGCGCTTCCGAGTTCTGCACCAGGATCTGCGACGCCTGTGACAGGCCAGCCAGCAACTTGTGCGTCGATTGCGTGGAGAAGACCATCGACTCCTTGCAGCGCGGACGGTCAGCCCCGATGGCGTGATAATCGCCGTAGAAATCATGGAATGCGGCATGCGGCAGCCAGGCTTCGTCGAAATGCAGCGTGTCGATCTTGCCATCAAGCATTTCCTTGATTTCCTCGACGTTGTAGAGCACGCCGTCGTAGGTGGACTGCGTAATGGTCAGCACGCGCGGCTTGGCGCTCTTGTCGGCGGCAAACGGGTTGGCAGCGATCTTTTTCTGGATGCTCTCCCAGGAGAATTCGCTCTTCGGGATCGGGCCGATGATGCCGAAGTTGTTGCGGGTCGGCATCAGAAAAACGGGAATGGCCCCGGTCATGATGATCGAGTGGAGCACCGATTTGTGGCAGTTGCGGTCGACCACGACGATGTCGCCCGGCGCCACGGTCGAATGCCAGACGATCTTGTTCGAGGTCGACGTGCCGTTGGTCACGAAATACAGGTGATCGCAATTGAAGATGCGCGCCGCGTTGCGCTCGGAGGCCGCCACCGGGCCGGTATGGTCGAGCAGCTGACCAAGCTCCTCGACCGCATTGCAGACATCGGCACGCAGCATGTTCTCGCCGAAGAACTGGTGGAACATCTGGCCGACCGGTGACTTCAGGAACGCCACGCCACCCGAATGGCCAGGGCAATGCCAGGAATAGGATCCGTCCGCGGCATAGTGGGTCAACGCGCGGAAGAACGGCGGCGGCAGCGAATCGAGGTAGGCTTTCGCCTCGCGCTTGATGCTGCGCGCGATGAACTCCGGCGTGTCCTCGTACATGTGGATGAAGCCGTGCAGCTCGCGTAGCACGTCGTTGGGGATGTGGCGCGAGGTGCGCGTCTCGCCGTGCAGGAAGATAGGGATTTCACGGTTGCGGTGTCTGATCTCGGCGACGAAGGCGCGCAACTCGGCCAGCGTCTCCTCGGGTTCCAGCGCCAGTTCCTCGTCGTCGATCGACAAAATGAACGCGCTCGCCCGCGATTGTTGTTGAGCGAACGAGGTCAGGTCGCCGTAGCTGGTAACCCCGATGACGTCCAGCCCCTCTTTCTCGATGGCGGCAGCCAGGGCGCGAATGCCGAGACCGCTGGCGTTCTCCGAACGAAAGTCCTCGTCGATGATGATGACCGGGAAAATGAAGCGCATGAATATGGTTCCGTGAGGAGTTAGTAGTTGGGAGTCAGGAGTGCTTTGAGAGGTCTTGCCCCTCACTCTGCACTCCTCACCCCTTGCTATATCTTCGGTAACGTGACGCCGACCTGCCCCTGATACTTGCCGCCGCGATCCTTGTAGGATGTCTCGCAGATCTCGTCGGACTCGAAGAACAGCACCTGGGCACATCCTTCTCCAGCATAGATCTTCGCAGGCAACGGGGTGGTATTGGAAAACTCGAGCGTCACGTAGCCTTCCCATTCCGGTTCGAACGGCGTGACGTTGACGATGATGCCGCAGCGGGCATACGTGCTCTTGCCCAGGCAGACGGTAAGCACACTGCGCGGGATTCGAAAATACTCGACGGTACGGGCCAGCGCGAAGGAGTTCGGCGGGATGACGCAATAGCCCTTGCCCGACACCTCGACGAAGGATTGCGGATCGAAAGCCTTCGGGTCTACGATCGTCGAGTTGATGTTGGTGAACACCCGGAATTCGTCGGCGCAACGGATATCGTATCCATAGCTCGACGTACCGTAGGAGACGATCTTGTGACCGTTGGCCTCGCGCACCAGGCCGGGCTCGAACGGCTCGATCATGCCGTGTTGCTCCGCCATGCGGCGAATCCACTTGTCGGACTTGATGGACATCTGGAAGACCCCGGAAACCGTTAAACAAAGGCCGGTATTTTACGGTTTCCGCGGGCTCCTGGGGGATTCACTTGCCCCCACGCTTTTCCCATTCAAAATCAGACAGCTACGCTCAAGTATTCTGCACCACGATATTGGGGAATTTGCTGCTCATGTCCTTGGCCCGCTCGGCGATCTTGACACCGATGCGACGGGCAATGGCACGATAGATTTCCGCCGCCCGCGAGTTGGGCGCGCCGACCACGGTCGGCTTGCCGGCGTCGGTCAGTTCGCGAATCTCGAGTTCAAGCGGCAACGAGCCCAGTAATTCGGCACCGTAATCACCAGACATGCGCTCGGCGCCGCCGTGGCCGAAAATATGCTCCTCGTGGCCACACTTCGAGCAGATATGGATGCTCATGTTCTCGACGAGGCCGAGGATCGGGATACCCACCTTCTCGAACATCCGCAGCCCTTTTCGTGCATCAATCAGGGCAATGTCCTGCGGCGTGGTGACGATCACCGCGCCGGTCACCGGAACCTTTTGCGCCAGTGTCAACTGCGTGTCGCCGGTACCCGGCGGCATGTCGACAATCAAATAGTCGAGATCGCTCCAGTTGGTCTGGTTGAGCAGTTGCTCCAGCGCCTGCGTGACCATCGGGCCGCGCCAGACCATCGGCGAATCGATATCGACCATGAAGCCGATGGACATGGCCTGCAGACCGAAAGCCTGCAACGGCTCCATGCGCTTGCCGTCTTCCGACTCCGGCTGCTGGCCGGTCAGTCCCAGCATCTGCGGCACTGAAGGCCCGTAGATATCCGCGTCCAGCAAGCCCACCTTGGCGCCTTCGGCCGACAGGGCCAAGGCCAGGTTAACCGCCGTGGTGCTCTTGCCGACACCGCCCTTGCCAGACGCCACGGCGATGATGTTCTTTACCCCGGGAAGCGGCTTCAGGTTGCGCTGCACTGCATGCGCCACTATCTTGACGGAGACGTTGGCGTCGACGCCTTCCACTCCCGGGACGGCTTTTACCGCGTCCACCACTGCGGCCCGGATGCTCTCCGCCTGGGTCTTGCCCGGGTAGCCCAGTTCGACGTCGAAGGACACCTTGCCGCCCTCAACCTTGATGTTCTTGACCGAACGGGTCGAGATGTAATCCTTCTGCGTGTTCGGATCTATGTAATTCTTCAGCGCCGCCTGGACGGCTTCTACCGTGACTGCCATGCTTCACTCCTGGTTGATATACCTGACTATTTTTGTCCAGTTTAACTGAAAACGTGATCGACTGCACTTTGCTAGAATGTCGGTTTTTCCGCGTTTCGCTGAAACCCAACAAAATCAAGGATCGCAGCTCATGTCCCGCAAAATCCTCGTCACTTCCGCCCTGCCCTACGCCAACGGTGCCATTCACCTTGGCCACTTGGTCGAATACATCCAGACCGATATCTGGGTACGCTTCCAGAAAATGCAAGCCAAGGACAAGGTTGCCGAGTGCTGGTACGTGTGCGCCGACGATACGCACGGCACGCCGATCATGCTGCGCGCCGAGAAGGATGGCATCACGCCGGAGGCGCTGATCGAGCGCGTACATGGCGAGCACTCGCGCGATTTCGCCGGCTTCCACGTCGCCTTCGACAATTTCTACAGTACGCATTCGCCGGAAACGCAGGAATGCTCGAACACCATCTACGCGCGCCTGAAGGACGCCGGGCTGATCGAGAAGCGCACCATCGAGCAATACTACGATCCAGTCAAACAGATGTTCTTGCCCGACCGTTTCATCAAGGGCGAATGCCCGAAGTGCGGGGCCAAGGATCAGTACGGCGACAACTGCGAGTCGTGCGGCGCGGCCTACACTCCGAACGACCTGAAAAACCCCTATTCGGCGATTTCCGGCGCCAAGCCTGAACTGCGCAACTCCGACCACTACTTCTTCAAGCTCTCCGGCGAGAGCTGCCAGAGCTTCCTGCGCCGCTGGACTCGCGAACCCGGCCGCCTGCAGTCCGAAGCATCGAACAAGATGCAGGAATGGCTCGGCGCCGAGGGCGAAAACAAGCTGACCGACTGGGACATCTCGCGCGACGCGCCGTACTTCGGTTTCGAGATCCCCGACGCGCCGGGCAAGTACTTCTACGTCTGGCTCGACGCGCCGATCGGCTACATGGGCTCTTTCAAGAACCTGTGCGGCAAGCAAGGCATCGACTTCGACGAATACTTCAAGCCTGACAGCCAGGCCGAGCTGTACCACTTCATCGGCAAGGACATCCTGTATTTCCATGCGCTGTTCTGGCCGGCCGAACTGGAGCATGCCGGATTCCGCACCCCGAGCGGCATCTTCGCGCACGGCTTCCTGACTGTCGACGGCTCCAAGATGAGCAAATCGCGCGGGACCTTCATCACTGCCGAGAGCTACCTGAACACCGGCCTCAACCCGGAATGGCTGCGCTATTACTATGCCGCCAAGCTGAACAGCACGATGGAGGACATCGACCTCAACCTCGAGGATTTCGTCGCCCGTGTCAATTCCGACCTCGTCGGCAAGTACGTTAATATCGCCAGCCGCTGCGCAGGTTTCATCAGCAAGAAGTTCGACGGCAGGCTGGCCGGCACCGATGCCGCTTGGCTCACCCCCCTGCGCGACGCCGCGGCGAGCATCGCACAGGCTTACGAGGAACGCGAGTTCGGACGCGCCCTGCGCGAAGTCATGGCGCTCGCCGACGCGGCCAACGTGGTGGTCAACGAACGCAAGCCGTGGGAACTGGCCAAACAGGAAGGAAAGGAAGCAGAACTGCACGCCGCGTGTTCGGAAGCCATCGAAGCCTTCCGCCTGCTCACGCTGTACCTTAAGCCGGTATTGCCGAAAGTCGCCGAAGCTGTCGAAAGATTCCTCGGCGTTGCCCCGCTGACCTGGACGGACGCCGCCGCCCCGCTGCCCGACGGCCATGCCATCAACGCCTACAGCCACTTGATGACGCGCGTCGATCCGAAACTGATCACCGCACTGGTCGATGCCAACAAGATCACGCTGGCGCCCGTTCCCGAGGCCGCGCCGCAAAAACATGCGGAGAAGCAGGAGAAAGCGGCCGAGGTTGCGGCCGCCGCCGCGGACGCAGGACCGCACATCGCGATCGACGACTTCATGAAGGTGGAATTGAAGGTGGCGAAGATCGTCGATGCCGGCCACGTCGAAGGCGCAGAGAAACTGATCCGCCTGTCGCTCGACGTCGGCGAGGAAAAGCCGCGGCAAGTGTTCGCCGGAATCAAGTCGGCCTACGATCCGGCGCAGCTGATCGGCCGCATGACGGTGATGGTTGCCAACCTTGCGCCGCGCAAGATGAAGTTCGGCATGAGCGAAGGCATGATCCTCGCCGCTTCCGATCCCGAAGGCCAGACACCCGGCATTTTCCTGCTTGCTCCAGATGCTGGAGCCGTGCCCGGGATGCGCGTAAAATGATTTCATGCAAACGTCGCAAGCAGGCCTGCGCCCCCGACTGACGCTCGCCATACTCCTCTTCGCCGGCATCGATATTGTCGGGATGGTTCTGTTTGCCTCGGGCGCCATGTGGTTCGCGTACGGAAAACCGCTGTTCATCCCCGGTTTTCCCGGCAGCATGGTTGAGGCCGGCACCGCCACCGCCGGTGGATTGGCGCTGATGTTCTGGGCAGCATCGCGAATCCTGCGGGAATTGCTCAAGCACCCCGACAAGCAAAACCGGGAGCCCGACCGATAATGTCCCGACTGGCGCTGATCGACTGGGTTCTGATTACCGCCCTGATCTGGTTGGCCCTCGGCATTGCCGGCGTTTTCCTCGCACATCGATTCACCGTCATCAGTCGCGTCCTTTTCCCGCTGGGCGCCATCAACAGTTTGGTGCTGGCCATCCTGTCGCTGGTCGGACTGGTTTCGGAGATGCAGGAACTGATCTTGCCGATCGGGCTGCCCGGTCTCCCCTTCCACCTGCGGCTCGACGCGCTTACTTCCTTCTTCCTCTTCCTCCTCGGCGCGGCATCGGCCGGCATTTCGATCTATGCCGCGGGATACTTCCGCAAGAGCCAAAGCTCGGTGCTCGGCCTGCAGTGCCTGCTCTACCACGCTTTCCTGGCCAGCATGAGCTTCGTCCTGCTGGCCAACGACGGCTATGCCTTCATGGTCGCCTGGGAAACGATGGCGCTGAGTTCGTTTTTCCTGGTCACCGCCGAACACCGTCACCCTGAGATCCGGCGCGCAGGCTACCTGTATCTGCTGATCGCGCACATCGGCTCGGTCGCCATCCTCCTTTCCTTCGGCCTCATGGCCGGAAGCACCGGCGACTACACATTCGACGCCATGCGTCAGTTCGCCGACGGAGCTTTCTGGCGCACAACCGCCTTCCTGCTCGCCCTCGTCGGGTTCGGCGCCAAGGCGGGCATCCTGCCGCTGCACGTGTGGCTGCCTGAAGCCCATCCCGCGGCACCTTCACCGGTTTCGGCGATGATGAGCGGCGTGATGTTGAAGACGGCCATCTACGGCCTGCTGCGCGTCGGCTTCGACTTGCTGCACGCGCATACGTGGTGGTGGGGACTGCTGTTGCTACTGGTCGGATTGGCGACCGCCCTGTTCGGCGTCGTCTTCTCGGCGGTGCAGACGGACATGAAACGACTGCTCGCCTATTCGTCGATCGAGAACATCGGGTTGATCACCCTCGGCATGGGCCTGACCCTTATCTTCCGCGCCTTCGGCATGACCGGCTTTGCCTCCCTGGCGCTGACCGCAACGCTCTACCACTGCTTGAACCACGCTTTCTTCAAGAGCCTGTTGTTCCTGTCCACCGGCTCGGTGCTGCATGCTACCGGCGAGCGCAATCTCGGCAAGCTCGGCGGCCTGATCCACCAGATGCCCTGGGTCGCCTGGCTGGCGCTGATCGGAGTACTGGCCTCGGCGGGCCTGCCGCCGCTCAACGGCTTCGTCTCGGAATGGCTGCTGCTACAGAGTTTCCTGTTCACACCGGAGGTACCGCACGGCTACCTGAACATGCTGCTGCCGGTGTTCGCCGCGGCCATCGCCCTGATCGCCGCGCTCGCCGGCTTCACCATGGTCAAGTTCTTCGGGGTGGTCTTCCTTGGCCAGCCCCGCGAGGAAAAGCTTGCACAAGCGCGCGACGCTTCGCGCCTCTCGCGTCTCGGCTTGCTCTGGCTGGCCGCCGGCTGTGTGCTGCTGGGGCTGATGCCCAATGTGATCGTCAGCCTGCTGGACCCGGTCATGCAATTGCTCATCGGATTTGGCCGGCAACTCGATGCCCGGCCCGAGAACTGGCTGTTCCTGGCCCCGTTCTACGAAGAACGCGCCAGCTACAGCCCGATCATCTTCTTCTGCGGCATCGTGGCGATGACGCTTGTTTCGTGGCTCGCCGTGCGCCGCTACTTCCACAGCCGCGCGAAGCGTGTTCCGCCATGGGACTGCGGCTTCCCGCTGCAGACCGGGCGCATGCAGGACACCTCCGAAGGATACAGCCAGCCGATCCGGCGCATTTTCTCGCCTTTCTTCAAACGCACGCGCCAGCACCCTTCGCCCTTCGACGCCGAGCCGCGCTACCTCTCGATCGTCGAGGATCCGTTCTGGTACTGGCTGTACCTGCCGGTCGCCTGGATCGTCGAGCAAGGCACTCGGGTGGTGGATTTCCTGCAGCGAGGACGGATCGCCATCTATCTCCTGTACAGCTTCGCAACGCTGATCACCCTTCTCGTCCTGACACGCGGATGAACTTCTACGCCCTCATCGCCCAACTGATCGAATTGGTGGCAGCCCTGCTGCTGGCCCCGTTGCTGGTCGGCTGGGTCAACCAATGCCGGGCGTGGCTGCAAAACCGCACGGCACCGCCGCTGCTGCAGACCTATTTCACACTGCACAAGCTCTTCCACAAGGAAGTCCTGCTGGCGCACAACGCTTCGCCGCTGTTCCGCGCTGCGCCCTATGCCATCTTCGCCTGCATGGCGCTGGCTTCGGCCATCGTGCCGACGTTATCCACCAACCTGGTCCTCGCACCGGCCGCCGATGCCATCGCCTTTGTCGGCCTGTTCGCTCTGGCCCGCGTGTTCATCGCCCTGGCCGGCATGGACGTCGGCACTTCGTTTGGTTCGCTCGGCTCGCGCCGCGAAATGCTGATCGGGTTTCTGGCCGAACCGGCCCTGCTGATGGTTTTTTTCACCACCTCGCTGATCTCGCACTCGACATCGCTGTCGTCGATTGTGCAGACGCTGACCCGCACCGACCTGATCATCTACCCGAGCCTGGCTTTTGCCGGAACCGCGTTCACCATGGTTTCGCTGGCCGAAAACGCGCGCGTTCCCGTGGACAACCCGACGACGCACCTGGAACTGACGATGATCCACGAGGCCATGATCCTCGAATACTCGGGGCGACACTTGGCGCTCATCGAGTGGGCCGCGAGCCTGAAACTCTTCGCTTATTCCTGCCTCGGCATCGCACTGTTCGTGCCGTTCGGCATTCCCGCGACGGCGCAGCCGGCCGACCTGATGCTTGCTGCTTTCTACATGCTGATCAAGCTGGCGATCGGCGGCTTCGTGCTGGCGCTGATCGAGACCCTCAGCGCCAAGATGCGCATCTTCCGCGCTCCCGAGTTCCTCGGGACCGCGTTCCTGCTAGCCGTCCTGGCCATGCTGGTGCACCTGCTGCTGGAGACCGGCCGATGACGCCCGCGATCATTCTTTCCGACGCGCTGGGTGGCCAACTCATCAATCTCTGCGCCGCCATCATGCTGCTGCTTGGCTTCGCCATGCTGGCCCAGCGTCGCATCCTGTCGCTGATCAACCTGTTCATGCTGCAGGGCGCGGTGCTGTTCACCTCGACCGTCATCGTCGCCTACACCACGCACCAGAGCCACCTGTACTGGTCGGCCGGACTGACCCTGACGCTCAAGGTCATCGCCCTGCCGTACATCCTGCACCGCCTGATCCGCAAACTGTCGGTCAAATGGGACGTGGAGACGATCCTCAACATCCCGACCACCATGCTCGTCGGCATTGCCCTGGTCGTCGTCGCCTTCAACGTGGCACAACCGATCTCGCAGCTCTCCGGCACGATCATGCGCGCCACCATCGGCATCGCGTTGGCCTGCGTCCTGCTGTCGTTCCTGATGATGATCACGCGCAGCAAGGCGGTGCCGCAGGTGATCGCCTTCCTGGCCATGGAGAACGGCCTTTTCTTCGCCGCCACCAGCGCCACCTATGGCATGCCGATGGTCGTGGAACTGGGCATAGCACTCGACGTGATGGTCGGCATGGTCATCTTCGGCGTGTTCTTCTTCCAGATCCGGCAGCAGTTCGACAGCCTGGATATCCGCCACATGGAAAGGATCAAGGAAGAATGAGTGAACTCGTCCTGGTCCTGGCCATCCCCCTCATCACCTCCGCTACGCTGGCGCTGGTCGGCCACCGACGGTACGCCGCCAGCATCAATATCGCAGGCAGCCTGCTCACGTTGCTGGCCGCCGCGCTGCTGACTGTCCACGTCATCAGCGACGGACCGTTGAACGTGCTCGATGAGCAGTTCTTCGTCGATCCTCTCAATGTTTTCCTGATCGCCCTGACCGCGCTGGTCGGATTCACCACGTCCGTCTTCTCCCGCCCCTACATGCGCATCGAACACGATCACGGGAAACTGTCCTCCGGGCGACTCAGGCTCTACCACAGCATGTTCCAGATGTTCATGTGCACCATGCTGGTCGCCTTGTCGACCAACAATATCGGCATCCTCTGGGTAGCCATGGAAGCCGCCACGCTGGCGACAGTCCTGCTGGTTGCGCTATACCGGACACCGGAAAGCCTGGAAGCCGCCTGGAAGTATTTCATCCTGTGCGGCGTCGGCATCGCCCAGGCACTGTTCGGGACCATCCTCATCTACTTCGCCGCCGAGCAAGTGTTCGTCCACGAAGAGGGAGCGATGCTGTGGACGCACCTCTACGCCTACCGCACCGAACTCGAACCGACCATCCTCTCGCTGGCTTTCGTCTTCATGATCGTCGGCTACGGCACCAAGACGGGACTCGTGCCGCTGCACAACTGGCTGCCGGACGCCCACGCCGAAGGCCCGACGCCGGTTTCCGCCGTGCTGTCCGGCCTGCTGCTGAACGTTGCCCTGTACGCCATCATCCGCTGCAAGGTGCTGGTGGACGGGGCGCTGAATACGCACTTCGCCGGCAACCTGATGATGGGCTTCGGCCTGCTGACGGTGGTTGTCCCATCGTTCTACCTGTCCCGGCAAAAAGACGTCAAACGCCTGTTCGGCTTTTCCTCGATCGAACACATGGGGCTGATCACCTTTGCCTTCGGCATGGGCGGCGGGGTAGCCAGTTTCGCCGGCTTGCTGCACATGACGGTGCACTCGTTGACCAAGTCGGCCATCTTCTTTGCCGTCGGCCATGCCGCCCAGATGGCCGGCACCCAGGTCATCGACGAGATCAAGGGGCTGATCAGGCGCTCGCCGACCATCGGCTGGGGATTGATGCTCGGCACCCTGGCCATTCTGGGCATGCCGCCGTTCGGCGTATTTACCAGTGAATTCATGATCCTGACCACGGCCATCAAGCATTATCCGTGGGCCACACCCATCCTGCTCATTGCCTTGGGCGTCGCCTTTGCGTCGATGTTCGGCAAGGTACAGAACATGGCCTTCGGGGAACCAACCGTGAAACCCTTGGCTCACAACCCGGCGCTGCTGCCGGTTTTCGTCCATCTGGGATTGGTGCTGATCCTGGGGCTGTGGATCCCGCCTTACCTCAGCGAATGGTTCCGCCAGGCAGCCCGGATGGTCGGATGAACCACAGGACGGAAAGCAGCAGAATGGAAAGCCAGACTCCCATGCAATTCCTCGACCAGACCATCGAATTCGAAGCGCTCGCCGATCATGCGGTGCCCACCTACGCCGCCTGCGTCGACGAGGCCGAGTTGCTGGCCTTCTGCGACGCCGCCCACGCCGGCGGCCGACGTATCGTGGCCTTGTGGGGCAGCGACGAGCGCAATCGGGAAACCCGTCTGGGTTTCGCCCTGCATGTTGCTTTCGACCTGGCGGAAGGCCTGGTGTGCCTGACCTTGCCGCTGCCCGCTGAAGCCCCTACCTTCCCCGATCTTTGCACACGTTTTCCCGCCGCCAACCGCATGCAGCGCGCAGTGATGGACATGATCGGGGCGCACCCGGCCAGCGGCGACGCGCGCTCCTGGCTGCGGCATGCCAACTGGCCGGCCGACTACTATCCGTTGCGCAGCGATGCGCCGGACACGCAGCATGCCACGCAGAACGAGGAGTACGCCTTCGTCCGTGTGGAGGGCGACGGCGTACACGAGGTTCCGGTCGGACCGATCCACGCCGGCGTCATCGAACCGGGCCATTTCCGTTTTTCAGTCATGGGCGAGAATGTCCTGCGCCTTGAGCAGCGGCTGGGGTGGAAACACAAGGGGATCGAACGCCGCTTTGCCGGCATGAGCCTGGGCGAAGGCGTCCGTCTGGCCGGCCGAGTTTCCGGAGATTCGACGGTCGCCTACGCCTGGGCCTACAGTCAGGCCGCGGAGGCCATCGGCGCGGTGGCGCCGCCGCCGCGCGCCCTGTGGCTGCGCGCGCTGTTGCTCGAACGCGAGCGCATCGTCAATCATCTTGGCGACCTCGGTTACCTCGGCAACGACGTGGCGCTGGCTTTCGGGCTGATGCAGTTCATGCGTCTCAAGGAAGACTGGGTCCGTCTGAATGCCCGCCTGTTCGGCCACCGCTTCATGATGGATCGCATCGTGCCCGGCGGCGTGACGGTTGATCTGGACGATGCAGGCGCGCACGCCATTTTCACGCAGTGCGAGGCACTCGAGAGCGAACTGCGGACCCTCAAGAACATCTACGACGAACACGCCGGATTGCAGGATCGTTTCCTGACGACCGGTCGCGTCACGCCGCAGTTGGCCAAGCTGCTCGGCGTGATCGGGCTAGCCGGGCGGGCCAGCGCGCAGCACTGGGATCTGCGCTGCAATCATGCCTGCGCCCCCTACGACCAGTTAACCCCGCGCATGGCCATCGAACGCAATGGCGATGTGGCGGCACGCGCGCAAGTGCGCTTCACCGAAATCAAGGAATCCCTGCATCTGATTCGCAAGATCCTGCGCGAAATACCAGCGGGAGAAGTCCGCTGCGAAGTACGCAGCGAAGCGGACAAGCGTGGTCTGGGGTGGATCGAAGGCTGGCGCGGCGACATTCTCGTGGCCGTGGAAACCGGCGCCGACGGCAAGATCCGCCGTTGCCATTGCCATGACCCCTCGTGGCAGAACTGGCCAGCTCTCGAACACGCGGTAATCGACAACATCGTTCCCGACTTCCCGCTGATCAACAAGTCGTTCAACCTGTCCTACGCCGGACCGGACCTATAGGCAGCCCCGACCATGTTCCCGATGCTCAGACAGATCCTCCGCAACGGCATTGTCACGGAACCGGCACCCGATGCCGACATTGCGCTGCGCGTAACGGCGCAGCGGCTGTCCGAGGCCATGCTCGCGCAGCTCGGCCGGGCGCTCGTCATCCGTCACGTCGATGCCGGATCGTGCAACGCCTGCGAACTGGAAATCCACGCGCTGAACAATCCCTATTACAACCTGGAAGCCCTGGGCATCAAGTTCGCGGCCAGTCCGCGCCATGCCGATATGCTGCTGGTTACCGGCCCTGTGGCCAAGAACATGGAAATCGCTGTAAAACGTGCCTACGATGCCACGCCCGAACCAAGACTGGTTGTCGCCGTCGGCGACTGCGGCTGCACCGGCGGCATCTTCGGCGAAAGCTACGCCTCCTGCGGCCGCGTCGCCAATGTCATCCCGGTCGACGTGTGCATACCGGGCTGCCCACCCACGCCGCTGCAACTGATGCAGGGCATCCTGGCAGCCCTGGCCTCGGACCGGAAGCAAGCGAAACACGAATGACCCGCGTAACAAGGCGACTGCTTATCCAGGGACGCGTCCAGGGCGTCGGCTTCCGCTGGTCGCTGATGGAAGAAGCCCGCCAGCGCGGCCTCGACGGTTGGGTGCGCAACCGCAACGACGGCAGTGTCGAGGCGCTGGTGACCGGCCCGGTCGAGGCCGTCGACGCGTTGACGCTGTGGGCCCACCGCGGCCCGTCGCATGCCCGCGTAGACCGGGTTCACTGCCAGGACGAACCCGTCGACGAGCACCTTGAAACCACCGGCAAGTTTTCTCAAAAACCGACCGTGTAGCCCCGGACGGAAAGCACTACAATTGAACACATCGCCACCCGCACACGGGATGGCAGGAATGGGCAATCGACTGACGGTTCTGCCGCCGAAAACAGCACGGGCTGCGCTCCGGATCCACTCGGAGCCCCCCCGGAAAGAACGAGGACGCACATGAACCCGCCAAACGGCACCGCGAAATCGCTGGAATCACCTTTGGCCGCAAGGAGCGCGGCACTGCGACTGGTTGCCACCTACGCCCTCTTCTCCTTCCTGTGGATCCTCTTCTCCGACAACGCCGTTGGCTATTTCTTCAGCGACCGGGCTCAAATAGTCCTGGTCAGCACCCTGAAGGGATGGCTGTTCGTAGCCGTCACCTCCCTGCTGCTCTACGTGCTGGCACGACGGCTGTTTGAGCGAATACAGGCGCATGCACGGCGCGAGCTGGATGCACGTTCGGAAAGCACGCGCACCCACCAGCTTCTTGCGACGCTCGTCGACAGTTCGAACGACGTCATTTTCGCCAAGGATCTCAGCGGCCGCTACCTGCTGTTCAACCGCGAAGCCGGGCGCATCACCGGACGCGATCCGGACGCGGCCATCGGTCATAACGACGCAGAGATCTTTCCGCCGGCGCACACCGAACGGGTGCAAACAGACGACCGTACTGCGATCGCGGAAGACCGCGTCGCAACCTTCGAGGAAACCTTGCCCACCGTTGACGGAGAACGCATTTTCCTGACCACCAAAGGCCCTCTGCGTGGCGACAACGGTGAGATCATGGGCGTTTTCGGCATCGCGCGCGACATTACCGAACGCAAGCGGGCAGAAGACAGCGTGCGCAAGAGCGAAACCAATCTCCGTACGCTGTTTGAAGAAAACACCTCGGTGATGCTGCTTATGGACCAAGTCACGGGACACATCATCGAGGCGAACGCGGCGGCGGTGCAGTTCTACGGCTACCCGAGGGACCGCCTGCGGCACATGCGCATCAGCGAGATCAATACGCTGCCGCCGGAGCAACTCACCCAGGCCAGACTGCGGGCGGCAAACGGCGACCGCCAGGTTTTCTACTTCCCGCATCGTCTGGCTTCCGGCGAAATACGCGACGTGGAGGTACATACGACGCCCATTGAGAGGGATGGACGCAAGCTACTGCTGTCGATCATTCACGATGTCACCCAGCGCAAGCGGGCCGAACAGTCGTTGCGCGAGAGCGAGGAGCGCTTCCGCCTGGCCATGAACGCATCCAACCAGGGCTGGTTCGACCTCGACCTGGAGAGCGGCGCGATCAACGTCAGCCCCGAGTACGTACGCATGATCGGATATGAACCGGCCGAGTTCAAATCCGACCTCCGGCACTGGCTCTCGAACATCCATCCCGATGATCGGGACGCCGTTTCCGCCGCACTGGAAGCCTGTGCCGAAAACGGCGGACCATGCAACATGGAGTATCGCCGCCGCACAAAATCCGGACTGTGGCGGTGGATTCGCTCCGTCGGGAAAATCGTGGAATGGAATGACGACCGAACGGCCGTGCGCATGATCGGCATCCATACCGACATCACGGAACGCAAGGAGATGGAGGACCAGATCCGGCAATTGGCATTCTTCGACCCGCTCACCCGGTTGCCCAATCGCCGCCTGCTCAACGACCGCCTGAGCCGCGCGATGGCGACCAGCAAGCGCAGCGGACGCTACTGCGCGCTGATGTTCTCCGACCTCGACAACTTCAAGCCGCTCAACGACCTGCATGGACACGAGGCGGGCGACCTGCTGCTGATCGAGGTCGCGGAGCGCCTCAAGAATTGCGTCCGCGAGATGGATACCGTGGCCCGGTTCGGCGGCGACGAGTTCGTGATCATGATCTGCGAACTCGACACCGACAAGACCGAGTCCGCCGCGCAAGCGGCTGCCGTAGCGGAGAAAATTCGCGTTGCGCTGGCCCGGCCTTACGTGATCACGATCGAGACCGACGAACCGGCGGTCAAGACGGTGGAGCACCATTGCTCGGCAAGCATCGGTGTAACCCTTTTCATCAACCATGAGTCCAGTCAGGGCGACATTCTCAAGGAGGCTGACAACGCCATGTATGCGGCCAAGGAAGAGGGCCGCGATCTGGTCCGATTCTTCGACGAGAAGCGCGCAAGTCTGAAACCGGCGACCACCTCATCATAATCCGCTGCTCCAGCGCAAATTTCCCTCATTCGAACCTTACGGGGAACTTGCCCGACATCGACGCTGACTAATCCACATTGGATTGCTTTCCATCCTTATTTACCTGTTTCCTTTCAACAACAAACATCAAGGAGAGAAAAATGGCCGTTCTCGTTGGAAAACCCGCTCCCGATTTCACCGCCAACGCCGTCATGGGCGACAACACGATCCGCAGCTTCACCCTGTCCAAGGAAACCCAGGGCAAGTACGTCGTGATCTTCTTCTACCCGCTTGATTTCACTTTTGTCTGCCCGTCCGAATTGATCGCCTTCGATCACCGTCTTGACGAATTCAAGAAGCGTGGGGTGGAAGTCATCGGAGTGTCGATCGATTCGCAATTCACCCATCTCGCCTGGAAGAACACGCCGGTCAACAATGGCGGGATTGGCCAGGTGCAGTACCCGCTGATCGCCGACGTCAAACACGAGATCTGCCGCGCCTTCGACGTCGAGTTCGGTCCGGCGGGCGTCGCTTTCCGCGGCTCCTTCCTGATCGACAAGAACGGCACCGTGCGCCATCAGGTGGTCAACGACTTGCCACTCGGCCGCAATGTCGACGAAATGTTGCGCATGGTCGACGCCCTGCAGTTCACCGAAGAGCACGGGGAAGTCTGTCCTGCCGGGTGGAACAAGGGCAAGGCCGGAATGAAGGCATCGACGGCCGGTGTAGCCGAATACCTGGCAGCTCACGCCAAGGAACTGTAAGCAGCGAACTCCCGTTGCTCCTGCCTGCGGCCACGGACAATCGTCCGTGGCCGTTTCCTTTGTAAGGAAACGTTTCATCGCCGGCGCGATCGTCAACCGGAAGCAGCAGCAGGCGTTTTCTTAAGGATACAGTCCGTTCTGTCTACGTAAATAGGAGCCTCTCATGGACAAATCGATGGTCAAGGGAATCGTCATCGGCGGCATCGCCGTCACCGCGCTGGCTGCCGGAGGCGTGGGCTTCCAGGCGATGACCAAACCGGCATTCGCCGAGGTTATAGCCGCCAAGGAGGTCAAGGAAACGATCCGGACCCCGCGTGAGGAATGTGAGGATGTCGCGGTGCAGAAACAGGCTCCGGTGAAAGACGAGCACCGGATTGCCGGAACGGTCGTCGGAGCGGTGGCCGGAGGACTTCTCGGCAGCGCCGTCGGAGGAGGCACGGGCAAGAAGATTGCCACGGTCGCGGGAGCAGCGGCAGGCGGTTACGCGGGCAACAAGGTGCAGAAGAACATGCAGGAAGGCGACGTGGTGACAACGACCGAACGGCGTTGCAAGACGGTTTACGACACCTCGGTCAAGCATC
Organism: Candidatus Accumulibacter sp. UBA704; assembly: GCA_002304785.1. GTDB lineage: Bacteria > Pseudomonadota > Gammaproteobacteria > Burkholderiales > Rhodocyclaceae > Propionivibrio. Next base: position 3,382 of record DBMG01000101.1, on the reverse strand, counting down.
ATGGCTACGACGTCACCTACCGCCTGAACGGCAAGGAAGCAGTCGTGCGGATGTCCCACGATCCCGGCAAGCAGATCCCGGTCAAGGACGGAAAGATCGTCCTCGATACTCCACCCGCTCAGGCGAAAAACTGACCGCCGGCGATTGCGAGGCGGAGTGAGGGTTACGCCCGGCCGCTCCTCCGCGCCACCGGAACGGACTGGAACTCCCGTTGGAAGCGTTCCAGGCAATCCAGGGGCCCGCAGACGAAGAGGGTATCGTCTGGCCCTGTCTCAAAATCGCCGGAGAAGTCGACAAACACATCTGGGCCACGCTCGACGGCGATGATCTTGGCCCCGGTGCGTTCAACCACTTCGCTGCGCCACGGATGCCAGCCGGACACTTTTCCGGCGCTCAGGCGAACGAACTTGATCCGGTTCTCTACCGGCACCGCCTGCTCGCCGAGCAATTGATAGGCCAGTATCTGCCCGGCCAGCTGACCTTCTGAGAACGCAAAATCCGCCCCTGCGCGATAGAGGCGCTCGATATTGCGCGAGCGGCTCACGCTGACGATCAGCGGCACTTCCGGCGCATAGTCGCGAACCACGGCGGTAGCAAAAACGGCCTCGGCATCATCGCTGAGGGCCAGGATCACCGCGCTGGCATCGCGCACCCGCGCCTTGTCCAAGGTCGCGGTTTCCAGGATGTTACCGGACACATCCACGCCGCCTTCCTGCTCCCGGGCGACCACGGTAAAGTTTTCCTGCGCATCGCGCAGCATCTGCGCCACCTTGGCGCCCACCGTTCCCAACCCGACGAGAACGACCGGCCCGGTGCGGCGAATCGGCATCGCCATGCGCTCGACCTTCTCGAGGTTGGCAGGAGATCCGACCACCACGAGGATCGCCCCCGGCCGGACGACGGTTTCGGAGCCCTTGGAAGTAGTAAACACTCCACCATGCCACTGGCCGATAACCGAGACGCCGTAGTTCTGGCGCAGATGCAGATCGCCAAGCCGCTTGCCGGCGAGATCGCTGCCCGGTCGAATGCGGAACTCGGCCAGCCCGATTTTCGCGCCGAGCAGGTGCATTCCTTCGGCTGGCTGACTGATGCGCGTGCTGGCACGCGAAGCCAGCGCCGCGCCGAGCACGTGCGCCGGGGTAAACACCTCGGTGGCGCCGATCTGGAGCATCGGCGAACGGTAGAGCGGTTCGTCGGCCAACGCGTAGAGCGGGCCGGAAAAACCGTACTCGCGGACGACCAGGGTGCACGCCGCATTGGCGTGATCGTCGGCGTTGGTCACTACGGCCCGCGCCTGTCTGACCCGCAGCAAGACCGTCGGGTCATCCGAAAGATTGCCGAGTACCACGTTGTAGCCGCGATCACGGCACTGACGTGCCGTTTGCAGATCTTCCTCGAAAATGACGAAAGGGCACTTCGCGCGCAGAAGATCGTCGAGCAGGGACTCGATGGCCGGGCCGTAGCGATAAAAAAGCACCTTGCCGTCCATCGGCGGCAGGACATGCTGGAGACGAACCTCGAACTGCTCTTCAAAGAATGGCAGGACGAACACCGGGAATACGAGAAAAACCAGAAACTGCCCGAGGAACTGGCCGAGGATCACGAACAGCGCAACCGCCGGATGCTTCCAGTGGCTGTCGTTGCCATAACCTGTCGTGGTCAGGGTCTCCGACGCCCATTGCAGGCTCTCCAGAAAGGTGCGCGGAGATCCCTCCAAGTAGCCCATCAGCGCCATATAGACGGTTCCGAGAACGAGCACTGCCGCCGGCAGCAATGCTAGCAGGACAAGCAGCCTCCGTGTCGAACGCTTGAGTCGGATGAACATGACGATCAGTCTTCTACTTGTTGTCTATGCGGGGAAGTATGTGCGCCGTCACCCCGGCGGTCAAACGTGCCGTTGATGCGCGAATTGCCGGTTCCGCGAGCGTGTGCGCCACATCCATTTCCCGCGCCGGGCCGTCACTCGGCAAATTGCACTTGCGGACCGATGCCTATTTCAGATTCTTCGCTGTAAGCAGCATCACCTGGCCCGCCACGAAATTGACGCTGATGCCGCGTTGCTCGTCACCCCAGACGCAGGTGCGAATTCCCAGCGCTTCGTCGCAACGCGCCGGATCGCCGAGGATCTGCTTCACTTCGTCATAGGACTGACCAGTGCGCAACTTGCCGTAGTTCTCAAGGCTGATCTTGCTGCTGCAGGCAGCCAGTGCCAATCCGGTCAGAATCAAAATTGCGCTCCGCCAAACACCCGATCCATGCATGTGACACCTCGGCACAAAGGGACTCAACTGTAATCGATCCGCACGTTTTCGCTACTCAGCCAGTCACCCAGCGCCGACAGCAGATCGTCCTCCAGTCGTACCCGGCAATTGTCACCGAGCGCCAGTTCGCACAGGGCATCGGCATTGCGGTACGACAACAGCACCGGGCAGTTTCCCGGCGTATACGGCGTCAGCAGGGCTCGCAACCTCTGCGCCGCCAGCGGCGCATTGACTCCGCTGGCCTGCCCGTTCAGGGAAATGCGCAGATGCCGCGCAAAACGCCCGCGCGCTTCGGCCAGCGTCAACAGGCGCTCGGCCACCACGCGCACCTTGCCTTCACCGGCAAAATCGTCGCGCTGCACCTTGCCTTCGATGACCAGAACCTCGTCATCGCGGATCTTGTCGCGCTCGGCCTCGAAGGTTTCGTTGAACACCGAGACTTCCATCGAGGTCGTCCCGTCGTCGATCTGCACGAAGGCCATCTTGCCGCGCGAGGTGATCTTGGTGCGCACCCCCACCACCAGACCGGCGAGCAACTGCGGCTCTTTCCTCGGTTCCAGCGACGCGAGCGGCTTGCGGGCAAAGCGCGCCACTTCCTGCTTGACTTCGTGGAACGGATGCCCGGAGAAGAAGAAGCCGAGCGCCAGTTTTTCCTCGCGCAGCTTGTCGCGCTCCTTCCAGCGCGGCACCTCGCGGTATTGCGGCCGGTGCTCGTCATCCCGGCCGCCGCCGAAAACGTCGAACAGACTGACCTGCATGGCGTTACGCTCGGCCTGCTCGGCCGCCTCGATGGCCACGCCTACCGAGGCCATCAACCGCGCCCGATGGTCATCGATCGAATCGAAGGCACCGGCACGAATCAGTGCCTCGATGGTGCGGCGGTTGACCATGCGCTTGTCCACACGCTCGCAGAAGTCGAACAGATCCTTGAACGGCCCACCCGTTTCGCGCGCCTTGAGGATAACGGTAACCGCCTGCTCGCCGGTCCCCTTCACGGCTCCCAGGCCATAGCGGATGGTTTTACGGTCGACGGGGACGAAGCGGTATTCGGACGCATTCACGTCCGGCCCGAGCACGGTCAGCTTGTTGGCCAGCGCATCGTCGTAGAAGATCTTGACCGT
>DBMG01000088.1 GCA_002304785.1 Candidatus Accumulibacter sp. UBA704 | reverse complement strand
GAACCACTGCTCGTCGACATTACGGCGGGGGATTAGGAATCAGCGGGGAAGCCGCCTTCTTGCCTCGTACAGGCAAACGCCGGCAGCAACCGAGACATTCAGGCTTTGCACCGAGCCAAGCATCGGTATGGTCACCAACTGATCGCAGGTTTCGCGCGTCAGACGGCGCATGCCGTCGCCTTCGGCCCCGAGCACCCAGGCCGTGGCCTGTGGCCATTCGGCGGTGTACAGATCCTCTTTGGCTTCGGCGTCCGTGCCGATGATCCGGATATCGCGTTCCTTGAGTTCCCGCAGGGTGCGCGCCAGGTTGGTCACGGTGATGTAAGGAACGGACTCCGCGGCGCCGCTGGCTACCTTGATGGCTGTCTGGGTAAGCCCAACCGCCCTGTCCTTGGGCGCGATTACGGCATGGACCCCGACCGCGTCGGCCACGCGCAGGCAGGCACCCAGGTTATGTGGATCCTGGATGCCGTCGAGAATCAGCAGGAAGGGCGGCTCTTCCAGCGTATCGAGCACGTCGTCCAGCGACAAATGACGTGACTCCGTGGAGACGCGGGCCACCACTCCCTGGTGCCGCCGCCCTCCTCCGGCCATGCCTTCAAGACGGTTGGCATCCACCGGAACAACCCGGACTGAATGCAGTTCGGCGTGTTTCAGCAAATCGCGCGCACGAGCATCGTGTCTGTCCGCCGCGATAAAAATCTCCAGGATCGCATCCGGTTGGTGGCGCAATTTGGCGATGACGGCGTGGAATCCGTGAATGAAGCTGGTTTGGGACATGGGGGCGCTCGAGGAATCGATCGGATAGAGGTGCGTATTTTACCTTGGCACAGGACTCGCACATGGTCTTGAATGGATTAGAGGATCAAGCATCACGCCTCGAACAGCGAAAGATACGGGCCATGATCTTACCCGACAAGAAAGACAGCGCGGCCAAGGACATGCAATGCGCGCTCCCTCCTTACCTCTATTCAGTCGATGATCTGGTTTTGCGACTGAATAGTGACCGTGTACACGGATTGAGTAATGCCGAGGCGCAATTTCGGCTGCGGTTGCATGGAGCGAACGAGTTGCCGGTGCCGCGACCTGTGCCGGAATGGGTCAAATTTCTAAAGCAATTCGCTGATCCACTCATCATGCTGCTGCTGTTCGCCATGGTGATTTCCCTGTTGGCTTGGTTTGTCGAAGGGAGGCACGATGTCCCGTATGAAATGCTTACGATTATTGCGATCGTCCTATTCAACTCAGTGCTCGGTTATCTTCAGGAACGGCATGCCGAAGACGCCATGGCAGCGCTCAAGGCACTCTCCGCGCCTACCGCCAGGGTTTTGCGAGAGGGGGAGCCGTGTCAGATTCCCGCCCGGGAAGTCGTGCCAGGCGACATGTTGCTGATCGAGGAAGGCGACACCATCCCGGCGGACGCCCGGGTAGCCGAATCGATTGTTCTGCGCGTTGCGGAAGCCGCGCTTACAGGTGAAAGCTCTCCTGTCTCCAAGAACCCAGAGGCACTGCCGGAAAAAACAAACATCGGCGACCAGGCAAACATGGTGTTCAGTGGCACATCCGTCACCACCGGACGAGGCTCTGCGATCGTGGTGGCAACCGGTCCTGATACGGAAATCGGCCGCATTGCGGCAAGCATTGAGGCCACACGTGAAGCCCCGACTCCATTGCAAAAGGAACTCAGCCAGGTTAGCCGCTTTCTAGGCAGATCGGTGATCGCAATCGCCATTGTGATGGGAATGACGTTGCTGTGGTTAGATCGCCACGAACTATCACCGGGACATTTCGTGACGATCCTGATATTTGCCGTTGCTCTGGCTGTGGCGGCAGTTCCGGAAGGGCTGGCCGCGATCAATACCATCATCTTGTCCCTTGGCATGGCCCGCATGGCCAAGCGCAACGTGATCGTGCGCCGGCTCAGTTCCGTGGAAACGCTGGGTTCGACGACAGTAATCTGCTCCGACAAGACTGGAACGCTGACGCGCAACGAAATGACCGTGCGTCGCGTAGTGGTTCCCGGCGGGACTGTCGAAATCTCGGGAATCGGATATGCGCCAGAGGGGAGGCTGATGTCGAATGGCGCGCCGCTTGAAGACGAACGACTGAAAGACTCGGTACAGCGCTTGTTATATACCGCCGAGCTGGCCAACAACGCACGACTGATGAAAACTGGAGAGCGTTGGGGCATCCAGGGCGACCCGACCGAAGGTGCGCTGATCGTTGCGGCGCGCAAAGCCGGCATCACCAAGGATTACATGGTCGAACGTTTCATACGCATAGGTGAATTGCCGTTTTCGTCCGAGCGAAAGATGATGAGCATCGCGCACCGCGATGCCAGGAATGAGCAACTCATCGGCATTGCTGCGAAAGGAGCTCCGGATGTTCTTCTGGCTTGCTGTTCGCACGAACAGAGCGGCGATGAAATCTGCCCTTTGACCAGTGTGCGACGCAGCGAATGGGCTGCCGCGATCGATGCCCTGGCAGGTGAAGCCCTGCGTACGCTCGGTGTTGCGTACCGAATGATTCCACAACACGCTCTGCAGAATGGTCTGACCGAGGAGCATGAAGAGGAGATGGTGTTTCTCGGAGTAGTCGGAATGATCGACCCGCCGCGCCACGAGGCGGCAGTGGCCGTAGAAGCGGCGAAAACGGCCGGGGTGCGTACGGTGATGATTACCGGCGACCATCAAATTACGGCAGCAGCCATCGCCACGGAATTAGGCATTGTCGAGAAAGGCGCTCGCGCCGTAACCGGTACCGAGTTACAGCGGATGAACGATGAACAGTTGCGTGAAACCGTTTGCAGGCACTCGGTGTACGCCCGCGTTGCCCCGGAACATAAGCTGCGTATTGTCTCGGCACTACAGGATGAAGGTTATATAGCGGCCATGACCGGCGATGGCGTCAATGATGCTCCTGCACTGAAAAAGGCCGATATTGGCGTGGCCATGGGCATTACCGGCACCGATGTGTCCAAGGGGGCCGCAGACATGGTGCTGACCGATGACAATTTTGCGTCGATCGTGGCGGCGGTGGAAGAAGGCCGGACGATTTTTGCCAATATCCAGAAATGCCTGCGCTTCCTGCTCTCCTCCAACGCCGGGGAAGTGTGCTACATGTTCCTCGGCGTCGTGCTGGCCGGCGTCATCGGGCTGCATGGTGGGCTGGCTTCCTCCATCGCGGTGCCGCTGCTGGCCGTTCAGATCCTGTGGGTGAATCTGCTAACCGATTCCGCTCCAGCGCTGGCATTGAGCGCTGACCCGGTCGATCATGACGTGATGAAGATCCCGCCTCGAGACCCGAGCAGCCACGTCATCGATGCGCCGATGTGGAGGGACATCTACTATGTGGGAGCCATCATGGGCATCGGAACCCTGGCTGTGACCGACTGGATTCTGCCCGATGGATTGATTCCTGGCGGAACGGGAGATACCTCTCGAGCGCAGACGATGGCTTTCACAACGCTGGTGTTCTTCCAGGTATTCAACACCTTTAACGCCCGTTCCCCCGCGCGCAGCGCGTTTTGCGGACTATTCAGCAACTCCTGGCTGTGGGTTGCCGTCGTTGGAGTGAGCTTGCTGCAAGTGGCGGTTGTCCACGTTCCTTTTCTGCAAAAAGCGTTCAGCACGGAAGCATTAACCCTGACAGAGTGGCTGGTCAGCATCTCCGTCAGCAGCAGCGTTCTGTGGTTCGTTGAACTGAAGAAGCTACTGCGACGGCGAGCTAATACATCTTAACTTCGTGACTTTGTCGCTCCCGGCCCTGACCTGCGTTTCGACGCCTGTTTTGTGGATCCCTTTGCCGCTTTGGGCTTTGTGGATACTGAAGCATTGGCACGCTTTGAGGTTGCTCCTTTCTTGCCGCCGACAGAAAGAGTATCGGTAACCACATGAGGAATCGCCGCAGGCGGACTTCCGAGTACGAAATCGATGCGTCCGGTTTCAAGATCCGCCCGCACCAGTTTGACGCGCAAGCGGTCGCCCAGCCGGAAGCGCTGCCCGCTCCGTTCTCCCAGCATCTGATGCTTGGTGCTGTCGAACTGAAAGTAATCCTCGCCCAGTTCCGAGACGTGCACCAGTCCCTCGACATACACCGAGTCGAGTGCAACAAAGACGCCGAACGGCACGACGGCGGAGATCGTACCGTCGAACTCCTCCCCGATGCGATCGCGCATGTAATAGCATTTCAACCAATTGACCACATCGCGCGTGGCTTCATCGGCCCGACGTTCGGTCATCGAGCAGTGCAGGCCGATCTGTTCCCAGTCGCCTGGCGAGTAGTGCTTGCTCTTCAGCACGGCCTTGATCGAGCGATGGACCAGGAGGTCCGGGTAGCGGCGGATGGGCGAGGTGAAATGCGTGTAATGCTCGTAGGAAAGGCCGAAATGGCCGACGTTGTCCGGACTGTACATGGCTTGGCGCAGGGAGCGTAGCATCACGGTCTGGAGCAACTGTGCATCCGGACGGTTCTTGACCTTTTCAAGCAAGGCGGCGTAATCCTTGGCGGTGGGTTCGTCACCCCCCGGCAGACTCAACCCAAATTCCTTGAGGAAACTGTGCAAGCCCTCAAGTTTTTCCGGCGTCGGTCCTTCATGGACGCGGTACAGGCAGGTCTGTTTGTTCTCCTGCAGGAAGTCTGAAGCACACACGTTGGCCGCCAGCATGCACTCCTCGATCAGGCGGTGCGCATCATTGCGTTCGGTAGGAACGATGTTCTCGATCTTTCCCTGGTCGTTGAACAGCATCATCGTCTCGATCGTCTCGAAATCGATGGCGCCGCGCTTGGACCGTGCCTTGAGCAGTATCTTGAACAACTCGTACAGCGACTGTAGTTGCGGTTGCAGGTTCTGGTGGATCTCGCTTTCCGGCTGTTTCGCGCCCGATAGCCAATCCCACACCTGGGTATAGGTGAGGCGTGCCTTGGAGCGGAACACCGCCGGGTAAAAACGGTAGTCCTTGATGCTGCCGCGCGTGTTGATATCCATGTCGCAGACCATGGCCAGCCGTTCGACGTCGGGATTGAGCGAACACAAACCATTCGACAACTTCTCCGGCAGCATCGGAATCACCCGCCGGGGGAAATACACGGAATTGCCACGTTCCATGGCTTCGCGATCAAGCGCCATGCCCGGCTTGACGTAGTGGCTGACGTCCGCGATGGCGACCACTAACCGCCAGCCCTTGCCTTTCTTTTCGGCGAACACGGCATCGTCGAAGTCCCTTGCCGTCTCTCCATCGATTGTCACCAGCGGCAGGTCGCGCAAATCGATCCGTCCCGACCATTCGGATTTACGGATCTTGTCAGGCAACTCGCTGGTTTCCGCCTGTACCGCCGGTGAAAATTCGAAGGGCAGGTCGTGCTTGCGCAACGCGATTTCGATTTCCATTCCCGGATCGGCGTAGTCGCCGAGAACTTCGACGATCTGTCCGATGGGCTGCGAATGCCGATCGGGCTGCTCGATAATTTCGACGACCACGACCTGCCCGGCTCGAACTTTCAGCTTTCGGTCCGCCTTTTTGTCCGGCACGACAAGGATGTCCTGATTGATGCGTTTGTTCTCAGGAACGACGACCGTGATGCCGTGCTCGATCAGGACTCTTCCGACCACGCGGCTGTTCGCCCGTTCGAGAACCTCGACGATGGCGCCTTCGCGCCGCCCCTTGCGGTCGAAACCGATAACGCGCGCCAGCGCTCGATCACGATGCAGAACCTTGGTCATCTGCTTCGCGTCGAGATAGAGATCTTCGCCGCCGTCATCCGGCACCAGGAACCCATAGCCGTCAGCGTGTCCTTCGATGCGCCCGGCAATCAGGCTGGCACGTTCGGGAAGAATGTAGGCGCCCTTGCGGTTGCGCATCAATTGCCCTTCCCTCTCCATTGCGCCCAGCCGGCGCAGGAACATTTCCTCCTCGCTCTTGTGGATGTCCATCAAGGCGCATAGATGCTCGTAGCTGACCGGTTTGCCCTGCTTCTCCAACACGGTCAGGACGTATTCCCGCGACGGCAGTGGCAAGTCGTATTTGGCTCTCTCACGTTGGAAGTGAGGATCGTTTTTTCTGATTTTCGATAGTTTTTTTATTGACATTTTTTCTTGTTCCTTTAGAATGCGCGCTTCTCTGGAATTGCCCAGGTGGCGAAATTGGTAGACGCGCCAGGTTCAGGTCCTGGTGGTGGCAACACTGTGGAGGTTCGAGTCCTCTCCTGGGCACCAAACAATTTCCGGATAAAGACACAAAGTTTGAGAAAGCCGCACAGCCGATTGGTTCTGCGGCTTTTTTGTTGCCGGCCGATAACGGGTGAAATCCAAACGAGACAATTACAGAAACCGTTCGGCATTCGCGATGTCCAGTTTTGCCTCGGGAAGTTCGGAACGGGCCACGCGGCCGATGACAAAGGCCCGCTGCTCTTTTGGCACTCCGGATAAAATCGCCATGGTAAAGATCACGTCCGATGCAACATCCGTACTGTTTCCATCGAGAACGACGTTCAATGTGCTGAGCCTGAGTTGCGTACGCTCAAAACGGATGTAGCGTTCCGGAACTTCGAGCACTTTGCACAGGCATTCCAGTTCATTCTCGAGTACCGATTGCGAACTACCCAACTCTTCCATCTGGCGTTCGTTATCCATAAGTTGAGTTTCGAGCTTCATCTGTTCGGTACTCGCAGGCGCGGCTTCAAATACAGAACCGAGGCCGGGACCCTGCTGCTGAAGAAGACGCAGTCTGGCGCGAATCAGATTGCGGCTGTCCTCCAACTCCAGACGTTCCGACCGTGTCTCTCCGATTTCAACCATCGCTTGAGCGACCAGGTATTCAAACGACTGCGCCGCCAGAAGTCGCCGGACTTCCTCTTCGGTATGTCCACAAATACGTGTTCTCGGTACGGAGAAATCGACAACGGTCTGAGTGCGTCCTTGCTGATCTACGCCACCCTGGAGGGACAGTCCGCATAAATGCCGCTCATTGTAGGTCAGTCCAAGGACGAAATAGGCGTACTCGGTCTCGGGAAATTTCTTGAAAAATGTCCGCAGATTGCGGGACTGTCCCAGGGCGATTGGAATTTCCTGGGCTCTTGCAAAAAAAGCCCGCAACACCGGTTCCATTGCCCAGTTCTCGTCACAAACCTGAATGGCCGGAGGAAGCGCCAACATCTTTTCGTTCAGATAACCGACGCATCCTTTGACCGGCAACGCCAGACGCTCGTGGTATGAGCGGATGAGCTTCAGGCGGGGATTAGTCAGTGAAACCGCTTTCTCGATCGCCTTTGAGACGACTTCGTCGGACACCGGATCTGGAGCGACCGATGCGGGCCGATTCTTGAACCAGTCAAGGATACCCATAGTCCTGTCTCCACATGCCTAGACGAGAAAAAAACAAAAACCGGCGTAGCGCCGGTTTTTCGAAACTACCACTTCATTGCCGCCAGACCAAAGACAACTCATTCGAACGGGTGGCGGCGCAGGATAGTCTCGCCCCGCTCCGGCCCGGTCGAAACGATATCGATCGGAATTTCGCACAATACTTCGATTCTCTCCAGATAGGCGCGCGCAGCCGCCGGCAAGGCATCGAAGGACGTCAAGCCAACCGTCGATTCGCTCCAACCTTTCACTGTCTCGAGAATCGGCTCGCAGTTCGCCACGTCGTCTGCACCCATCGGCAACAAATCAATTACTTTTCCATTCAGCTTATAACCCGTGCAGATCTTCAGTTCGGGCAAACCATCAAGCACGTCGAGCTTGGTGATGCACAATCCCGTCACTCCGTTGATCTGCGAGGAGCGCTTGAGAGCAGGAATATCGAACCATCCGCAGCGACGCTTGCGCCCGGTCACTGTTCCAAACTCGCGGCCTGTCTGAGACATCTGATAGCCCGGCGTGCCTGCGGTTTCAATATCCAGTTCGCTCGGGAAGGGACCTCCGCCAACGCGAGTGCAATAGGCCTTGGTGATTCCCAGTACGTAATGCAGCATCCCTGCACCGACGCCTGAGCCAGCAGACGCCTGACCAGCAACACAATTCGAAGAGGTCACGAACGGGTAGGTTCCGTGGTCGATATCGAGCAGTGTTCCTTGTGCGCCTTCGAATAGCAGGTTGTTTCCGGCCTTGTTGACGGCATGAAGAGCTGCGGAAACATCCGTCACCATCGGCTTGATGAATTCCGCGTCAGCCATGGCCTGGGCAAGCACGCTCTCATAATCGACGGCGTCTGCGCCCAGGTACTTGGTCAGGACAAAGTTGTGATAGTCAAGGTTTTCCTTGAGTTTCTCGGCAAAACGCGCCGGGTAGAAAAGGTCGTAGACACGCAGTGCGCGACGTGCAACTTTGTCTTCGTAGGCCGGCCCGATTCCCTTGCCTGTGGTTCCGATTCGAGCATCGGCGTTTTTCACGGCTTCGCGAGCCCGATCCAACGCCGAGTGATAGGCAAGTATAAGCGGGCATCCCGGGCTGATCTTCAACCGCGACCGCACCTCAATTCCGCCGGCTTCAAGATCCTTGATTTCGGACAGAAGATGGTGAATGTCCAGGACAACACCGTTGCCGATGTAGCAATTGACCCCTTCACGAACTATGCCCGACGGTACGAGGTTCAGCTTGTAAACCTTGTCTCCGACGACCAGCGTGTGGCCCGCGTTATGACCTCCCTGGAAGCGCACCACTCCCTTGGCGTGATCGGTCAGCCAGTCGACGATCTTTCCCTTGCCCTCGTCGCCCCATTGTGTCCCAACTACGATGACGTTCTTTGCCATTTTCAATCAATCCCCGTTAATTGCCTGAATAATCCATTGTCCGTTACTTTCAACCAATTGCCTGTCGCACAACGGACCTTCACTCCGTGCTTCACCGGGTAACAATTCGACAACGACGTTCCCCTCGGTGCGCAGCTCGCCAATCCGCGCAGCCAGTTGGGCGTCAGTTCCGGAATATGGAGCCATGATGGCGTTGGCAGACTTGCATTTTTCCGTCAATCGCGCGACTTCGCGTAAGTCCAGTGAGAAACCGGTTGCGGGGCGGACGCGGCCGAATGCCTTGCCGACTCCGTCGTAGCGCCCGCCTTGGGCAATCGCGCCCGGGAATCCCGGAAAATAAGCCGAAAATACAATTCCGTTGTGGTAATTGTATCCGCGCAGGTCGGCGAGATCGAAGGACAATGGCAGTTCCGGCAGCGAAACCTGCAGCGTATGCATCGTTTCCAACGCAGATACGATCTCCGGCAATTGCGGCAACGTGTCGCCGGCGATGTCAAGCACGTCGGCGCTGCCGTATAGCTCCGGCAAACGAAGCAGCGCGGAACGGTAAGGCTCGCTGACGGTTGCACAGCAATCATGCAGACCGGGAATATCTTTGACCTGCAGATACTGCAAGGTCTTCATTTCAGTAACTTCATCAAGGGCAGCGGCCTTTACCAAGGCTCTGAAAACCCCGGCGTGGCTGATGTCGATGCGCGATGCTGGAGTTCCCGCAGCCTTGAGGGCTTTGGCCATCAGACGAATGATTTCGATGTCGGCTTCTATGCCGAGGTATCCATACAGCTCCGCTCCCAACTGGATCGGTTCGCGGCTTGCTGCGAGCGATGCCGGAAGAGTGTGCAAAACGCTGTCGCAGTAACAAAGTCGTGTCACCCCCTGGCGGTTGAGGAGATGCGCATCGATACGGGCAACCTGCGGCGTCATGTCGGCACGCAGGCCAAGCGTTCTACCGGAGAGTTGATCGACCAGCTTGAAGGTCCGCAGGGTGAGATCGGAGCCGGTCCCCGTTAACAGTGAATCCAGGTATTCCAGCATCGGAGGCATGACGTGCTCATAGCCGTGGACGCTGAACAGATCGAGTACTGTTCTTCTCAGGTGTTCAATCCTGAATGCTTCGTGGGGAAGCGCATCGGCAATGTGTTCGGGTAAAAGCCAGTTCATTGAAAAACCATTAATAGAATCATTCCTGTCGATATCGATGCCAGACCGACAAATCGAATCTGCCCGTCGGTGAATTGAATCAGCCGACGAAAAGTATCGCGCCAAATGGCCGGCGCGATGAATGGCACCAGTCCCTCAAGAACAAGCATCAGTGCAAAAGCAATCAGCAGCGTGCTGGTCATTTACCCGACTTATCGTTATTTCGCCCCATGCTCTTCATGTATTTGAAGAAATCAGAATTCGGTTCGACGACGATAACGTCAGACTTGCCCTTGAAACTGCTGCGATATGCTTCCAGGCTCCTGTAGAACGCATAGAACTCTGGATTCTGGTTGAAAGCCTGGGCGTAGATTGAGGCTGCTTTCGCATCGCCGTCGCCTTTGATCTTCTGCGCATCGCGGTATGCTTCGGCGACAATGACCTCGCGCTGCCTTTCCGCATCGGCACGGATTTTTTCCGCTTCCGCCGAACCCTCTGACCGCAATTCGTTTGCAACGCGCTTGCGTTCAGCCTCCATTCGGCGATAGACCGACTCGCTGACTTCCGATGGCAAGTCAACGCGCTTGACCCGTACATCAATAATCTGAACGCCTATCTTGCGCGCATCGAGATCCGCCTTCTGCCGCATCTGTTCCATGATCTTGTCGCGTTCGCCGGAAACGACATCATGGACGGTGCGTTTGCCGAACTCTTCGCGCAATCCGGCATTCACTGTCTGCGAAAGTCGTGTCTTGGCACGCGCTTCATCGCCTGCGACGGAGACGTAATACAGCCTTGGATCGACAATCCTCCACTTGACGAAGGAGTCGACCAAAACGTTTTTCTTCTCGGAAGTGATGTAACGCTCCGGTTCGGCATTGTCGAGCGTCAAAATGCGCTTGTCGAAATAACGGACATTCTGGATAAGGGGCCACTTGAAATACAGACCCGGTTCGGAAATCTCCTCGCGGACCTCACCCAACTGGAAAACAATGGCGTACTGGCGCTGATCAACCGTAAAAATCGATGTGCCGAGCACGGCGATGACTGCAGCAAGAATGGCAGCCGAAAAATTCAAACCCGCTCTCATCAGCGCGCCTCCCGATCACGTGAACGCAAGGCCTCGCGTGATCGCATATCGGCCTTATCCAATGGTTGTGGCAGCACCTCTCCGGACGATCCAGGCCTGGGTAAGGCAGATGCGTCGGGACTGTTGCCTGGAGCAAGGTAAGCGGCTCCTGCCGATTGCATCAGCTTGTCGAGCGGCAGATAGAGCAGATTACCCTGTCCTTTGGCATCGACCATGACCTTGCTGGTATTGGAATAGACTTGCTGCATGGTCTCGAGGTACAGCCGGTTACGCGTAACCTCCGGAGCTTTGGCATACTCAGCATTCAATTGCTTGAAGCGGCTGGCGTCGCCTTCCGCCGTGGCAATCAGTCGTTGCCGGTACCCTTCGGCTTCCTGCAATAGACGTGCAGACGTACCTCGTGCCTTGGGAATAACGTCGTTGGCATAAGCCTGGCCTTCGTTCTTCTGGCGCTCACGGTCCTGACCGGCTTTGACCGCATCATCGAACGCAGCCTGTACCTGCTCGGGCGGCTGAGCGTTCTGCATCGTAACCTTTGAGATCAGAATGCCGGTTCTGTAACGGTCGAGAATTTCCTGCATCAGTTCCGATGCTCTGACAGCGATCTGTTCGCGTCCTTCGTACAGAACAAAGTCCATCTTGCTCTTGCCGACGATCTCCCGAATGGACGTCTCCGCAGCCTGCATCACCGCCTCGTCAGGAGTCCGATTGTTGAACACGTACTCGACCGGATCCTTGAGAATGTATTGGACCGCGAACTGGATGTTGATGATGTTCTCATCATCGGTAAGCATTAGTGCTTCCTTGAGCACCTTGTTCTTCTCGCTTCCGCGGTAACCAACCTCTAGGGTACGCACGCCAGAGATATTGACCAGTTCGTGGGACTGAATTGGATACGGAAAACGCCAGCGCAACCCCGATTCTGTGCTTTCCTTGTACCTGCCGAACTGGAGAACAAGTCCTCGCTGGGAAGCGTCGACAATGTAAAAGCCGCTGCCCAGCCAGACCACCATCACGATGGCGATAAGGAGCCCAAGACCGCCGCCAAGAAATCTCGGGTTGAACTCAACAGGAGGTAGATCGCCACCGCCATTGCCTCCACTGCTACCGCCCCCTCGTTTCTTGCCGAACATGCCGGAAAGCCTTTGATTGAGATCGCGCCACAACTCTTCAAGGTCTGGTGGTCCCTGGTTGGGGCGCCGGCCGTTCCCGTTGTCATTGCCGCGATTTCCCCACTGCGGGTCATTAAGCGACATAAGTACTCCAATGGTTGCAATCATTGAGGGGGTCCTGATTCTGTTCAGTCAGGTATAAGCGAGGTATCAGCCATTTTTGACCGATCAAGGCTGTGAAGTTTCTCTAGCGCGAACTCGGTCAATGCCTGGCGCAGCAAGGGCATCCCGTCGCCACATTTTGCACTGACCCGAACACGTGTAATTTTACCATACTCGTCCCGTTCGACTGCCGGCGGCAAGTCGGTCAGGTCGAGTTTATTCAACACCACGAGTTGCGGTACTGTGCTCGCCCCGATTTCATCGAGAACCTTTTCTACTTCTGCCATCTGCTGCTCTCGGGCCGGACTCGCCGAATCGACCACATGCAGGAGCAGATCTGCCTGGGACGTCGCTTCAAGCGTGGCGTGGAAGGCAGCCACCAGTTCGTGCGGCAAATCGCGAATAAAGCCGACCGTATCGGAAATGACAATATTCCCCGCCTCTCCCAGCCAGAGCTTTCTTGAAGTCGTGTCGAGCGTCGCAAACAGCTGATTGGCGGCATATGCGCCGGCATGGGTCAGCGCATTGAAAAGCGTCGACTTTCCGGCATTGGTGTAGCCCACAAGCGATACGCTAAGTACGTCGCTCCGCGACCGAGCCTTACGCTGGACGGTGCGCTGTTGTTGAAGCCTGCGCAACCGCTCGCGCAGCAGCTTGACGCGCTTCCCAAGTAATCGCCTGTCAGTTTCAAGTTGCGTTTCTCCCGGTCCGCGCAATCCAATGCCGCCTTTTTGCCGCTCAAGGTGAGTCCATCCTCGCACCAGTCGGGTGGCAAGATGATCCAGTTGTGCGAGCTCGACTTGAAGCTTTCCCTCGGCGCTTTGCGCGCGTTGGGCAAAAATGTCAAGAATCAAACTCGTTCGGTCGATCACGCGGCACTGCAGGGATCGTTCGAGGTTGCGTTCCTGTGCGGGCGACAAGGCGTGGTTGACGACGACCAGGTTGCCTTGGTGTGCGGCGACTTCAGCAGCGACTTCCTGAACCTTGCCCTTGCCGGCATAGGTTGCTGCGTCGGGACTTTGACGACGCCCGGTGACCACAGCGCACACGTCGGCGCCTGCAGACTCTACGAGCAACCGGACTTCCTCCAGCCGATCCTCGGTCTCGCCTTCACCGAAATCAAGCTGGACTATTATTGCCCGTTCGCCACCGGGGTGACGTTCAAGCATGAATGCCTTTCAAGAAAAAAGACCCGCCTCGATCAGCAGAAGCAACTACCGATCGAACCGAACCATCTCTCCGAAAAGTAACTGGCGAAAACAAAGGCAAACCGGATTATTCCCCGCTATTTCCATCCTGCTGGATGCTGATTGGACGGGAAGGAACGACGGTTGAGATGGCGTGCTTGTAAACCATTTGCGTAACCGTGTTCTTGAGAAGAACCACGTATTGGTCAAAGGACTCCACCTGGCCTTGAAGTTTGATGCCATTAACCAGATAAATCGAGACGGGAACGTGCTCACGACGCAGCACGTTAAGGAAGGGGTCTTGTAGAAGTTGCCCTTTATTGCTCATGGTTAGTACTCCATGTTTAATTGTTAGAACGGCGCTCAAGCTTAATTGATTTCTACAAGGTTTGCTATAGAAACCAGGATTCTCCTACCAGAACAATCAACCAAGCTCTCCCGCAAGTCATCGACGATCAATTCGCTTTCCGATTGACTCGCCCGCAGGTTTTTTAGATGAACCTTCAAAGTGGACTGCAATATAAAGGAATAGTTTGCTCTTTTTTTTAAAAAACATCTTGAGGTAAGCTCCAACGATCTATATAATGCGCGTCTTCGTTGTTGCAGCGCGCCCGTAGCTCAGCTGGATAGAGTACTTGGCTACGAACCAAGGGGTCGGGCGTTCGAATCGCTCCGGGCGCGCCAA
>DBMG01000051.1 GCA_002304785.1 Candidatus Accumulibacter sp. UBA704 | reverse complement strand
CCAGCGTCGACGCCGATTTCGAGAAAAGGCTCGATGCGCTGCTCGCCTTTGAAGGAGCGCAGGACGCTTCGGTCGACCAAGCAGTCGCCGCCATCCTGGCGGACGTCAAGAAGAGGGGCGATGAGGCTGTTGTCGACTACACCAATCGTTTCGATCGGCTGTCCGTCCAATCGCTGGCCGATCTCGAGTTGTCGCAAGGCGAACTGCGCCGATCGCTGGACGGCCTGGCGCTTGAACAACGGACGGCGCTTGAGACTGCGGCGCAACGCGTTACGGCCTATCACCAACGCCAGCCGCTATCAAGCTGGCAGTATGAGGAGGGCGGAACGGAACTGGCCGGGACCCTGCTTGGACAGAAGGTGACGCCGCTCGACCGCGTCGGTCTTTACGTACCTGGCGGCAAGGCGGCCTACCCTTCATCTGTGCTGATGAATGCGATTCCCGCGAAAGTGGCAGGGGTCGGGGAACTGATCATGGTTGTGCCGACCCCGGGTGGCGAGCGCAACCCCTTGGTTCTGGCAGCCGCGGCGCTGGCCGGGGTTGATCGCGTCTTCTGCATAGGTGGAGCCCAGGCCGTCGGCGCACTGGCATACGGGACACAGACCGTTCCGCAGGTCGACAAGATCGTCGGGCCGGGGAACGCCTACGTTGCTGCGGCCAAGCGCCGCGTTTTCGGCGTGGTCGGAATCGACATGGTGGCCGGTCCCTCGGAAATTCTGGTGATCTGCGATGGCCGGACCGATCCGGATTGGGTGGCGATGGACCTGTTTTCGCAGGCCGAGCACGACGAACTGGCACAGTCCATCCTGCTTTGTCCCGATGCGGACTATATTGGCCAAGTGGTACAGGCGATCGAGAATCTGCTGCCGACCATGCCGCGCAAGGAGATCATTCGTTGCGCGCTGGAGAACCGCGGAGCACTGATTCAGGTGAGGGATCTTGAAGAGGCCTGCGCCATCTCCAATCGGATTGCTCCAGAGCACCTTGAGCTTTCGCTTGAAGATGCGGATCGCTGGGTCGGCAAGATCCGCAATGCCGGCGCAATCTTCATCGGACCCTATGCCTCTGAGTCGCTGGGGGATTACTGTGCCGGACCGAACCACGTTCTCCCGACTTCCGGCAGTGCGCGCTTCTCGTCGCCTCTTGGTGTCTACGATTTTCAGAAACGCAGCAGCCTGATACGCGTTTCGCCAGCGGGGGCGCGGGTGCTGGGCCGCGTCGCTTCCATCCTCGCTCAGGGCGAAGGTCTTCCCGCCCATGCCCGATCGGCTTCCCTTCGAGCCGAGTCCTGATTTCTGATGCGTAGGCCGGTAGCGCCGGCAACGCGTTCACATCGTGTGATCGCTCCCTGTTGCGAACCGGCATCTGGACGCCCGATAAAAAATTAAGAAAAAAAAGTGTGCACGCCGATAAAATTTTGTTATAAGATATTTTTTGTGGGTTAACCCATGGTGTAAAGAAGTTTTCTATCGCTTTCGTTGCATCATCAATCAATTGGAGGGGGTTTCATGAAAAAACGGTTTGGAATGCTTTCAGTGGTGGCGTTGTCTCTCGCCATTTCCGGTTCTGCCATGGCCGCCACGGTTCTGAAACTGGGGCATATTGCCGAGTCGACCAATCCTTACGGCAAGGGCGCGGACCACTTCGCCGAACTCGTCAAGCAGAAGTCCAAGGGAGACATCGAGATCAAGGTGTTCCCATCGTCTTCCCTGGGGACGCAAAAGGAACTAATTGAAGGCCTGATCTACGGCACCGTCGACATGACACTGACCGGAACCGCAGAACTGGGGACTTTCCAGCCGCAGATGGCTATCTTCGACATGCCGTTCCTGTTCAAGGACCGTGCGCACGCGTTCAAAGCCCTTGATACGGTCGGCATGGAACTGGCCAAGCCGCTCGAAGCCAAGGGCCTGAAGATGCTCGGCTACATGGAAAACGGCATTCGCCACATGACCAACAACACTCGCCCGATCAAGACGCCAGGCGACATGAAAGGCCTGAAGATCCGCGTGATGAACAACAAGGTCTATGTCGAGATGATGAAGGCCATGGGTGCCTCGCCGACGCCGATGTCCCTGGCAGAACTCTATTCGGGCATGCAGGCCGGCGTGGTCGACGGTCAGGAAAATCCGAGCGCGCACATCTATACGAAGCGCTTCTTTGAAGTGCAGAAATATGCCTCGCTGACCGGACATGCCTATGCCGCCGAACCGTTCCTGATCTCCATGGCGACTTGGAAGAAACTGACGCCTGAACAACAGGCCATCATCCAGTCCGCCGCGACCGAGGCGATCGCCTGGCAGCGCAAGATCTCCGAGGCCGAGGACAGCGAGTTCTGGGACAAGATCAAGAAGACGGGCAAGATGGAAGTGATTACGGTTGACCGCAAGCCCTTCATGGATGCCACGGCGTCCGTTTACAAGGATCTCGCTAAGACCGTCGGTCAGGCCAACATCGACAAGATCAGGGCGCTTGAGAAGTAAGAGTGCTGGTTCAGGAACCCGGGCAGTACCGCTGTCCGGGTTTTTTTTGCAGGAGGGAAAACAATGCTGGATGCAATTTTAGGCAAGGTGAGAACGGTCCTGTACTGGTTCTCGTTCGTCGCCATGATGGTCATGCTGGTGACGATTTTCGCGCAGGTCATTACACGCTACGGTTTCAGCTATACCGCCGAGTGGTCGGAAGAACTGGCGCGCTATCTGTTCGTCTATGTCGTCTTCCTTGGATCGGCGCTGATCATGGGCGAATCGGGTCACCTGGCGGTCGAATTCCTGCCGAACCATTTCAAGGGAACCATCGTCGGAAAGCTGCTGACGCTGCTCTCGCTGGTTTGCGGGTACCTGTTCGTGGGCATTCTGTTCTTCCAGGGGTCCAAGATGACGCAGGTCATGACCTTCCAAACGTCGCCCGGGCTGGAAATCTCGATGAGCTACATTTATGCCGTCATCCCGATCAGTGCCACGCTGATGCTGCTCTACCTGATCCGGGACACCCTCCGGTTCATCAAGGGTGAAGAAGTCAAGCACGAAGAAGTTCACAGTTAATCGGGGGATAAAGCATGGATTACGTATTGTTGGCCGTTTTTCTCGGCCTGACCTTTCTCGGGGTGCCGGTCGCGTTTACGCTGTGTCTATCGGTGGCGACGATCCTAGTGTTCTTTATCGACAAGCCGCTGGTCATGGTCACGCAGATCATGTTCTCCGGCATCGATTCATTTTCCTTCATGGCGGTGCCGTTCTTCATGCTGGCTGGGTCGTTCATGTCGGCCGGCGGTGTGACGCAGCGGCTGGTCAACTTCTCGCAGGCGCTCGTGGGGTCGTTCCGCGGCGGTCTGGCGCAGACGGTGTCGGTGTCCGGTTGCTTCTTTGCGGCCATTTCCGGCTCATCTGCGGCGACGACCGCGGCGCTGGGCACGACCATGGTTAACGCCATGGAGAAGAAAGGTTATGGCCGCGAGTGGGCCACCGGCGTGGTGGCGTCGAGCGGCGTCGTCGGCATCGTCATCCCGCCGTCCATCACCATGGTCGTTTTTGGCGTCATCGGCGATGTGTCGATCGGGGACATGTTCGTGGGAGGTTTCATTCCCGGGATCATGATGGGCATTTCCATGATGATCGTCAGCTGGTATCTGGCCAAGAAGCGCGGTATCGAGGCCGATGGCGAGTTCTCGATTGTCAATGTCGTGAAAGCCTTCAAGGAATCGTTCTTTGCCCTGATGACGCCGGTGATCATCATCGGCGGGATCTACGGCGGCATCTTCACGCCGACCGAGGCCGCAGCCGTCGCCGTGGTTTACGGGATTCTGGTCGGGCTGTTCATCTACAAGGAGCTTAAGTTCAGCGATTTTCCCAAGATCGTCTTCCAGGCGGTTATCGGGACGACGATGATCATGCTGCTGGTCGGTGCCGCCAACGTCTTCGGCTGGATGTTAACCAACCTGCAGATTCCGCATCGTCTGGGCGAATTCGTGGTCTCGATCACGTCGTCGCCGCTCATGTTCCTGATGGCGCTTAACATACTGCTGCTGATCGCCGGAACCATGGTCAATGCCTCGGCGGCGGTGGTCATCCTGACGCCGATCTTCCTGCCGGTGGCCAAGACGCTGGGCATCGACCCGCTGTTCTTCGGTGTGCTGATGGTGGTCAACCTGGCCATTGGCTGCATCACGCCGCCGGTCGGTCTCGACCTGTTCGTGGCCAGCGCGATCACCAAGGTGCCAATCGAGAGAGTGATGAAGGCGTCCCTGCCTTACCTCTATGCGCTGTTGGTGACGCTGGTCATTCTGACGATCTTCCCGTGGTTCATCACGGTGCTGCCAAACGCACTGAGATAATGGGACGGATCGCCTCGCTGTCATGGGTGAGGCGATTTGTGAAAAGCCAAAAGGGGCATGCGCAAGCATGCCCCTTTTGGCTTTCAGGGTTGGAGTTTTAACCGATGATCTTGCCGAGAGCCTCTGTCAGCGCTGCGCATTGTTCGTTCGTGCCAACGGTGATGCGCAAGTGCTGCTCGATACGCGGCAGTCGGAAATGCCGCACGATGACGCTGCGTTCCCTCAGGCTTGCCATCAGTTCGCCTGCGTCGTGCTGCGGGTGGCGGGCAAAGATGAAATTGGCCGCCGAAGGCAGAACCTCGAATCCCAGTGCGAGCAACTTGGCGACGAGGTCCGCACGACTGCTCATTACCCGTTGCCGCGTCGTCTCTAGATGTGCCTTGTCTTCCAGGGCCGCCGTTGCTCCGGCTATGGCCAAGCGATCGAGAGGATAAGAGTTGAAGCTGTTCTTGATGCGTTCCAGTGCCTCGATGAGCGCTGGGTCGCCCACCGCATAGCCAACGCGCAGGCCAGCAAGCGAATGCGATTTGGAGAGTGTGCGGATCACCAGCAGGTTGCGATAGCGATCGATCAGGCCGATCGCTGTTTCTCCGCCAAAGTCGATATAGGCTTCGTCGATGACCACCACGGATTGCGGGTGGGACGCAACGAGCCGTTCGATATCTGCGAGCGGCAACAGGTGTCCGGTCGGCGCATTGGGATTGGCGATGATGATGCCGCCATTTTCGCGGGCGTAATCGCCAACACGAATCACAAAGCTGTCGTCGAGTGGAATGGAAACGCGGTTGATCCCGTGCAGTTCGCAATAGACGGGATAGAAGCTGTAGGTGATGTCGGGCAGCAGGATAGGCTTGTCGTGCTTGAGCAGTGCCATGAAGGCGTGGGCCAAAACCTCGTCGGAACCGTTTCCGACAAACACCTGCGCTGTCGTCAGCGAGAACTCTGCAAAGTGGTCGGCAATGGCTTGTTTCAGGCGATCAGCATTCGGGTCCGGGTACAGGCGCAGCGATGCGCCGTCCGCCCCAATCTCGGCTTGCATTGCGGCAACGGCTCTCGGCGAGGGAGGATAAGGATTTTCATTGGTATTCAGCTTGACCAGATTGGCCAGTTTTGGCTGCTCTCCCGGTGTATAGGGAGTCAGGCTGTGAACGAGAGGGCTCCAGTAGTGGCTCATGGCGGCGTTCGAGGTCGGGTGCAGAACAAGCGCTAGATGGTATCATGCGGGACTGGCGATTGATCCTGGCTGCGTGATCGGCGGCCTGAAACCAAGATACTCGAGTAAGCATACGACATCATGCGACAGGCAGAGATAACCCGAAACACCCTCGAAACGCAGGTTACCGTGCGCTTGAATCTCGACGGCACGGGCCAGAACCGCTTTGCCACCGGCGTGCCCTTCCTGGATCACATGCTTGAGCAGGTGGCTCGGCATGGAATGATCGACCTTGACGTCGAGGCGCAGGGCGACCTGCATATTGATGCGCACCACACCGTCGAGGATATCGGGATCACGATCGGGCAGGCACTGGTACAGGCGTTGGGCAGCAAGCAGGGAATTCGTCGCTACGGACATGCCTATGTGCCGCTCGACGAGGCGCTCTCCAGGGTCGTGATCGATCTCTCCGGACGGCCTGGGTTGTCCTTCAGCGTTGATTTCAAGCGGGCCATGATTGGCGCGTTTGACGTCGACCTGGTTGGCGAGTTTTTCCAAGGCTTGGTCAACCACGCTCTGATGACCTTGCACATCGACAACCTGCGCGGCGAAAACGCCCACCATCAGGCCGAGACGGTATTCAAGGCCTTCGGGCGGGCATTGCGCATGGCGATCGAGCCCGATCCGCGTGCGGCCGGGAGCATCCCCTCGACCAAGGGCACGCTTTGATGGCGAACAAATCCGGTACGATTGCCGTCATCGACTACGGCATGGGGAACCTGCGTTCGGTGTGGCAGGCGCTGGTGCACGTCGCGCAGGGCAGGGGCGTCGTGGTGACCGCTGATCCGTCCGTGGTGGCGACCGCCGAGCGTGTGGTATTTCCCGGACAGGGAGCCATGCCGGACTGCATGCGCGAGCTTGATGCGCGCGGATTGCGCCAAGCGGTGCTCGACGCGGCAAAGAACAAGCCTTTTCTGGGTATTTGTATTGGTTTGCAAATGCTCTTTGATCATAGCGAAGAAGGCAATGTGCCAGGGCTGGGCGTATTTTCCGGGCGCGTCCGCCGCTTCCCGGCGGACAGCATGGTGACGCCAGGGGGCGGCAAGCTGAAAGTTCCGCACATGGGCTGGAACGAAGTCATTCAGAGTCAGTCGCACGCGCTGTGGTCCGGGATCGAGAACGGAGCGCGCTTCTATTTCGTGCATAGCTACTTCGTCGATCCGTCGGACAGGGGGTGTATTTCCGGTACTACCGACTACGGCATCCCCTTTACCAGTGCGGTGGCGCGGGATAATATCTTTGCCATCCAGTGCCATCCGGAGAAGAGCGCCCAAGCGGGGCTCGCCCTGCTTTCCAACTTCGTCAAATGGACGCCCTGAGGCTCAACGACTCTTCCCGATTCCTATTTTTTTCTTTCTCAACCACCCTTCGTTTTCCAAAATGCTGATCATTCCCGCGATTGACCTGAAGGACGGGCAGTGCGTTCGTCTCAAGCAGGGACTCATGGATGAAGCCACCGTTTTTTCCAATTCTCCCGGTGAACAGGCCGCTCACTGGCTGGAGCAGGGGGCGCGCCGGTTGCACGTCGTCGACCTGAACGGAGCCTTTGCCGGAAAACCCAAGAACGAAAAGGCCATCAAGGAGATCGTCGAAGCCGTCGGCGACGAGATACCCGTGCAATTGGGGGGCGGTATCCGGGATCTCGACACGATCGAACGCTGCCTCGACAATGGAGTCAGCTACGTCATCATCGGCACTGCGGCGGTGAAGAATCCCGGTTTCCTCCACGACGCATGCAGTGCCTTTCCTGGCCAGATCATCGTCGGCCTTGACGCCAAGGACGGCAAGGTTGCAGTCGACGGGTGGTCGAAACTGACCAAGCACGACGTGATCGACCTCGCCAAGAAATGTGAGGATTACGGTGTCGAGGCCATCATCTATACCGACATCGGGCGTGACGGCATGTTGTCCGGCATCAACATCGAAGCTACGGTCAAACTGGCCCAGTCCTTGCGCATTCCGGTGATTGCTAGCGGTGGCCTGTCGAACATCGAAGATATCCGCAAGCTTTGCGCGGTGGAGAGCGAAGGGATCGCTGGAACGATCGCCGGTCGCGCCATTTACGACGGGTCTCTCGATTTTGCCCAGGCGCAGGCGGAAGCCGACCGGGCCTCAGGGACCTGACGCTTTTCTTGCCTCCTTCTGATACGGGAAACCAGCCTTGGGTTTAGCCAAACGCATCATCCCCTGCCTTGACGTTACCGCCGGACGCGTCGTCAAGGGCACTAACTTCGTCGACCTGAGGGACGCCGGCGATCCCGTCGAGATTGCCCGCCGCTATGACGATCAGGGGGCCGACGAGGTGACCTTCCTCGACATCACCGCATCGTCCGATCAGCGCGACATCATCCTGCATATCGTCGAAGCCTGCGCCTCGCAGGTGTTCATCCCGCTGACCGTCGGCGGTGGCGTGCGTACCGTCGCCGATGTCCGCCGATTGCTGAACGCGGGCGCCGACAAGGTGAGCATGAACACCGCCGCGGTTAACAATCCTGATCTCGTGGCCGAAGCCTCCAGCAAGGTTGGCAACCAGTGCATCGTGGTGGCCATCGACGCCAAGCAGGTGGCGGCAGGAAAGTGGGAAGTCTTTACCCACGGCGGGCGCAATCGCACCGGACTGGATGCCGTCGACTGGGCGCGTCGCGCGCAACAACTGGGTGCCGGCGAAATCCTGCTGACCAGCATGGATCGCGACGGCACGAAGAACGGATTCGATCTGGCGCTGACGCGCGCCGTGTCCGACGCCGTGGATATCCCGGTGATTGCCAGCGGAGGTGTCGGCAACCTGCAGCATCTGGCCGACGGCGTGTCTATCGGCGGGGCGGATGCCGTGTTGGCTGCCAGCATCTTTCACTTCGGCGAATTTACGGTTCGTCAGGCCAAGGAGTACATGCGCGAACGCGGGATCGAGGTTCGGTTGTGAGCGCAGCTACGGGAAGAGCGTCCGGTGAGTGATCTTGATGACAGCCTGTTTTGGCTGGACGCCCTGAAGTGGGACGAGAACGGCATGATTCCGGCCATCGCCCAGGATGCCGCGAGCGGCCGGGTGGTGATGTTTGCCTGGATGAGCCGCGAATCGCTGCAGGAGACCGTGGCGACAGGTAATGCGGTCTACTGGTCGCGCTCACGGCGGCGCTTGTGGCGCAAGGGGGAGGAGTCCGGTCACTTCCAGAAAGTCAAATCGATCCGTGCCGATTGTGATGGCGACGTGCTTCTGCTTGGCATCGAACAGGTGGGCGGAATTGCCTGCCACACCGGGCGGGAAAGCTGCTTCTTCCTGGAGTTGAGGGGAGATCGCTGGGTTCCGGCCGAACCCGTTTTGAAGGACCCAAAGGATATTTACGCAAAATGAGTACTGAAAACGTGCTGCTTCGCCTTTCCGAAACCTTGGCGTCGCGGCGGAACGCCGACCCGGAGACATCCTATACGGCAAAGCTTTTTGCCAAGGGGCCGGATTCGATCCTGAAAAAGATCGGCGAGGAATCTGCCGAACTGATCATGGCGGCCAAGGACGGCAAGCGCCAGGACATCGTTTATGAATCCGCCGATGTGCTGTATCACGTCCTGGCGTTGCTGGCTTTCTACGGCATTGGCGCCGAGGATTTGCTCAACGAACTGCAGCGCCGCGAGGGTACCTCGGGCATCGACGAGAAGAAATCGCGGCCTGCCAAGTAGGAGAAGACCATGAACGACTGTCTGTTCTGCCGGATCGTGCGCGGCGATATTCCGGCTCGCAAGGTGTTCGAGGACGATCAGGTAATCGCTTTCCACGACATCAATCCGGCGCGGCCGATGCACCTTCTGGTGGTGCCCAAACGGCACATCGAGTCGCTGCAAGCCGTGACTGCCGCTGACGAGCCGGTGCTTGGCCGCATGCTGGCCGTGGCCAAGCAACTGGCCAACGAAAATGGCAGCCCGGACGGTTTTCGTGTCATCATCAATAATGGTCGGGTCGGCGGGCAGGAAGTGCCGCACCTGCACGCCCATCTGGTGGGCGGGCCGGAGCCGGTCGGGCCGATGCTCAAACGGAATTAAGGAGACTCATCATGGGAAGTCTAAGTATCTGGCACTGGTTGATCGTCCTGCTGATCGTGATGCTGGTTTTCGGTACCAAGAAACTGCGCAATATCGGCGAGGATCTCGGTGGCGCGGTGAAGGGCTTCAAGGAAGGCATGCGCGACGCAACGGCTGAAAACAAGCCCACAGAGACACCCCCGCAACAGGTTACCAACGGGCAGACCATCGAAGGCGAGGTCAAGGAAAAAACGAAGTCGTGAATGGGCGGCGGGCAAAGGTTGACCGCCCTTCTCCCTTCGTTCTTTCTCGCCATTCGACATGTTCGACGTCAGCTTCTCCGAACTCATAGTCATCGGCATCGTCGCGCTGGTCGTGATCGGGCCGGAACGCCTGCCCAAGGTGGCGCGTACGGCCGGATTGCTGCTCGGACGCCTGCAACGCTACGTCAGCGACGTCAAATCCGACATCAGTCGGGAAATGCAATTGGACGAGTTGAAGAAGCTGCAATCCGATATGCGTGAATCGGCACGCGATTTCGAGCGCAGCATCGCCGGAGAAATCCAGGCGGTTGAGCAGGGCGTCGGGCAGGCCATCGATTCCGTCAAAAACGACTTCCCACAACCTGACCCCGTCCTCCCCGAAACACCGGCGACGGATACCACCGCCAGCCCGGCGCATACCACGCTCCGGGCATCGAACTCGTCGATTCCGGTGGCCAAAGGATGAATGAACGATGAGCCTGCCGGAGGAGTCGTTTCTCTCGCACCTGGTAGAGTTGCGCGATCGCCTGATCCGGGCGATGTTGTCCATCCTGATCGTGTTCCTGTGCCTGTTCCCCTGGGCCAAGGATCTCTATGCCTTGCTGGCGCAGCCGTTGCTGGCGACGTTGCCCAAGGGCGGTCAGATGATTGCCACCGACGTGGTCGGCGTTTTCCTCGTGCCGATGAAGGTCGCCCTGATGGTGGCTTTCCTCATCGCGCTGCCGTACGTCCTTTATCAGATCTGGGCTTTCGTCGCCCCGGGGCTCTACACGCATGAAAAACGCTTGGCTTTGCCCCTGGTCGGGACAAGCGTGGTGCTCTTTTTCACGGGAATGGCCTTCGCGTATTTCCTGGTGTTTCCGACGGTTTTCGGTTTCATGTCAAAGGTTGCTCCGGAAGGCGTAGCCTGGATGACCGACATCGAAAAGTACCTGTCGTTCGTCATGAGCACCTTCGTTGCTTTCGGCGTTGCGTTCGAAGTCCCGGTGATCGTGGTCGTGCTCGTGCTGGTCGGCGTCGTCGATCTGGCAACGCTCAAGGAATGGCGCTCCTACGTCATCGTCGGCGCGTTCGTCATCGCGGCGATCTTTACTCCGCCGGATGTGGTGTCGCAGTTGATGCTGGCGATTCCGCTGTGTCTGCTCTACGAGCTCGGCATGCTGATGGCGCGCTTCGTTCGAAAACTGCCGGCCAGAGTCGACCAATCCCCTTGATGCTTACTCGCGGTCGCGGCGAATCGGGGGGCGCTTACCGACGCGGATCGATGTTTCAACCACGTTTTTCTGGCGTCTGAAGGAGAACGAGACCGTGTCCCCGGGTTTCTGCCCGGCGATGAGGTCCAGCATGGCCTGAGGGTCCTTGACCGGTTTCCCTGCCACCGAAATCAGGATGTCTCCAGGCTTGACGCCACCGGCATCGGCCGGGCTGCCGCGCTGGACGCCGGCGATCAATGCACCGTCGGTGTTCTGAAGGCCGAAGGATTCGGCGAGTTCCTCAGTGATCTCCTGGGCTTCGACGCCTATCCAGCCGCGTGTGACCGAGCCGGTCTTGATGATCTGATCCATGACGTTGGCGGCGGTGGAAATGGGTATGGCGAAACCGATGCCCAGCGATCCGCCGGACCGCGAATAGATCGCGGTATTGATGCCGATGAGGTTGCCTTGTATATCGACCAGCGCGCCTCCCGAGTTCCCGGGATTGATGGCGGCGTCTGTCTGAATGAAGTTCTCGAACGTGTTGATTCCCAGGTGGGAGCGGCCGAGCGCCGAAATGATGCCCATGGTGACGGTCTGACCCACACCAAAGGGGTTGCCTATAGCCAGTGTGACGTCACCGACGACGACGTTGTCCATCTGGCCGATCCTGATGGCGGGAAAATTCCGCTCCCCGTCCTTCCCCGGGTCGAGCTTCAGGACGGCGAGATCGGTTTCCGGATCGCCGCCAACCGGTTGAGCCTTGAGGGCGCGGCCGTTGTTGAGCGCGATTTCGATCTGATCCGCGCCTTCAATGACGTGGTAATTGGTCAGGATGTACCCGTCGGTACTGACAATGACGCCGGAACCCAGTCCGGACTTGCGCTGATCCTCTAGCTCGGGGTCGTCTCCGAAAAAGTGACGGAAGAGCGGATCGTCCAGCAAGGGGTTGCGCGGTGATCGGACTTTCTGAGAGGTAAAAATATGCACTACCGAGGGCAACGCTCTCCTGGCTGCTTCGCGGAAGGAACTGCCAGCGGGCAGCGGTTCGCTGGCTGGAGCAGGTAGCTGGGAAAGGGAAGGAGCGGCGGGGAACGAAGGAAACTTGCCCAGCCATTCGGGTTTCAGGGTGCTGACCACGAAGAGCACGGCGAGACTAACCGTGACGGTTTGTGCAAAAATCAGCCAGAGTCTGCGCATGGGAATAATTTCAGATTACGGAAGGAGCGGGATGAAACGCGATGAACTGGTACGGTATCTCGATGAGTTGCTCGAGTCTGGGCGGTTCAGGGATTATTGCCCAAACGGACTGCAAGTGGAAGGCGTCCGGGATGTCAGGCGGATTGTCGCCGGGGTGACTGCCAGCCAGGCGCTGATCGACGCCGCCATCGAACGCGGGGCCGATACGTTGCTCGTCCACCATGGCTGGTTCTGGCGCGGCGAGGACGGAAGAGTGACCGGATTCCGCAAGGCACGCATGCAGTCCCTTCTGAAGCACGATATCAACCTGGTGGCTTACCATCTGCCTCTGGACGGCCACCCTGAACTCGGCAACAACGCGCAGTTGGCCAAATGCTGCGGCTGGAGTATCGAAGGGCGGTTTGGCGAACAGGATCTGGGGTGTCATGGCCGTGTGAGCGCTCCTTGCATACTCTCCGATCTCGTGCGGTCGATCTCGACGCAACTTCGCCGCCAGCCTCTGGCGATCGGCGACGACAGCCGCCGTATCGAGCGGATCGCCTGGTGTTCCGGTGGTGCGCAAGGGTATTTCGAGGAGGCCGTCGCGCTGGGGGTCGATGCCTATCTGTCCGGCGAGATATCCGAGCACAGCGTGCACCTGGCGCGGGAATCCGGGGTGGCGTTTATCGCCGCCGGTCATCATGCCACCGAGCGGTTTGGCGTGCGGGCTCTGGCCAGCCACCTGGCAGAGCACTTGGGCCTGGAGTGCGAGTTCGTCGATATCGACAATCCGGTATAGTCGTTACACATCATCGAAGGAGAGAAAAATGGGCTTTGCCGTTCCCCCTGCGCCGCAGGTCGTTGTTCCGGTTGTCGATGGCGGCGCCGGTTTCCCGGTTCGCCGGGTGTATTGCGTCGGGCAGAACTATGCCCTGCATGTAGCCGAGATGGGCGGTGACGGGCGCGAACCGCCGTTCTTTTTCAGCAAACCGGCCGACGCGCTGGTGCCGGGCGGAGGCGATGTCGCCTATCCGCCGCGTACCGCTAACCTCCAGCACGAAGTGGAGCTGGTCGTGGCGCTTGCTAAAGGGGGGTCTGACATCCCGGCGGAAAAGGCGCTTAATCATGTTTTCGGCTACGCGGTGGGCATCGACCTGACGCGGCGCGATCTGCAATCGCAGGCGAAGGAGAAGGGCCGTCCTTGGGATATGAGCAAGGGGTTCGACCAGAGTGGTCCGCTCAGCGTGCTGGTGCCAGCGGCCGCCAGCGGTCATCCGAGCAGCGGGAGGATATGGCTGAAGGTCAATGGGGTGACCAAGCAGGACGGAGACCTGGGGCAGATGACCTGGAACGTGGCCGAGATCATTGCCAATCTGTCGTCGTATGTGTCGCTCGCGGCGGGGGATCTGATCTTCACGGGAACGCCGGCGGGCGTATCGACCATCGTGCGCGGCGACATGCTCGAATGCGCTATCGACGGCATCGGGAAGCTCGCTGTCAGGCTGGTGTGAGCGCCTGGAGTCTCGGCGTCAGGGGACGCGAGAAGGTGTTGCTATTGTGCTGCGGGGGTTGATGCGGTGAATTCCGACCGGAATGCCTGCCATGAAGGCTGGGGCGTTTTGTTGCCGGGTGGGCTGTCGTGCCGTCGGCGAACTGTCATTTCCCGGTCGGATGTCTGCCTGTCATGACTGACGAGGCTCAACGGGCGCCAGCGGCACTGGTGCTGATCGTGGAGATGCCGGCGGGCTTGGCTTCGGACGCCTTGCGCAAGGCTTCGAGAGCAAAGTTGCGAGCCTCTCCGATCAGCAGGTACAACTTGACCAGGCCATAGCCGCCGATGATCGCCAAAGCGGCGACGGCGAGACGGAATTCCAACGCGTGTTCAAACAGAAAAGCAGTGCTGATTTCCATGATGTTTCCTTTCAAGGTGATTGATGTTCGCTTCGTCAAGTGAAAACGACTTTCATCTGACGGTTTGAATCGTAGCAACCATGAAAAGGCCAGTCTGTAGCCTCTTTGCCGGGCTTGTGTAACAACGGCCGGAATTCTGTAACGGCATGTGATCCCGGAAAACGGCCTGTCGGCGCGCTCTGCCCGGGTTGTTCAGTGGCTTGCAGGCGGATCGAAGACGATTCCTCCCGCACCTCGTTTGCGATAGCCTGTAGGGCTTTCAGTCTCCGCGCAGTCCGACATGTTTCTCCGACAATTCCGCCTGATTCTCGTCCATGCCTGGCCGATGCTCGTCGCCCAGTTAGCCTCGATGGGCATGATGGTGATCGACACGGTGCTGCTGGGTCACTTCGGCACCGAGGACTTGGCGGCTGTCGCCGTCGGCAGCGGCATCTACATCGCGGTGATTCTGGCGCTTGCCGGGGTGGTCCAAGCCGTATCGCCGACTGTGGCGCATCTCAAGGGCGCCGGGCGGGAAAGCGAACTGGTGGGCGTCCTGCACCAGGGTTTCTGGCTGGCGCTGTTCCTGTCCATTCCGGGGATAGTGTGCCTGCTTTATCCGGATCCGTTGTTCGCCCTGTCGCGCATCGACCCCGGCGTCGAAGCCAAGGCGCGCGCCTATCTCGCCATGCTTGCCTGGGGCATGCCTGCTTCGTTGCTTTATCGCACTTTTTATGCTTTTTGCGTCGCCGTTGGGCTGCCGCGACCGCTGATGCTCATTTCGCTGTGTTGCACCATGGCGCATGGGCTGCTGGCCGGTGTGCTGGTGACTGGGGCGTGGGGTGGTGCCGGGTTGGGGGCGCTCGGCTGTGGCATCTCCAATGCCCTGATCGGCTGGCTGGCACTGGCTTCGGGCGCCATCTACATGATCTCCAGCGGGGCGCTCAAAGGCTACCGCCTGATGCGCGGCTGGACGGCGCCGCGCATGGACGCGCAGAAATCCTTGCTCAGGCTGGGCGTGCCGATGGGGCTATCGAGTTTCGTCGAAATTTCGGCATTCACCCTGATTGCGCTTTTCGTTGCGCAACTCGGCGCACCGGTCGTGGCAGGCCACCGCATAGTCGCCAACCTTGCCGGGATCTGCTACATGCTGCCGCTATCTCTGGCCGTCGCGACGCTGGCGCAAGTCGGCCTGGCGGCCGGAGCCCGCGACTGGCCGCGTGCGCGAATATCCGCCGTGGCGGGAATCGTCATCGCCAGCGCGGTGTCGACGATTCTTGGCCTGTTGCTCTGGCTGGTCGAAAAACCATTGGTCAACGCCTATACCAGCGACCCGACGGTGCGCGAGGTATGTCTGTCGCTGATCGTTTATCTCGCCGCCTATCAGGTGTTCGATGCCGCACAGACGGTGGCTGCGCATGCATTGCGCGGCTATAAGGTCACTTTTGTGCCCATGCTGGTGCATGTCGGCGCCTTCTGGGGGGTCGGCCTGTTCGGCGGCTGGTGGCTGGCCTTTCGCGCTCCCGGTCCCATGGGCGTCGCCGGATTTTGGGTGGCGTCGATGCTCAGCCTGGTTTTCGCCGCCGTGCTGCTGGGCGCTTTGCTGTGGCGTACGAGCCGGGCGTTGCGCGACTGATCGTTCAGCGCCCCAGCCAGTCCTTGCGCATGGCGTTGTCCGCTTTTCCGACGATCAACTTTGCCGTGTCGGCCAGTGGCGGATCGAGGCGCACGGTGAATTCCATCAGTTCGTCACGGCGGAAGGCGTGAACGGCAAGGTTGTCGCCGGGATGCCGGCGGGCAAGCTGCTTGTCCAGCGCCGCAGGGGTGACGCGCAGGCCATCGACCGCGATCAGGACGTCACCGGCGGAAAGCCCGGCCTGCTGCGCCGGGCCGCCGTCGTAGACCGTGGCCAGCTTAACTTCGCTGCCTTCCGCGCTTGTCTTGACGCCCAGCGAGGGAGCTTTCGCCTTTTCCCATTCGAGGCCGATGCCGAACGGCGCGAGCAGCTTCTTCAGCGGCAGGTCCCGCGTTCCATGAATGGCTTCGGCAAAGAAACGCTTGAGGTTCAATCCCGACAGTTCTTCGGCGACGTGGCGGATGTCGTCGTCGCCCGTTCCTGTGCCGGTTTGCCCAAAGCGCGTCCATAGCACGCGCATCACGTCGTCCAGCGAAATCTCGTTGCGGCTCTCCTGGCGCAAGGCCAGGTCGAGCGCCAGGGCGGCCAGCGCGCCTTTCGCGTAGTAGCTGACGACGGCGTTGGGGGTGTTCTCGTCCGGCCGATAGAACTTGCTCCAGGCATCGAAGCTCGATTCGGCCAACGACTGGCGCAGGCGGCCCGGGGATCGATGCACATTGGTGACCGTCTTGGCGGTGAGTTCGAGCCAGTCTTGCAGTGCGATGACGCCACTCCTGAGCAGCGCCAGATCGTCGTAGTACGAGGTGATACCCTCGAAGGCCCACAACTGGGTGGTGTAGTTCTCGCGATCCAGGTCGTAGGGAACGAAGGCTCCCGGCTTGATGCGTTTGACATTCCAGGTGTGGAAGTACTCGTGGCTGCACAGGCCAAGGAAGGTGCGGTAGCTTTCCGGCAATCCTTTCATGCCGGGATGGGGAAGATCGTTGCGCGAACACAGCAACGCCGTCGAGGCGCGGTGTTCGAGGCCGCCGTAGCCTTCGCCGACGGCGGTGACGAGGAAGACGTAGCGGCGCATTGGCGCCGGTTCGCCGAAGAAGCGGATTTGCCACTCGCAGACGCGCTTGAGATCGGCCGTCAGGCGTTCCATGTCGCAGTCATGGCGGCCGGTGATGGCGACTTCATGCGGGATGCCGCAGGCGTCGAAGGCGGTCAGCGCGAACGTGCCCATCTCGACCGGGTGATCGATCAGTTCATCGTAGTTCTCCGCCCGATAAAGCCCGAAGCCATGGAGTCTTGCGCAGCCCTTGTCGCCGATAGCGCGTTCCAATGCGGTGGCAACGCGCCAGTCCTTGAACATCTTTCCGTCGGGCGGCTGAATGTCCACCAGGCATGGCGAGGATTCCTTTCCGATCACGCGCAGGAAGACGCTGGTTCCGTTGAAGAACGCGTGGGTCTGGTCAAGGTGGGCGCCGCGCACCGAGAGATCCCAGGCGTAGACCTCGCAGATTACGGTCAGCGCCTGATTTGCCTTCAGTGGCGCGGCTTGCCAGGTGTGCTTGTCGATTTTGTCCAGGCGCACCGTCTTGCCGGCGGCCTCCGCGCGGATGGCGACCACGTGCCGGGCGAATTCGCGGATCAGGTAGCTGCCTGGAATCCAGGCCGGAAGCGCGAAACGCTGCCCGGCCGGATCAGGGGTTGCGACCGTGCAGGAGACTTCAAAACGGTGCGCCGTTGGATTCGCGGGGCGGATGCGGTACTGAATCGGAGAAATGGACATGATTGGCTCTCGTGCGTAACTCAAGTGAAAAATCGACACCGGCGTCGAAGATGGCTGTTTATAATCCATTCGCCGAATTACCGAAAGCCACAAGTCCTAACTGCAGCTACCTTCTTCCCTTTGCAAGAGGAAAACATGCGCAAGAATCTGCCGGTCACGAATACGGAAACCCTGCTTCCGGAAAACCAGTTCATCTATTCCAGAACCGATCTGAAAGGCCAAATTACCGAGGCCAACGATGCGTTTTGCGATGTCAGCGGCTTCTCTCGTGAAGAAATGCTGGGTCAGCCGCACAACATGGTGCGTCACCCCGACATGCCGATCGCCGCGTTCGAGGATATGTGGCGCGACTTGAAGGCAGGACTGCCGTGGCGCGGCATCGTCAAGAACCGGCGCAAGGACGGGGGCTTCTACTGGGTCGTGGCCAATGTCTCGCCGGTACGCGAGAACGGGCAGGTGGTGGGCTACCAGTCGGTACGGAGTCGTCCTTCTCGCGATGAGATTGCCGCTGCCGAAGCGGCTTACCGCAAGATCAGCGAGGGCAGCAAGTGTCTCGTGGTCAGCCACGGCTATGCGATGTGCAAGCGGCCGGCGTTGTTGTCTGCGGTAACTTCCCTGAGTGGGCAAATGATTGCCATGGGCATTCTGGCGCTGCTGCTCGGTTTGGTGAATGCCGCGGAAGTTGCGTTGGGCAAAGGATTGATGCCTTGGGTGCGTGAAATACTGGCCGGTCTGTCGATCATCTACGCCCTGTACTTTCTGGGCTACTTCGTTCCGAAGGTCAATCGCGATCTTGGCGTCATCCGCGACTGGATGAACGGCGTGCTTTCTTCCGGAAACCTGAAGAAGCGACTGACGCTGGCGCGTTCCGATCTGCTTGGTGTCGTGTCGCGCCAGATCGACGTCTTTGTCGCTTCGGTACAGGCCACGGTTCAAGGGATGGCCGATACCGCTGGTCACGTCCGGAAAGCAACTCGCGAGGTGGAGGCTGGCATGCGCGTGGCGATGGAGTCGGCGGAACACCAGAATCAGGCGACCTCGTCAGCCGCTGCCGCCGTCGAGCAGGTCACCGTGTCGATCGGAGAAGTGGCGGAGCATGCCCGGTCCACTCGCGACGTTGCCGCCAATGCGGGCGAAGTCTCGCGTGCGGGAGTCCAGCGGTCCGACGAAGCCTGCCTGACGATCAATTCGCTGGCTGAAACCGTCAAGCGTTCGGCCGAGCAGGTCGAAACGCTGGGGCAGCGTTCCGCCGAGATCAGCCAGATTGCCGGCGCGATCAAGGAGATTGCCGACCAGACCAACCTGCTGGCGCTCAACGCGGCCATCGAGGCAGCGCGCGCCGGCGAGCAGGGGCGCGGGTTTGCCGTGGTTGCCGACGAAGTGCGCAAGCTGGCCGAGCGCACGGCCAGAGCGACCGAGGAAATCAGCACGATGATCGGGCTGATCCAGAGGGAAACCGAGAGTGCCGTGCATGGCATGCGTGCCGGGGCGACCCAGGTCGAAGAAGGTGTGACTCTCGTTCATTCCGCGCAGGACGCGCTGCAACGCATCAACGACGAGATGGGCAACACCATCCAGCGTGTCAACGAAATATCGCATGCGTCGAGCGAGCAGCAGACGGCCATGACACAGTTGGCGCAAAACGTCGAGCAGGTGGCGATGATGACCGAGCAGAACGTTGCCGTCGTCAACCAGACCGAAGGCATGGTGCAAAAGCTGGAAGGGATCGTAGACCGGATGAACAAGGCGGTGAATCAGTTCACCGTCTGAAACCATGCCGGCCCTGTTGGCCGAAATTACAATATCGGCGGCGAGCGGACCATCTGCTCGCCGTTTGTTTTTTGTCCCGGTTTCGGAGTGTGGAACACTGCCGGGCGACTGGGTATAGTGGCAGCCTTTGCCTGTGACGAAACAAGGATGGATGTATGAAACAGATGATGAAGCGTGTCGCCGTGTGCTGGGCCGTTCCGCTGGCCTGCTGTTTTATGTTGATGGGAACCGCTCTGGCCGGTGAACTCGACGCTTTCGCGGGACTGAAAGGCAAGATCGACATCGCCGGCGGCACGGCCCACATCCCGGTAATGAATGATGCGGCCAAGCGCATCATGCAGGCCAATCCGGGGATCCGCATTACCGTCGCGGCCGGCGGCTCGGGCGTTGGGGTGCAGAAGGTCGGCGAGGGGCTGGTGGATATCGGCAATACCGGGCGTCCGTTGAGCGACGAGGAAATTGCCAAGTACGGCCTGAAGTCCTATGCATTCGCCATCGACGGCGTGGCCGCCGTGGTGCATCCGAAAAACCCCGTGGGCAATTTGACCGCGACCCAGGTGCAGGAAATATTCGCCGGCAAGATCACCAACTGGAAAGCCGTTGGTGGCCGCGATGCCGCGATTCACCTCTTCACACGGGACGAGGCCAGCGGGACGCGCGAGGTGTTCTGGGAGAAGCTGCTGAAAAAGGGAACGATCGTCGACAGCGCCAATGTCGTCGCGTCCAACGGCGCAATGAAATCGGCGCTGGCCGGCGACCCCGATGCGCTTGGCTACGTCTCGATCGGGCATATCGACGAGACGATCAAGGCGCCGACGCTCGACGGCGTGGCACCAACACAGGACAATGCCCGTTCCGGGAAGTACCCGATCGTGCGCAAGCTGTATATGAACACCAAGGGCGAGGCGCAGGGACTGACCGGAGCCTTCATCAAGTACATTCTGGGGCCGGAGGGCAAGCAGATGACGGCGGCGGCGGGCTATCTGCCGTTGTGATATGACACCGCCGACGAATCGCCTCGCTGAACGCCTGCTTTTCTGCGCCACGGCCGTTTCGGCTGTGACAGTGCTGGCGATCTTCGGCTTCCTGCTCTGGTTTTCATTGCCGGTTTTCCACGGCGAAGCTCTGGCCTCCCTGCTGTCCTGGCAGTGGCGGCCATTGCGTGGCGAATTCGGCATCCTGCCGATGCTTGCTGGGTCGCTTTGCCTGTCTGTTTCGGCAATGCTGCTGGCCTATCCCCTGGCGCTGGGTATCTGCTGTTTTGTCCACGGCGCCGGTCCGGTCCGCGCCGCACGGCCGCTGGTGATCGCTGTCCGCTTCATGACCAGCGTACCGACCGTAGTGTACGGCCTGGTCTCGGTATTCCTTCTGGTGCCGCTGATCCGCAACGCCTTTTCCGGGTCGGGATTTTCCTGGCTGGCGGCAGGGTTGGTGTTGGCGGTGCTGATCATCCCGACCATCGTGCTGGTCATCGACGGGCAGTTCCGTCAGGTGCAAAGCGGACTGGGACTTACCGGCGTCGCGCTGGGGCTTGCCCCGATCCAGCAACTGCTGCGCCTGACCGTGCCGCTGTCGGCGCGCGGACTGGGCGTCGCCGCCGCTCTGGGCTTTGGGCGGGCCATCGGCGATACGCTGATTCCCTTGATGCTGGCCGGCAACGCGGCGCGTCCCCCGCATTCACTGCTCGACCCGATGCGCACACTGACGTCGCACATCGCGCTGGTCGTGGCCACCGACAGTCAGAGCCTCGTTTATGGCTCCCTCTTCGCTTGCGGGGTCGTTCTGTTCCTGATCTCTCTGCTGGTTAATCTGGCGCTACGCGGACTGCGGGCCGGCCATGACTAACGGTGCCAGTTTCACGGAAAAGGCCGTATGCATCCTGTCCTGGGGAGCGGCGCTGACCGTTCCCGCCGTGCTATGCACGCTGATGGGTTTCCTCCTCTGGCGCGGGGTGCCGGGCTGGTCGCTGGCCCTCATCTTCGGTGATACGGCACCGCTGAATGCTTTGCTGAGAGGTGCGCCGGTATTCGACGGCCTGTGGCCGGCATGCCTGGGCACGCTGGCGCTGGTGGCGCTGGCGGCAGGGATCGCCGTGCCAATCGGCATCGCCAGCGGCGTCTATCTTGCCGAATATGCCCGCGGGCGCTCCCGGCAGGTGTTTTCCTTCTGCGTTGATCTGCTCGCCGGCATCCCCTCCATTCTCATGGGGCTTTTCGGTTTTGCCCTGATCCTGTTGTTGCGCAGGACCGTTGCTCCCGCGGCCAACACCGGACTGCTGCTCTCGGCGCTGTGCCTGGCCTTGCTGGTGCTGCCCTATTTGATCAGCACCACTCGCCTGTCGATCGAGGGGTTGCCGCAGGAGTTGCGTCTTGCGGGGGCCTGCCTCGGCCTGTCGCACGGACAGGTGGTCGGGCGGATTCTGTTGCCGGCCGGAATGCACGGGATCTTCAGCGGCGTCATTCTGGCCGTCGGCCGGGCCGCGGAAGACACGGCGGTCATCCTGCTGACCGGCGTGGTGGCCAACGCCGGCACGCCGTCTTCGCTGACCGGCAAGTACGAGGCATTGCCGTTCCACATCTACTACCTGGCCGCCGAACACCAGTCTCCCGCACAGCTTACGCAGGCCTTCGCGGCGGCGCTGGTTCTCCTGTGCCTGACAGGGCTCCTGTTCGCTGCGGCGCGTCTGCTGCATGCTCGCCTTGAGAAGAAATGGAAAACGGGAACAACCATTTGAATCCTTGCGCCTTCCGCATCGAGGATCTGTCTGTCCGCTTCGACGGACGCGCGGTTATCAACCGGGTGAACCTGGAGGTCTGCCAAGGCGGTCCGACCTTCCTGCTCGGGCGCTCGGGTTCCGGGAAAACCACGTTGCTGCGCGCAATCAACCGGCTCAACGAGTGTTTCCCCGGTTGCGAAACCAGTGGCCGGGTGTGCCTGAGGCTGGGTGGGGAATGGGCGGAAGTGTATGCGCCGGGGACGCCGGTCGAGCTGTTGCGCCGTCAGGCCGGCATGGTCTTCCAGTCGCCGAATGTCCTGCCGCTATCCGTAGAGCGCAACATGTCGCTGCCGCTCAGGACGGCGCTGGGCTTGCCGGCCGAGGAATGCGCGCAGCGCGTGGAACAGGCCTTGCGCGAAGTTCATCTCTGGGAGGAGGTCAGGGATCGTCTGGCAGCACCGGCCACAACCCTTTCCGGTGGTCAGCAGCAGCGCCTGTGCCTAGCCAGGGCGTTGGCTCTGCGGCCCGAAATTCTCCTGCTCGACGAACCAACGGCGTCGCTCGACTTCAAGGCGGCACGGCAGATCGAGGATTTGCTGGTCGAACTCAAATCCCGCTACACGTTGCTGGTTGTCTCGCATAGCCTGAGTCAGGCGCATCGGCTGGCCGAGCAGGTATTTGTGCTGCGCGATGGCGGGCAGGTGGAACGTCTGGCCGAGAACGTTTTTCGCGACAAGGAGGCGTTGCTGGCGGCCATGGATGAACTGGTGTGACGAGGCCGTATCGTGCCGTTGTCTATCAATGTCCTAGGAACATCAGCAACCCGCTGAGCGTGAAGAACGAGAGCGTGGTTGTCGACAGCAGGGCGGCCGCGCAGAAACCTTCATGCCCGTGGCGCATGCCGAGGATCGGGTAGATGCTCATGATCGGCAGCGCGGCAGTGAGGAGCAACGCCGTGCGCAGATCGGCCGGCAGCGCGGGCATCCCGAGCAGGACGGCCAGCGTGAGCGCCAGCCACACCAGCAACGGATGCAGTGCCAGTTTGCCCATGGTGATGGGCATGATCTTGCCGCGCATGCCCTTGGCCGACAGGCCGTAAAGCGTGCCGCCGATGACGAACAGCGAGACGGCGCTGCTGGCCTGGGAGAACAGGGCGACGGTGCGCGATACCGCGGCAGGCAGCTTCAGTTCAAGCAAGGACAGGGTGAAGGCGGCAAAGATGGCGATGATCAGCGGGTTTTTGCGCAGGCGCAGGATCGACTGCCCGATGGCGCGCAACCGGCTGCTTCCCGTCTCTTCCTGATGCTCGGCGAGAGACATCAGCAAGGGCAGCAGGAGAATGTTCTCGACCAGCATGTTCAAGGCCAGGGCGACTCCGGCGACGGTCGGCAGGGTCAGCAGCATGATGGGGAATCCGACGAATCCGCTGTTCGAGCACGTCATCCCCATGGCGATGTACGGACGGGCACCGGGGTCATTGGCGGCCAACCGACGCGCCCACAGCAGGGCCAGACCGAGGTTGAGCATCGATCCTGCGGCATACGCGGCAACGTACGTGCCATTGAGAATCTCGTCGAAGCGGCGCTGGATGAGCGCGTTGAACAGCAGGGCGGGGAGCGCGATATGGATCACGAATCGCCCGAGCACACGCATTTCGACCTTGCTGAACAAACCAAAGCGCGCCGCCAGGAAGCCTGCGGCGATGGCCAGGTAGATGGGAGTCGTGATGGACAGGATGTCGAGCATAGGCGATCGGGGCGGCGTTCCGCGGGGTACGGAATGGGGTCGATTATAGGTGAGACACGGCCGTGTCGGGATTCCGCGCACGGAGTCTGGCGCGTAGGGAACGATTCTCCCCGGATGCGCTCAAAGAAAAAAATGCAAAAGACGAGCGCGAGATTACCTTCGCGCCCCGGAATGATTCCGGGTGAGCCGCAGGCCCTTCTGGGGCTGGTCTGAAAACAATCCCGGTCATATTATTCCAAGGTCAATAACACCGGATAAAACGATGCCGCTTCCAATTGCAACAGTAGAACGTGTGCGCAAACACAAGCGCTCGATCACCTTTGAAGGTTTCAAGCGCAACGATGGCCTGTGGGATATCGAGGGGCGCCTGGTCGACGTGAAAGACCAGGATTTCATCATGCGCAGCGGAACCCGCAAGAGCGGCGAGCCGATACATGACATCAGTGTGCGCGTAACCATCGATACCGAGATGAACGTGATCGATGTGGTGGCGTGCTCCGATTCCACCCCCTTCACCGGGGTGTGCGAGCAGATTCTTCCGGACTACCGGAAAATCATCGGCATGAACCTGTTCAAGGGATTTCTCAAGTCGGTCAAGACGCTTTTCGGGGAAACCCGTGGCTGCACGCACCTCAGCGAGTTGCTTATGGCCCTGCCGACGGCGGCCATGCAGTCGTTTTCTGGCGAATCACGCCATGACGAGCATGAGCACGTTCAGGGTCGCGGGCACGAAAAGAAACCTTTTTACCTCGACCGTTGTCATGCACTCTCAACCGATTCGGATGTGGTCCGGCGCTACTTCCCGCGCTGGTTCCGCAACCAACCCCCGGGGTAGGGGTTCCTGCCCAAGGCATGTAATCAAACTTCAGAAGAGGATGCCGCATGAAGATTCACGAATATCAGGGAAAAGAACTGCTCCGCAAGTACGGAGTGACGGTGCCGCGCGGAGTGTATTGCCAGACGGTGGATGAGGCGGTGCAGGCGGCGCAGCGGCTGGGCGGCAAGGTCTGGGTGGTAAAGGCCCAGATCCACGCCGGCGGGCGCGGCAAGGGCGGCGGTGTCAAGGTCGCCAAATCGCTCGACGACGTGCGCCAGTACGCCGGCCAGATTCTCGGCATGCAACTGATCACCCACCAGACCAGCCCGCAAGGGCAAAAGGTGCGTCGCCTGCTCGTCGAAGAAGGCGCCGACATCAAGAAGGAATACTACGTTGCCGCGCTCACCGACCGTGCCTCGCAGAAAGTCGTCATGATGGCTTCCAGCGAAGGCGGCATGGAGATCGAAGAAGTCGCCCACGCCACCCCGGAAAAGATCCTCAAGGCCTTTGTCGACCCGCTCGTCGGCCTCACCGACGCCCAGGCCGCCAAGCTTGCCACCGGCATCGGCATCCCGGAGGCTTCCGTACCCCAGGCCGTCGCCCTGCTCAAGGGTCTCTACACCTGCTACATGGAGACCGACGCCTCGCTCGCCGAGATCAACCCGCTCATCCTTGAAGGCGACGGGACGATCAAGGCGCTGGACGCCAAGTTCAATTTTGACGACAACGCCCTCTACCGGCAGGAAGCCATCTGTGCCTACCGTGACCTCGACGAAGAAGATCCCAACGAAATCGAGGCCTCCAAATTCGGCCTTGCCTACATTTCGCTCGACGGCAATATCGGCTGCCTGGTGAACGGTGCCGGCCTGGCCATGGCCACCATGGACGTGATCAAACTGTTCGGCGGCGAACCGGCCAACTTCCTCGACGTCGGCGGCGGCGCCACCACCGAGAAAGTCACCGAAGCCTTCAAGATCATGCTCGGCAACCGCAACGTCGAAGGCATCCTGGTTAACATCTTTGGCGGCATCATGAAATGCGACACCATCGCCAACGGCGTCATGGCCGCCGTCCGCGAGACCCACCTCAACGTCCCGCTCGTGGTGCGCATGAAAGGCACCAATGAAGAGCTTGGCAAACAACTGCTGCGGGACTCCGGCCTGCCGATCATCTCGGCCGACACCATGGCCGAAGCCGCCGAAAAGATCGTCGCGGCGGTCAAATAAGGGAGAGAACATGTCGATACTCATCAACAAGGACACCAAGGTCATCACCCAGGGCATCACCGGCAAGACGGGCCAGTTCCACACGGAAAAATGCCAGGAATACGCCAACGGCAAAGCCTGCTTCGTTGCCGGCGTCAATCCCAAGAAGGCCGGCGAAACCATCTTCGACATCCCGATCTTCGGCAGCGTCAAGGACGCCAAACAGCAGACCGGTGCCACCGTCTCGGTCATCTACGTCCCGCCGGCCGGTGCCGCGGACGCCATCTGGGAGGCCGTCGAAGCGGAGCTCGATCTGGTCATCTGCATTACCGAAGGGATTCCAGTGCGCGACATGCTGATGGTGCGCAACCGGATGAAGGAAAAGGCCGCCAAGGGCGGCAAGGAAACCCTGCTGCTCGGGCCCAACTGCCCGGGGCTGATCACTCCCGGTGAAATAAAGATCGGTATCATGCCCGGGCACATTCACAAGAAGGGACGGGTAGGCGTCGTCTCACGCTCCGGCACCCTGACCTACGAATCGGTGGCCCAACTCACCGAACTGGGCATCGGCCAATCGTCGGCGGTGGGCATCGGCGGCGACCCGATCAACGGGCTCAAGCATCTTGATGTGATGAAACTGTTCAACGACGACCCGGACACCGATGCGGTGATCATGATCGGCGAGATCGGCGGTCCGGACGAAGCGGATGCGGCGCTGTGGTGCAAGGCCAACATGAAGAAGCCGGTGGTCGGCTTCATCGCCGGGGTCACCGCCCCGGCGGGCAAGCGCATGGGCCATGCCGGCGCCTTGATCTCCGGCGGCGCAGATACGGCGGAAGCGAAGCTGGCGATCATGGAGGAGTGCGGCTTCAAGGTCACGCACAATCCGTCGGAAATGGGGCGACTGCTTAAGAGCCTGCTGTAGGTACGGATCCGCGGACAAGAGCCGGCAACGCGGCAAAGCGTTGCCGGCTTTTTTCTGCAATACCGCCCTCTGGCGGGGTCCTTGTACGCAGCGGGCTCAGAAGCGGTTCAGCGTTTCACCGCTCTGCTTGTCGAACAGATGCATCTTTGTTGGATCGAGAACGACGTCGATGAGTGTGCCGGGTGCAGGGCGGACGTGGTTGCCGAAGCGGCCGACGAGTGAGTTTTTGCACAGCGCGAAATGCACGAGATTCTCGGCGCCCATCGGCTCGATCAGTTCCACCTTCAGCGACAGCTTCGGCCAGTCGGCAGGCGGTTCGGAGTTGGCCAGATGCAGGTTTTCCGGACGGATGCCGAATTCGACCTCGTCCCCGACGCGTTCCTCGACGGCGCGCGATAGCGTTTCCGGAAGCGGCAGGCGATGGTCGCTGACGAGATTCAGCATGACCTGCCCGTTGTCGGAAACGACGCTGGCGTCGACGAAGTTCATCGGCGGCGAACCGGTGAAGCCGGCGACGAAGCGGTGGCGTGGCTGGTGGTAGATCTCGTCGGGTGTGCCGACCTGCACGATGACGCCGGCGCGCAGCACGACGATGCGGTCGGCCAGTGTCATGGCCTCGACCTGATCATGGGTTACGTAGATCGTCGTGCCCTTGAGGCGGTGGTGCAGCTTCTTGATCTCCGCGCGCACCTGGTTGCGCAACAGTGCATCGAGGTTGGATAGGGGTT
Source organism: Candidatus Accumulibacter sp. UBA704 (assembly GCA_002304785.1). Lineage (GTDB taxonomy): Bacteria > Pseudomonadota > Gammaproteobacteria > Burkholderiales > Rhodocyclaceae > Propionivibrio. Next base: position 18,307 of record DBMG01000051.1, on the reverse strand, counting down.
CGTCGAACAGGAAGACCTTGGGCTGGCGCACAATGGCGCGACCCATGGCGACGCGCTGGCGCTGGCCGCCGGACAGTGCCTTGGGCAGGCGGTCGAACAGATGTTCGATCTGCAGGGTCGCGGCGGCAGCCTGCACGCTGGCCCTGATTTCGGATTCCGGCGTCTTGCGCAGGCGCAGTCCAAAAGCCATGTTCTCGAATACGGTCTTGTTCGGGTAGAGCGCGTAGTCCTGGAAGACCATGGCGATGTCTCTGTCGCGCGGAGGTAGGTCGTTGACCACCTGGCCGTCGATCAGGATCTCGCCGGCGGTGATGTCTTCGAGACCAGCGACCATGCGCATCAGTGTGCTTTTGCCACAGCCCGACGGACCAACGAAGACGATGAATTCGCCATCATGGATCTCGAGGTTGACCCCGTGGATGACTAGGGTGCTGTCGTAACTCTTGAAAACATTCCTGAGGCTGACTGCGCTCATTGACTGGCCTTTCGTTGGTGTTTATCCCTTCACCGCTCCTTGCGTCATCCCAGCGATCAGGCGCTTTTGGATGAGCATGAAGAGCAGTGTTACCGGCAGCGCGCCGACCACGCCGCCGCCGGTGAGCAGGCCCCAGGCGATTTCGTATTCGCCGATCAGCGTCTGCACGGCGACGGTGAGCACGCGCACATCCTGCCCGGCGAGCACCGAGGCGTAGAGGTATTCGTTCCACGAGGTGATGAAGATGTAGATGCCGGTGGCGATGATGCCCGGCAGCGTCACCGGCAGCACCACGCGCAGCATGGCGCCGAACGGCCGGCAGCCGTCGACCTGCGCCGCTTCGTCGAGGCTGCGCGGCACGGCGTTGAAGTAGCTGATCATCATCCAGGTGGCGAACGGGATGGCGAAGGTCGAATGCGCCAGGATTAGGCCGGCGTGCGTGTCGAGCAGTTGCAGGTGCTTCATGATGATGAACAGCGGGATGATCAGCAGCACCACCGGGAACATGTTGATCAGCAGGAAAGTGAGCATCAGCGTTCGCCGCCCCCGGAAACGGTAGCGGGAAAAAGAGTAGGCGGCGGTGATGCTGACCGACAGACCGAGGACCACGGCGCCGCTGGCAACGACGAGACTGTGCCCGAGGTTCCTGAGAAAGCCGGTGCGGGAGAACAGTCGGACGTAGTTTTCCAGCGTCACCACGTCCGGGAGGAGACTGCGGTTGGCCGAGAACAGCGTCGATTCGGGCTTCAGCGAGGTGATCAGCATCCACAGGTACGGGCCGATGGCGAACAGGACGATCAACGCCATCGGCAGGTGCAGCAGGAAGAAGCGCCGGGCGGGCGAGATTCTGGCCGTTCTCATTCCATGCTCTTTCCGACGCGGCGCAGGTACAGGACGATGAAGCCGAGCAGCAGGAGTGCGAACGTCACGGCCAACGCCGAGCCGTAGCCGAAGTCCATGCTGCTGTAGGTGCGCTTGAAGGCGTAGAACGGCAGCGTGTGCGTGGCGTAGCCGGGGCCGCCGCCGGTCATTACGTAGATCACGTCCATCGAATTGGCGACCCAGATGATGCGCAGCATCACCGCCGTGACAAGCACGCTCTTGAGCCCCGGCAGGGTGATCTCGACGAACTGCTGCCAGGTCGTGGCGCCGTCGATCGCCGCCGCCTCGTACAGATTGGTGGGGATCGTCTGCAGACCGGCGAGAATCATGATGGCGAAGAAGGGGAAGCCTTGCCAGACCAGCGCGGTGATAATCGAGTACAGTGCCGTGTCCGGGCTGGCCAGCCAGGGAATCGCCGTGTTGAGCAAGCCAACGCGCAGCAGCAGATCGTTGAGCAGGCCGACCTGCGGATGGTAGATCCACGACCACATCAGGCCGATGACCACGCTGGGCAGCGCCCAGGGAATGAGGATCAGGCTGCGCGCCAGCGTGCGCCAGCGGAACTGCTGGTTGAGCAGCAGCGCGGTGACGAAGCCGAGCGCCAGTTGCAGCGGCACGGTGATGCCGATCCAGATTGCAGTGCGCCCGAGCGAGGCCCAGAACACGGGGTCGCGGGCGATAGCGACGAAGTTGTCGAACCCGATGAAGCGCGTTGCTTTCGGTTTCCACAGGACGTCGTAATACAGGCTGGTGATGCCTGCCTGCAGCATCGGATAGAAGACCACGATCAGCGTGGCCAGCACCGCCGGCGAGAGCAGCCAGTAGGGCATGCGGCGGAGGCTGGATCGGTGGTTCATGGGTTCCCTTCTGTCGATTCAACTGCCGCAAGCGTTGTAATATCCGTCATTCCGGCGAAAGCCGGAATCCAGGTTTTCGGAGGGCTGCCTGGATCCCGGCTTTCGCCGGGATGACGGAGCAAAACGAGTCGCGAACTTCTCTACTTCGTCGCGAAATGCTTCTCGATCGTGACCATCATCTGTTCGGGCGTGATCTCGCCGGTCAACGCCCGTTGCATGTTGACCGGCCACACCGTATTCACGAAGTCGGCAGTCTGCGGCACGGCGGGCAGCGTTTTGGCGAACGGCAGCGAGTCGACGGTCGCCTTGACGAAGCGCGGCTCGAAGGAGCCTTTTTCGGCACCACTCCGTGTCACCGTCATCTGTCCGGTGGCCTGGTTGAATTTCACGTTGTTGTCGCCCTCGCTGAGGAAGGCCATCCACTTCCAGGCCGCGTCCTTGTTCTTCGATGCCTTGAACAGCGCCGTCGATTCGTCGCCGAACGATGTCCAGCGCCCGCCGTTGCACGACGGCGCCGGAACGGCGGAGACCTTGTCGCCGAGTGCGGCAACCATCGTCTTCGACGAGCCGATGTGGTGGAAGATCATCGCCGTGCGCCCGGACTTGAAGGTGCTGATGATCTCGTTGAAGCCGTCGTTCGGCGCCGACGGCGGGGCCACCTTGTGCTTGCGAAAGAGATCGACGTACCAGGTATTGGCGGCGACGGCCTTGGGCGAGACCATTCCGCCCGGCGTAAAGTCGGCCTGCGACAGGACGAACGGCCCCCAGTTGTCGTAGCCGCCCTTGCCGCCGCGCAGGCCGAAGCCGAACAGCTCGATACCGTCGTTGGCGCTGGCCGGCAGCGTCAGCTTCTTGGCCGCGTCGAGGAACGCTTCGCAGGTGGCGGGCGGTTCCAGTCCAGCCTTGGCGAAGAGGTCGGCACGGTAATAGAGGTAAACGACGACGTACTGCAGCGGCAGGTAGTACTGTTTTCCGTCCGGTCCCTTGTTGATCTCTAGCAGGTTGTTGCCAAGCTCATCCTTGCCGGGCCACGCGGCGACCATCTTATCGATCGGTTCGAGCGCGCCCATCTCGAGAAGTTGCGGCTGCTGGGCCAGCTTGACCATCGCCACGTCGGGCGCCTTGCCGCCGACGATCGAGGTGAAAAGCTTGTCGTAATAGTTGTTCCAGGGAATGTTCTCGGCCTTCACCTTGATCCCCGGATTCTTGCCTTCAAAGCCGGCGACCAGTTCGTCCATCAGCTTGGTGCTTTCCGGATTGTCGAAGTGGTACCAGAAGTTCACGGTGGATTGCGCCCAGGCATGACTGGCGGCGAAACCCGAAAGGGCGGTTGCGAGGACGATACAGAGTGTGGCTTTCTTGGACATGTTGGACCCCCATTACGATTGGTTTTTGATTACCGCATGCTGATTTCCTGTTCCTTGTTACGAGAGATTGAAACGTGGGTTACATACTGCTGCGCAACTGCATAAATGCGGCGATGTTGTCCAGGGTGGCGACGGCTTCCGGGAGTGCGTCGCTCCAGTGCAGGAAGTTGTGTATGACGCCCGCAACCTGGCTGAATTCGAACGGCGTGTTGGTCAGTGCCAGTTTCCTCGCCAGCTTGATGCTGTCGTCGCGCAACGGATCGAGTTCCGCTGCGATGAGAAGAAGTGGCGGCAGGTCGTGCAGGTCGGCCTCGACGGGGAATAGCCGCGGGCGGGCGAACTCGGGAAGTTCCGCCGGCCGATAGTTGTCGAGGAACCAGGCCATGCGTTCGGTGGTGAGGCCGAATTGCCCCTGGCCGAAGAGGCGGTGCGATTCCTTTCCTTCCTCCCCGCAGTAGACGCCGTAGACCAGCGCGGCGCCCTGCGGCTGGAGTTCGTCGAGGCTGCGCAGGTCGAGCATCATGGCCAGGGCCAGGTTGGCGCCGGACGAGTCGCCAGCGACGAACCAGGGTTGCCCGGAAGTGTCTTGCCCGCGCAGCCAGCGCCAGGCCCAGGTGCAGTCGTTGAGGCCGCAGGGGAAGGGAAATTCGGGAGCGAGTGCGTAATCGACGCCGAAAACCGCAAACCCGGTGCGCTCGGCCAAGCGTGACATGATGCCCATGAATGAGTCAGTGCTGCCGAAAGTCCAGCCTCCGCCGTGGATGTACAGCAGCTTGCCTTTGGATTCGGTATTGGCCGTTTGGATGCGCACTGCCGGAATCGGGCGGGTCGGATGGCGCGAGAACGGGTTCTGCGGGATTTCGAAGCGTTCGATGGCGAAGCGCTGCGCGTCGATCCGATTCCAGCGGGCGTGGCGCTGCTCGAAGATCTTGCGCCCCTCTGCCGGCGATAGCGTCGTCACGTTGGGGTAGTTAGCCTCCTCGCGTGCAAGTTGCACGAAGACGTTGCGCATCGCGTCCGACATCCTGCTGGCCGGTGAGCGCTCGTCGGGTGTGTCCCCCGACCTGGTGTCGAAAATGCTGGAGACATGGTGGCTGACGGCTTCTTCGACGAATTCGGCGTTGCCGGCCTGCAGCGCGCCGATGATGTTGCGGTGGCGTTGTGCGGTTTCCAGCAGGGCGCGACGCTTTCCGGACTGGGAGATCTTGTTGCGGTGGTTTACCACTGAGCAACGCGTGAGCACCGGGGTTAGTGCGGGCAGGCAGGCGATCTCGAACAGCTTCATGTGAAACTCGAGATCCCTCTCGAACAGTGCGTATCCGTCGTCTTGCCCTGCGGCCTCTTCCATGGCCTCGACGATGCGCTCGAGCGCATCGATGTCGGCTTCCGTCAGCCGCTCGAGCGATAGCCGCGCGGCACGTACCTCCAGCATTCGGCGCAATTCGAGAAATATTTCGGATTCGACGGGCGTGACAGGGGAGACCGTCGTGCCACGGTAGCCCTGGCGCACGATCAGGCCGTCTTCCTGCAGACGCAGCAGGGCTTCACGTACGGTGCTCTGGCTGCAACCTAGTGTGCCGGCGAGTTCCAGTTCGACCAGTTGTTGCCCCGGCAGCAGTTCGGACATGACGATCTGCTTTTTGAGTCGCCGGTACAGATCGTCGACCTTGCTCGACGTTTCCTTGCGAGTGGCCATGACGTTGCTCGTCTTCCCGTGCATTCAGTCCTGGGAGGTCCGGCTCAGAACTGTCGCTGAAGTGCGGCGATTTCGCCCGACGACAGCGTCTGAACCTCGCTGTTATCCATGGACGTGTTTTTGTTCTCCATGAGGATCAGTTTGGCATCCTTCGTGGTGATGGTGTTATGCCAAACCGAATGATGAATGCAATATACCCTGTTTTTCTCCATCGGGATGCAACGGATGTCCGAGCAACTGTTGTCGGACGAATGATCGACGAGCAAGGTGCAGCCGCCCTCGAGCAGGACGAAGACTTCATCGGTCAGCATGTGGCGCTCCATGCTGTCGAAATGCGCGGCGTCGTTGGTCGGTTTCCAGTTCTTGATACCGACGAACCAGTCGCCGCTCTCGACGACGCGTTTCAGACCCTCGCCTTCGAAGCTTGCGATGCTCAGCTTGTTTGCGCTCATTGTTTGTCTCCCACGAGTTTTCTGGCGTTTTCGGCGATGTGCCGCGCGGTAAGGCCGTAGTGCTCGAGCAGCGCGTCGGGCGTTCCCGACTGGCCGAAACAGTCCTGCAGGCCCATGCGTACGAGCCGCGCCGGGCTGCCTTCGGCGAGCACTTCCGCGACGGCCGAACCAAGTCCGCCGATCACCGAATGATCCTCGACCGTGATCAGCCGGCCGGTCTTGCCGGCCGCTTCGATGATCGCATCGCGGTCGATCGGCTTGATCGTGTGCATGTTCAGTACGGCGGCTTCGATGTCTTCCTGTGCGAGCTGTTCTGCGGCGAGAAGCGCCTGGTAGACCATCAGTCCGGTGGCGATGATGGCGATATCGGCACCAGGGCGCAGGGTATTGGCCTTGCCGACGGTGAACGGTGCATCGTCCTCGGTGAAGTACGGAGCCGGCGGGCGGGTGACGCGGATGTACACTGGGCCGGGATGATCGATGGCGGCACGCAGCGCCTTGCGCATCTCGATAGCGTCGCAGGGAACGAGAACGGTCATGCCTGGGATACTGCGCATCAGCGAGATGTCCTCGATGCTCTGGTGGCTGCCGCCGTCTTCGCCGACGGTCAGGCCATTGTGGCTGAGCGCCAGGGTGACATTGAGGTTCGCGTAGCAGATGCTGTTGCGCACCTGTTCGAAGGCACGTCCGGCGCCGAAGATGGAGAACGTGCTGGCCACCGGCGTGAGTCCGCTGATGGCCAGTCCGGCGGCGACGCCCATCATGTTCTGTTCGGCAATGCCGAGATTGAAGAAGCGGCCTGGATACTTTTCGCCAAAGACGCAGGTCGTCGTGGCGTGCGCCAGATCGGCGTCGAGAACCACCACGTCGGGTCGTTCCGCGCCGAGTTCTGCCAGTGCCTCGCCGTAGGCCACGCGGATCGCTTTCGTTCCCCTGATGTTAAGTGTGCCCATTTTAAGCCTCCAGCTCCGCCAGGGCCTGCTCCGTCTCTTCCGCGCTGGGTGCCTTGCCGTGCCAGCCGGCCTGGTTTTCCATGAACGACACGCCCTTGCCCTTGACCGTATGCGCCAGGATGAACTTCGGTTTTTCCGTCGTCTTGCGGTAGGCGGCGAGCAGCTGGCCGATATCGTGCCCGTCGGCCTCGATGACTTCGAAGCCGAATGCCTGCAGCTTGGCCTTGATGTTGCCGAGGCACATCACGTCGTCGTTGGCACCGTCGATCTGCAGACCGTTGTGGTCGAGAATCACGGTGAGGTTGGTCAGCCCGAAGTGCGCCGCCGACATCATCGCTTCCCAGAACTGCCCTTCCTGCATCTCGCCGTCACCAACCACGGCGAATATCTTCTGCGACGTGCCTTTCAGACGGGCGCCCAGCGCCAGCCCAATGGCGATTGAGCAGCCCTGGCCGAGCGAGCCGGTGGAGGCGTCGACGCCGGGAGTCTTCTTCATGTCGGGATGCCCCTGCAGGCGTGAGCCGAGTTGCCGCAGCGTCAGGAGTTCCTCGCGCGGGAAGTAACCGCGGTGTGCGAGCACGGTGTACAGCGCCGGGGCGGCGTGGCCCTTGCACAGAATGCATTTGTCGCGCATCTCGGGTGGGAGCGCAGGGTCGGCAAGCATTTCCTTGAAATAAAGCGTAGCCAGGATTTCGGTGCAGGAAAGCGAGCCGCCTGGATGTCCAGATTTCACCCGGCCGATCATCTTGATAATGTCCGAGCGGATAATCCGGCACAGTGCTTGCAGTTCTGCTTCTGTCATTTCAGTCCCCTCCGAATCGTGCATGTGAGATGCGCAACGAATGCGCAATGAACTCAACAGAAAAACGAAGCTGCTTCGTTAGACCACTATTATCGATAATAGTATCGATAATAGAAAAAGAGTCAACGCTTCGCACGAGGGGCTGCCTTACGTTTCCGTAACGGGTGGCGTGCCGGGGTGCTCCCGGCCGATGATGCTCGCTCATCGCCTTTAAGGCGCTGAACGTTGGCGCGGTTCTTCTCAAACGCCGCCGTGTGGGTGCCTGCACGGATCGGCGCCGATGTGGTCGGTTGCTCCCTTCATGCGGCTCAGTTACGATTAAACGACTGGTGACCAAAGAGTGAGGTGCATCCCATGGTACAAACCGATGCCACGCCAAATGGCGCTGAACCCAGCAGCGAGGAAATTTCGCGAGTTCTGGCCAATATCGTCATTCCGCCGTGCCCGCGGATCGTCACGGCCATGGTGCAGGAAGCGCGCAGCGACGATCCCGATCTGCTGAAGCTTGACAAGCTGATCTGCGGTGACATGGGTCTGGCGTCCGCGGTTATCAAAACTGCCAATTCGCCATTCTACGGATTGAACCACAAGGTTCAGGCGGTGAAGTCGGCTCTGCAGGTCCTCGGGATCCGTTCGGTCACCAATATTGTTTCACTGCTCGCCCTGCGCAATGCGCTCGGCGGTCCGGGGCATGCATCCGATCCGTTCTGGGATCAATTCTGGGATCGCACCAACTACCATGCGATTGCCTGTGCGCGCCTGGCGCGGCAACTGCGCTTCATTTCGACGGAAGGCGCCTTCACTTTCGGCTTGTTCAACGATTGCGGCATCCCCGTCCTGGCCCAGCGCTTTGCCGACTACACGGAAACCCTGCGATTGGCCAGCGCCACCGACCGGCCCTTGGTCGAGCTGGAAAATGAGCGCCATCAAGTCTCCCACACGCTCGTCGGGGCCATTCTTGCTCGTACTTGGCAACTGCCCGATATGGTTTGCGACGCGATCCGCGATCATCACCGCTTCGAGACTCTCTACGGAGAGACTATGGCAGGCCAGGGCGACGTCGTCGCGCTGACGGCCATTTCGCTGATTGCCGACGATCTGGTCAATGATTTTCTCGGAGCGCCTCAGGATTCGGCGTGGCTGCGGCACGGCAGACAGGCGCTCGATTATCTCGGCTTCGACGAGGATGAACTGTTGGAAAGCAAGACCGACATTCTCGAGGAGATGCAAGAAGCGCAGGCTTATCGCAAATAGCATCGATCGGGGGCGTTCGGGAGCATGTTTGCTTCGCCTTCTTTTGTTGAAGGGGGGAAATAGTGCGCAGAGTTTTGGCTCTCAGGTTTTTTCCGCAGTCATCAGGAATACGGGGTAGCCTCGCTCCGGCTTGCCCTTGCGGACCTCGAAGACGGTCGAAAAGCCGATATTCCTGAAACCCGCTTGTTCGGCCCGTCGTGCCAGATCGTGGCGATCAAACCCTTTGTGTCCGGAGAACTCGTCGCCGTGGAACGAGCCGTCCTCGCTGTCGAGGTCGGCGATGCAAAGGTATCCCGGGCGGCGAAGCAGGGCATGCAGGTTGCGCAGGATGGTGTCGGTATCCGGGATGTGGTGGAAGGTCATCAACGAATAGATGAGGTCGAAACGCTGTTCGGGCAACGGGTCGGTCGTCAGGTCAAGCTGGATGGGCCTCATGTTGGCGATGCCGGATGCGGCGATTTTTTCGCGCAGTACTTCGAGCATGCCGGTCGAGCTATCGGCTAGCGTGACCTGCTGTAAGTGAGGCTGCAAAGCGAAACTGAGCAAACCGGTACCGCAGCCGTATTCGAAGCCGCTACTGCCCGTTAAATTCGGGATGCGGCTGCGGATGGCGTTGGCTACAGCCAGTGCGCGTGCCGTCTTCATCGGGTCGTTGTCCCAAGTTCTGGCGCGCGCGTCGAAGTCTCGTGCGGAATTCGAAGTGTTCATGTTGTCCTGTGGTTCGGTGAAAACATGCAATCTATCAGATCAGCGACCCGACGCTGCGGCGATGTTTAGGGTGGCCTTGTCACGTTCTCCCGAACAGTACTTGTCGAGGGCCTTCGAGAACTCGGAATCTGCTCCGGAGGCGAGTTCGAAAAGCGTCATCGACGAACGGAATTTCAGATGGTCTACGTGGCCAAAAATCTGTTCGAGCGACTTCCCTTCCAGCGAGTTGACAGCCGCGGTGCACTCGGCCAGCCGCGGCCCGAGCAATGAATGCGCCAGATAGGCGCGCGCCTCGTCGATATCTTTGATGGCGTAGTATTGGGCCGTCGGGCTGAAGCCCAGTCCCTGGATCTGCGGGAAGATGAACCACATCCAGTGAGAGCGCTTCTGACCGTTCTGAAGTTCCCGCAAGGCGGTTGCGTAGGCGTTTTCCTGTGCCTGGATGAATCGGGCGAGATTGTAGGGGTCTGAAGGCATGGCGGCCTCCAATCAAGGAGTGTGATTCAAGGATAGGCCATGCCGTGGCCAAATGAGAAGCAGCCGGTGTGCGGGGGGCACAACCGGCTCTCTGTTGGTAACCGCGCCGTTCAGCGCTTCAACCGTTCAAGCTGTGGCTTGAGTTTCTCAACCGTCGCGGCAAAATCGGCGAGGCGTTTCTTCTCCTGTTCGACGACCTGCGCCGGGGCGCGGGCGACGAAGCTTTCGTTGGCGAGCTTGGCTGTGGCCTTGACGATTTCACTTTCGAGGCGGGCGATTTCCTTTGACAGTCGCTCGGTCTCGGCGGCGACGTCGATTTCGATCTTGAGCATCAGGCGGATTTCGCCGACCACGGCGATCGGGGCGTTGGTGTCCTCCGCGAGTTTGTCGAATTCGCCGTCGACGATCTGCACGTCGGCAAGCTTGGCCAGTGCCTTGAGATAGGGTGCGCAGCGTTGCAGGATTTCGCTGTTGCCGCTGGCGATCAAGGGCACCTTCTGCGCCGGCGAAATGTTCATCTCGCCGCGCAAGTTGCGGCAGGCATAGGCCAGATCCTTGAGTTGCTGGACCTTGGTTTCGCTGGCTTCGTTGAACTTCAGCGGGTCAGCCTTCGGGTAGGCGGCAAGCATGACCGAGTCATGCGTCTTGCGGTGGGCCAGTGGCGCGACGGCCTGCCACAGTTCCTCGGTAATGAACGGAATCAGCGGATGTGCTAGGCGCAGCACCGTCTCGAGTACGCGTACCAGCGTCCGCCGGGTGGCGCGCGCTTCCTCTGGCGTGCTGTTCTGGATTTGAACCTTGGCGAGTTCCAGGTACCAGTCGCAGAACTCGTCCCAGACGAATTCGTAGATCGCGCGGGCCAGCAGGTCGAAACGGTAGTCGGCAAAATGCTGCGCCACTTCGGCTTCGGTGCGCTGCAGGCGGCTGACGATCCAGCGGTCGGCGAATGAGAACCGCAGATGCTCTGGACAGATGTCCGGCGTCGCCGGATCGATGCCGCAGTCCTGGCCTTCGGTGTTCATCAGCACGAAGCGGGTGGCGTTCCACAGTTTGTTGCAGAAATTGCGGTAGCCCTCGCAGCGGTGCAGATCGAACTTGATGTCGCGGCCGGGGCTGGCCAGCGACAGGAAGGTAAAGCGCAGCGCATCGGTCCCGAAAGACGGAATACCCTCCGGGAATTCCTTGCGCGTACGCTTCTCAATCTGCTCTGCCTGCTTCGGGTTCATCAAGCCGGTGGTGCGCTTTCTCACCAGATCCTCGATGCCGATACCGTCGATCAGGTCGATCGGGTCGAGCACGTTGCCCTTGGATTTGCTCATCTTCTGGCCTTCCGCGTCGCGGATCAAACCATGCACGTACACGTCCTTGAACGGGATCTTGCCGGTGATGTGCTTGGTCATCATGACCATGCGCGCCACCCAGAAGAAAATGATGTCGAAACCGGTGACGAGCACCGTCGACGGCAGGTAGATATCGAGTGCCGGATTCGATTTGTCAGGCCACTCGGGCGTCCAGTCGAGTGTCGAGAAAGGCCACAGCGCGGAGGAATACCAGGTGTCGAGCACGTCCGCATCGCGTGTCAGCGGGCCGCTGACACCCTTAGTGGCGGCCTGGGCTTTCGCTTCCTCCTCGTTGTGCGCGACGTATACGTTGCCTTGCTCGTCGTACCACGCCGGGATCTGGTGGCCCCACCACAGTTGCCGCGAGATGCACCAGTCCTGGATGTTGTTCAGCCACTGGTTGTAGGTGTTGACCCAGTTTTCCGGCACGAACTTGATTTCGCCCGAGGCAACGCATTCGAGCGCCTTGCCGACAATGCTGGTACCGTCGGCGCCGGGTTTGCTCATGGCGACGAACCACTGATCGGTGAGCATCGGTTCGATGACGACGCCGGTGCGGTCGCCGCGCGGGACCTTCAGCGTGTGCTTGTCGGTCTTGACCAGAACGCCCAGCGCTTCGAGATCGGCGACGACGGCCTTGCGCGCATCGAAGCGGTCCATGCCGCGATATTTCGCTGGCGCATTCTCGTTGATCTTGGCATCCAACGTGAGGATCGAAATGATCGGCAGCTTGTGCCGCTGCCCGACGGCGTAGTCGTTGAAGTCATGCGCCGGGGTGACCTTGACGCAGCCGGTGCCGAATTCCAGGTCGACGTAGGCATCGGCGATGATCGGAATTTCTCGGTCGGTGAGCGGCAGCTTGACCGTCTTGCCGATCATGTACTTATAGCGTTCGTCTTCCGGATGCACCATCACCGCAGTGTCGCCGAGCATGGTTTCCGGACGGGTCGTCGCCACCACCAGGCTTCCCGAGCCGTCGGCCAGCGGGTAGCGAATGTGCCACATGAAGCCGGCTTCTTCCTCGCTCACGACCTCCAGGTCGGAGACGGCGGTGTGCAGCGCCGGGTCCCAGTTGACCAGCCGTTTGCCGCGGTAGATCAGCCCTTCGTTGTACAGGCGGACGAAGGTTTCGGTGACGATCTTGGAGAGGCCGGCGTCCATCGTGAAACGCTCGCGCGTCCAGTCCGGCGAGGTTCCGAGCCGGCGCATCTGGCGGGTGATGGTGTTGCCCGAGTATTCCTTCCACTCCCACACTTTTTCGAGGAACTTTTCGCGTCCGAGGTCATGGCGTGAAATGCCCTGCCCATCGAGTTGGCGTTCGACGACGATCTGCGTGGCGATGCCTGCGTGATCGGTGCCCGGCTGCCACAATGTGTTGTCGCCGCGCATGCGGTGGTAGCGCGTCAGCGCATCCATGATCGCCTGGTTGAAACCGTGCCCCATGTGCAGCGTGCCGGTGACGTTGGGCGGCGGCAGCAGGATGCAGAAAGCGTCGGATTTGTTCGCGTCGAGGCCGGCGTTGAAGTAGCCCTTGGCCTCCCAGTCGGGGTACCAGCGACGTTCGATGTCGGCCGGCTCAAAGCTCTTGGCGAGTTCCATAGGATGGGGTGCGCAGTGAGGTGGAGAAAACCCGCGATTATACCGGATCGCTTGGGGTATCCCCGACTGGAGCTCGCTGTGCTTAGCGATCAGTACGGTGCTTTGCTCTCCATGTCGGAGGCGTCGAGCGGGAGTTGCAGTTGCTTGCGGCGGGCGCTGAAATCGCGCAGGGCGGTTTCCATCGTTGCCGTGATGCCGGTGCGCAGGTCTTCGCTGGCGTTGAGCAGCGTTGCCTCGATCAGCGTCGGCAGTTCACTGGCCATCTGCCTTCCGATGGCTTCGGCCATCTGCGCGGCAAGTTCCTCGAGGCGCGCGTCGAAGCTGGCGGAGAAATCGGGCTTGCATTCGTCCTCCGGCGGCGCACCTTTGTCCTGGTCGGTCGTTACCACCTCGGTCAGAACTGGGATGTCGTCCTCCGCTGCCGTTTCTTTCGTTGCCATCGGAATGGTGTCGACCGCAAGACTGTCGTCGCGCCGCGTGGCAAGGAAACTGCGCCGCCGGCGGATCGGAAGCTCGGTGTTTTCGCTACTGTCGTCATGACTGTTCATCAAGACTTCTCCGCAAGATCGAAATACTGGATGGCGTAACCACGGTCCTTGTAGAACTTGACGCGTTCCCGCGCCGCCTGGCGTTCGCCGTCGTCCAGTCCGACAACCTCGATGACGCTGTCGAAGCGCGAAAACCCGGGGGGTATCTCCGGCGAGAGATTGAGCAGCCGTTCGTGCTGTCCCGCCGAGGCCGGGTCTTCCGTGATAACGATCGGTGTCTCTCCGGCCAGGGGTGAAGTGCTGCGCACGTGCGGAACGAAGCCGGTCGGCGGAGAGGTCCACAAGTGCCGGTCAAGCGCACCGGCGACTTCCGCTTCCGGCGCATAGACAAGAACCGCCTTCCCCTGCCGGAAGGCTCTGCCGAGCAGGGCCGCGGTTGCCGCAATCCGGTCGGCAGCGTTGTGATAGAAAAAAATCTGCGTCAATGCAGTTTCCCGGCACGTTCGAGCAGGAAATGCACCAGCAGCGGTACAGGCCGTCCTGTCGCCCCCTTTTCCGCCCCGGATTTCCAGGCGGTTCCTGCAATGTCGAGGTGCGCCCATGCGAATTTCCCGGCAAATCGCGACAGGAAGCAGGCCGCGGTAACGCTGCCGGCCGGCCGTCCTCCGATGTTGGCCATGTCAGCGAAATTGCTCTTGAGTTGTTCCTGGTAATCGTCCCATAGCGGCATCTGCCAGGCGCGGTCGGCGGCGACGGCGCCGGCGCCGAGCAGTTCGCCGGCCAGTTCGTCGTCGTTGGCGAACAAGCCGGTGGCGACGTGTCCCAGCGCAATGACGCAGGCGCCGGTAAGCGTGGCGACATCGATGACTGCTTTCGGATTGAAGCGTTCGGCGTAAGTCAAGGCGTCGCAGAGGATCAGGCGGCCTTCGGCGTCGGTGTTGAGGATCTCGATAGTCTGGCCTGAAAGCGAGGTGACGATGTCGCCCGGCTTGCTGGCGGCCCCGCCCGGCATGTTTTCAACGCTCGGGACGATCACCGTCAGGTTGATCGGCAGTTTCATGAGCGCCACGGCCTTGAGGGTTCCCAATACGCTGGCGGCGCCGCACATGTCGAACTTCATCTCGTCCATGCCTTCACCGGGCTTGAGGGAAATTCCGCCGGTGTCGAAGGTGATGCCCTTTCCGACCAGTACCACGGGCTTGTCGCCCGTCTTGCCGCCCTTGTAGTGCACGACGATCAGCTTGGGCGGCTGGTGCGATCCCTTGGTCACCGAGAGCAGTGAATGCATGCCCAGCGCTTCCATATCGGGCTGCTCGAGTATCCGGCATTCGAGGGAATGGTCGTGGGACATTAGCAGCGCGGTTTCAGCAAGGTGTGTCGGCGTACACACGTTTCCAGGCAGGTTGCCCAGCGTTCTGGCCAAGGCAACGCCCTCGGCAATCGCCAGCCCTTGTTCCAATGCCTGCGCGGCTTGTGCTTCCTTGACCTTTTCATCGATGGAAAAAATGAGTCTGTCGAGGGGACGGGGAGCTTCCTTCTTGCTCTTGAAGCGGTCGAACCGATACAGCGCTTCACTGGCCACCATGGCTGCCTGGCGAATGCGCCAGGCAACGCTCCGCTTCTTGACCGGAATCTGCGTCAGGAGAAGCGTGGCGTCGGGCGTTCCCGTGTCATTGAGCGTTTTTACCGCCGTGCGGATGGCCGCGCAGTATTCCTTGTCGTGGAACTCCTTCTCCTTGCCGAGACCGACTATCAATAGCCGCTCGGCGGGGAGTGCGGAAACATTGTGCAGGAGCAGAGTTGTCCCGGCCTTGCCGTCCATATCGCCACGGGCCAGTATTTCGGAGATGGAGCGCTGCGTGTCCTTGCCGAACGAGTCGGCGCCGGCAGCAAATTTGCGCGTTTCGAACACTCCGATGACGACGCAGCCACTGCGCTGCTTTTCCGAGGCCTTGCGTTTTATGCTAAATTCCAACGGCTTCTCCTACGCGGGTTTGCAGAAGCCGATTATCACTGCAGTTTTTCTTCCAAGTCAAAAAATGATCTTTCAGCGTGCCATTCGGCGCGAATTCACCCAGTCGGCTGCCGGCGTATTCATCGCCCTGTTCGCCATCCTGCTGACTACCCAGTTGATTCGTCTGTTGGGAAATGCGGCGGAAGGATCGATTGCGCCTGAAGCCGTGGTCGCTCTGCTCGGATTCTCCGCGATCAATTTCATTCCCACCCTGCTCTCGTTGTCTTCTTTCATTGCCATCCTGCTGGCGCTCTCGCGCAGTTACCGAGATTCCGAAATGGTGGTGTGGTTTTCCTCCGGGGTGTCCCTGCTCGCCTGGGTGCGTCCGGTTCTGGTCTTCATCCTGCCCCTGGTGGTGGCGATTGCCGGCTTGTCGCTCTTCGTTTCCCCGTGGGCGCTGTCGAAGAGTGCCGAGTATCGCGGTAATCTGGAATCGCGGCGGGATGCCGGCCAGGCGACGCCAGGCGCATTTCAGGAATCGTCTTCGGGAGACAGGGTCGTTTTTGTCGAAGGAGTCGCCGACGACGAGAGCCATGTCACGAACGTGTTTGTGAGTTCGGTGCAGAACCAGCGCCTCGGCGTGACCATGGCGGCCACCGGATACCAGGAAATCGCCAGCAATGGTGATCGCTTCATCATCCTCGAAAATGGGCGTCGCTATGAAGTGGAGCCCGGTTCTGCCGAGTTCAGGATAATGGAATATGCACGCTACGCCGTACGGGTCGAAACAAAGGAAGCACGAGGCATTGAAAGAACCCCAACCAACACGTCGACCGCGGACCTCATAAATAACGGAGGGCCTGCTTACCTAGCGGAGCTGTTTTGGCGCATCGGTGTTCCAGTATCTGCCGTGATCCTGGCGTTGCTGGCGATACCGCTTTCTTTTGTCAATCCGCGTGCTGGTCGTTCGGCCAATATGTTGCTGGCGGTGTTTGCCTATCTTGTATATAACAACCTGATGACAGTTGGGCAAGCCTGGGTGGCCAGTGGCCGGGTCTCCTTCCTTGGCGCCTTGCTCGGGGTGCATCTTTTCATGTGCTGCCTGCTGCCGCTTATGTTCTTCCGTCGGATCGCGGTGCTTTCCTTCGCGCGGTTCTTCCGATGAAGATCTACCGTCGCTATCTGGCACGTGAAGTCTCCGGCGCTATCCTTCTGGTGCTGGTGGCGTTTCTTGCGCTGTTCGGCTTCTTCGACATGATCAACGAGGTGAAGAACGTTGGCAGCATCGCTTCATATCAGTTGCATCATGCCGTCGCGTTTGTTGCCCTGCGGCTGCCGGGGAGAGTTTATGAGTTGATGCCTGTCGCCGTCTTGATCGGGACGCTATATGCCCTGTCGACGCTGGCGCGGCATTCGGAAATCACTGTACTTCGCGCATCCGGAATGTCTACGAAGAAGCTGCTGTCGATTCTTCTGGCTGTGGCGGCCGTGTTTGCACTGGTGACCTTCGTGATCGGTGAAGTGGTGGCTCCTCCCGCGGAACGCTTTGCCCAGCAGCTGAAGCTTCAGGGGAAGGGTAAGGCCGTGGCACGCGAATTGCGTAGCGGATTGTGGGTAAGGGATGAGCGCAGTTTCATCAACGTCCATACGGTCTTGCCGGATACCCGCCTCAAGGGGGTGCGCATCTATGATTTTGACCAGAACGCTCGACTGCGCTCGGTGACCGAAGCGGAAGAGGGAGTTTATGTGCCCCCGGCCAGCTGGCGGTTGTCGGGTGTGGTGCGTACCAACATCAGCGAGGACCGTGCCGAACTGGTTAGAATGCCTGATATGGAGTGGCGCTCGGCGCTCAATCCGGACATCCTCTCCGTGCTCATGGTCTCGCCCGAGCGCATGTCGTTGCTGCATCTGTCGGCCTATACGAGGCATCTGTCCGAGAACAAGCAGAAAACGCAGAGATATGACATAGCCATGTGGAAAAAGGTGGTCTATCCGTTGGCTACGCTGGTCATGGTGGCTCTTGCTCTGCCGTTCGGCTATACCCACAACCGGGTCAGCGGTGTCAGTCTGAAGATCTTTGCCGGGGTGATGATCGGTGTTCTGTTTCACATGCTCAACGGCCTGTTTTCCAATCTCGGAGCGATCAACAGTTGGTCGCCTTTCATCAGCGCGATTGCACCGTCTGCAATTTTCATGCTGGCAGCCGTTGGATTGATCGGGTGGTTTGAGCGGCGCTGAAGCCGGTTGCGTCTCAGCGAAAGACGATTCGAGTTCCGGCGATCCGGTCTTGCAGGAATTGTCTTTCGGGATCAACCAGCGCCCACAGAATTCCGAAGCCGAATATCCCGAGACTTGGCCAGCACAACAGGAAGCGCAACAACGCCTGCGCTGGACGAAGCGGATTCCCCGCGCGAGTAACTACCCGGAGTCGCCAAGTGCGCATCGCCAAGGTCTGGCCGCCATGAGTCCAGAACCACAAAAAATAGACCAGTAGAACAAGGAACAGGTGCGTCCAGAGGGCAAAGGGAGTCGCCAGAAGATGCAGGAAATGTCCGATCAGTACGTGCGGCAGCAGCAGTGTGAGTGCGAGAACGCCCAGCAACAACAACAAATCATAGCCCATGCTGGCCAAGCGGCGGGCCAAGCCGGCAGGGACTGCAGGCTGCAGAGAGGTCATCAGGGCTTTGCCGGGACCGGAGGAAGCGGGGAGGGCTTGGCCTGATCAGACGGAAGCAGCAAGGCGGCGCCAGGCGCAACGGTGCTGGCCGGCGTTCCCGGCAAGGCAGATTTCGCGGGCATGCTGGATGCCTGCTTCTTCAGTTTCTCCTTTTCCTCGTCGGGGAGATTCTGATACTCCTCCCACTTTTGTTTCAGTTCCTGTTTCTTTTCGGCAGGGAGCTGGCTTGCCGTCTTGTAGTTCTCGCGCGCCATGCGCCGCTCATCGGGAGTCAGCTTTCGCCATTCCTGCATCTGGCCCTGAATGCGGCGTTGTTCTTCCGGACT